>NZ_RHFI01000014.1:0-88447 GCF_003718685.1 Marichromatium sp. AB31 | reverse complement strand
ATCTAGCTTGGCTGGGGCTCCAGAATATAGCCCTCTGCTTGAATTGATTTCAGAAATAATATCTTCTTCAACTTCTAAAGAAGTTAGAATTTACGTTGTAACTGACATGATGGAGAATTCGATAGATTTTGATTTCAGGAATCGTGTCCCCGACTTTAAAAAAGCCACTTCGAAATATGAGATAGATATTGAAAAAAAGAGCGTCTTTGTTTTTTTTAATTATATTGACAGGCAAATGTATTCTTCAAACCTTATTAAAGGGGTGCTGGATTTTTGGCGTAATTTCTTTACTAGCCAAGGAGTTGAATTTAGAGAAAGAAAATTTTTTTATTCTCGTTAGATTTACTTTCACGTTTCCAAAATGGAGCAAAGACTGATGTTCTGGAAAGTTAAGGTTGACGATAAAGGTCGTTTTTTTTGGTCTGAAATGAAGCCTATCTCAAAAAGCTTTGTTGATAGCATGAGCCCAAAGGAAAAGGCTGATGATTTTGCAAAGTCAAAGAATGTGGATAAAATACGTGACGAGAGATCGTTAACATCTACTGAAAAAGAAATGCTTGCCAACGTCAATGACTACCTGGGTGAATTGCGCGAATGGCACTATAAAGCGTATGTTAAAATGAAAAACGATTTCTCTGAAAAGTTTTCAGAAATAGTTCCTTTGCAGGAACGTTTTGATAAAATCAAAGAAGATTTAATTTTTGAGCTTGAAGAGTTAAAAGCGGAATTTGAAGAAAAATACAAGATTGCTTTTCAAGATGAAAAATCTGCAAGGAGAGACCTGGCTAGCTTTAGGGTGAAAAACAAGATATCCAGACAGGCGGCTTCGGTTCCTGAAGTCAATAGATTCCTTGATCACGGTTTGCTTTTGGTTTTTATCTGCCTGGAGTCTGTACTTAATGCAGCTTTTTTTGACTCTGATTATGGATATATTGGCGGCGGCTTCTACGCCTTTGTGTTTTCTGTTATAAATATTTATTTTGGTTTTTTCGCTGGATACATTGCTTTACGATTGACTTTCCATGTAAAAAAGCACCTATCATTTTTGGGCTTTTTGCTGCTTTTTGTTTATTTTTCTTTTTTCATTTCGCTTCAATTCTTTATCGCTAGATTTAGAGACTATTCAGTTGAATTCCCGGACCTGGAAATTATTGACGTCATTCAAAGCATGATAAACAATCCTTTCAGCGTAAAGACAATGGACTCTATGCTTCTTTTGTGCCTTGGATTGCTGTTGGGATTGATTGCTTTTTACAAGGGATTTAAGTCCGATGATCCGTACCCCGGGTTTGGTGAAGCTTACAGGAAATGGAAAAGTCTTAACGCAATATCTAGCAAGATTAACATTGATGCAAAGAAAGATTTAGCTCTTAGACTAAAAAAAGCAAAAGAAAATATTTTCGCCATCCCTGCTAGCTTGAGAGCTCAAGAAAGTGTAGTGGATGATTGTATTCGCGATTCTGGGAATTACTTCCATTGCCTTGGCATCTACCTTGCTAATGTTTTAGACGTCAGCAAAATGGCTGTTTTAGAATTTAGAGAACATGTTCAGAAAGTTTTAGAAAACCCTTGTCGCTACAAATTTATTGATTCCGAAATAGAATCCGCTATTGATATTTTTGCTTTTGGTGAAAATAAAAACGAAATTCTTCATATTTGCAACGAAGAGAAACGCAATTTATGCGAATTGATGTCTGAATACGAAAAAAACAAAGAAAAATTAATTGAAGAAATAGATAAAATCGCAACGAACTTCAATAAAAATTTAGACAACTTAAGGGGCGAAATACATTCTGAGAATTTTTTATTTAATGAAGAAGGATGTCCTGTTTAAGTTTTGGGATTCTCTGTTTTTTCGCCCTCCAAGGGGTTGGTCTCATGCGACCGTCTGGTCACGGCGCTGTCTCCCTCTGTTGCATGAACTCGACGGGGGAACGGTAGCCGAGTGTCGAGTGTAGTCGCTTGCGGTTGTAGAAGACTGTCCCCTTCCCCAAAAATAGGTCCAGCGAAAAGTAGAGACCGAGGGCATGATGGTGGCCGAGCAGAGGAGAGCCCACATGCGCAAGAGCAAGTACAGCGAGCAGCAGATCGTTGACGCACTGCGTCGTGCTGAGTCTGGAGTGGCCGTCAAGGACGTGTGCCGGGAGCTGGGGGTCAGCGCGGCGACCTTCTATCAATGGCGCTCGAAGTACGGGGGGATGGAGGCTTCGGACCTGAAGCGGCTGCGCGCGCTGGAGGAGGAGAATCGCCGGCTCAAGCACATGTACGCGGATCTGAGCCTGGATCACAAGATCCTGAAGGAGATCGTCGAAAAAAAGCGCTGAGCGCCAGGGCGCGGCGCGCCCTGGCGTGTGAGTCCATGGCCGAGGGCGTGAGCAAGCGGTGCGTCTGTCGACTGCTCGGGCTGAGCCGTTCGGTGTTCGACGATCACGCCCGCCCGCGTGACGACGGGCCGCTGATCAAGGCACTGAGCGCGCTGGCCGAGCGCTATCCATACGCCGGTTTTCGCAAGCTCTATGTGCGGCTGCGCCGCGCCGGACATCCCTGGAACCACAAGCGGGTCTGGCGGGTGTATTGCGCACTCAAGCTCAATCTGCGGCGTCGGTGCAAGCGACTCCGGGCGCTCCGCCCGCCGCAACCGCTGGTGCAACCGATCCGTCCCAACCTGCAATGGTCTGCCGACTTCATGAGCGATGCGCTGAGCTGCGGCATGAGCTATCGCACCTTCAACCTCATCGACGACTTCAACCGTGAGGCGCTGCGTATCGAGGTCGACGTCTCGCTGACCTCGGCGCGCGTCATCCGCGTACTCGAACAGGTCATCAGCGTCAGGGGGCGCCCCGAGCGGCTGCGTCTCGACAACGGGCCGGAGTTTACCAGCACCGCCTTCCAACGTTGGGCCACCGAACGTGGCATCGCCCTCGACTTCATCAGCCCCGGGAAACCGACCCAGAACGGCTTCATCGAGCGCTTCAACGGCAGCTTCCGCCGCGAGGTCCTCGATGCCTGGCTCTTCAACACCCTCGAGGAGGTTCGCCAACAAGCAGACGACTGGCTCGACGAATACAACCTGCGCCGACCGCACGAATCGCTCGGCGATCTTTCACCAATCGAGTTTCTTAACCGCCGCGGACATGCCGCAGTGTCTATTTATGGATGGACCTAAAAAGGGGGAGTTGACAGTTCAACGGAACACTCCGTCAGCGTATTTCCCGTTTAGCGAGAAAGTCGCTCGCGTTCTCGAAGAACCAGGAAAACCATCTGGGCGCACTCTGAAACTTCATTCATCACTGCTACGAGATTTTTATGTTTTTCTTTACTAGGTTTTTTTTGCTTTTTACCGTTTTTTTGTTTTGCGCATCCTGTAGTTCAGAGGGTGGGCAAAGGAGGTTTGATGTGGGAAAAGCATCTGATAGCTTTCTTTGCTTTTTAGACACAGGATCGTCTTTCTGCAAAACAGAAGAAAACCATGGTGAAGTGATCGAAAAAACTGCTCGAGAAATTGCCCCCCCCGAAAATGAATCAAGCTATTACCGTGCAAGCACTCAGAGAGAAGAAAGCAACCAGGATGAGGTAATCCAGGAAAGCCTTGATGACTCAAAAATTAATGATGGCGAGGCCATTGACGGCTTAGGCGACAACTATCATTACAGCCATGGTGAAGACTCTATTTTTGACAAAGACAGAGCCTGTCATATTGTTGTTATTGAAGGCAACAGCGATTATAAAGAGGGAATGATTTGTGTTTCTCCAGACGAATCTTTTTGATCACCACGAGATGAGGTTTGAGGTTCCCCTGTTTTTTCGTCCCCCAAGGATTGACGTCAGGGCTATCGCATCAAAGCATGAGCAAATTCTGTTGGATAAAGTCCGCATCGGTCAGCGACACTCAGGCCTCTTGATCCCTGCAACCGGAAGCCCCCGCCGATGCCCGAGACTCCGATCGATCGCTCCCTGGTCGCCCACTTCTCGATCCTCGAGGATCCACGCTGTCCGACCAAGCGCCGGCATCTGCTGAGCGATATGGTGGTGATCGCTGTTGCCGGGACGCTGTGCGGGGCCGATAGCTGGACGGAGATCGCCTGGTTCGGCAAGGCCAAGCAGGAGTGGCTGGAGCAGTTCCTGGCGCTGCCCAACGGCATCCCCTCGCACGATACCTTTGGGCGCGTGTTCGGGCTGCTGGACCCCGAGGGCTTCGAGCGCTGCTTCCGCGCCTGGGTCGAGTCGATCCGCACGGTCATCCCGGGCGAGGTGGTGGCCATCGACGGCAAGCAGCTGCGCCATTCTTACGACCGGGGCAAGGGTTTGGCACCGCTGCATCTGGTGACGGCCTGGGCGAGTACCAACCGGGTGGTGCTCAGCCAGGTCGCCACGGCGGCCAAGTCCAACGAGATCACCGCCATCCCCGCACTGCTGGAGTTACTGCAGCTGGAAGGCTGCATCGTCACCATCGATGCGATGGGGTGCCAGCACGCGATCGCCGAGCGGATCCAAGCGCAGGGGGCCGATTATGTGCTCGCGCTCAAGGGCAAAGTAAAGGGACACCCACTTATCAGCTTGAAGTCGCTCTTCCCCCTCCCGACCCTGGCTGCTAGAGTCCAGACGCGACCGGTCGCGAAGCCGACGGATCGCGGGCCTTGCGGCCCACGGCTGTCGTCGAATCGCTGCTTGCGCGCCCGATGCGCCCTCACGATCAAGGATCCCCCGCTCGATGAACGCACCTCGAAGCCAGACCCTCGCCGCACGCGTCTTCATCGCCCCCGGAATGGGATTCCAGGCTCTGACTGACGTGCCGGGCTAGCGCGACGATGGCGGCCCCCTGGACGGTTGAGCAGGTCAGCGGCATGGCGCCCGACACCGCGTCCATCGGCGCGGGTCGCAAGCTGGCGAGCGCCGCGAAGTGGCAGCGCCTCGGCCAGACGGATCGGCTGATCTGGGGCGAGATCAGGGGCAGCGGCAGCACGCCTTATCAGACCTGCATCGACACCGCCGGCCCGGCCTTCAAGTGCTCCTGCCCGAGCCGCAAGTTCCCCTGCAAGCACAGCCTTGGGCTCGCCCTGGCCCATGCCGCATCCGCCTCGGCCTTCGCCACGGATGCCCCACCGCAGTGGGTCGCCGAATGGCTGGACAAGCGCGAGGCACGCTCGGAGCGTGAGGCGCGAGGCAAGACCAAGACGGCCGAGCCGGTCGACCCGGCCACCGCGCAGCGCCGTGCCGCCGCACAGGCGAAGCGCCGCGATCAGCGCGAGGAGAAGATGCAGGCGGGTCTCGACGAGCTGCAGCGCTGGCTCGCCGATACCCTGCGCCAGGGCCTGGCTCGCGCCATGGAGCAGCAGTCCTGGGATCACATGGCGGCACGGCTGGTCGATGCGCAGATCCCGGGCCTGGCGCGCTGGCTCCGCCGCTGCCAGGAGGCGCGCTATGGCTCCGAGCAGTGGCAGGGCACCGCCCTGCAGGCCTTGTCGCGTCTCCAGTTGATTCTGGACGCCTGTCAGCGCCGCGAGACGCTGCCGGAGCCGGTCCGGGCGGATCTCGATGAGCTGCTTGGCATCCCCCTGGCCAAGGAGACGGTCCTGACCCAGCCCGGCGTCGCCGATATCTGGCGGGTCATGGGCAAGTGGACCAGCGACGCGGATCATCTCCAGGTCCAGCGCACCTGGCTGCGCGGCGAGCGCACCCAACGCTGGGCGCTGCTGCTGGATTTCGCGGTTGCCGGCGCCGTGCTGCCGATCACGCCGCCGGAGGGCGTCGGCATCGAGGGTGAGCTGGCCTTTTATCCGGCGACCTGGCCGGTTCGCGCGCTCCTGAAGACACAGCAGGGGATCGAACCGGCGCAGCCGAACGCCTTGATCGCAGCAGGCGATGGGCTCGACGGACTCTACCGCACCTATGCCGAGCGTCTGGCCGCGCCCCCCTGGCTGGAGCGGATTCCGGCCGCGCTGCGCGACCTGACCCCGGTCAAGGTGGACGAGCACTGGCTGCTGATCGACGCGGAGCACCGACAGATCCCGCTCGCGCCCCACTTCCCCTTGCGCTGGGAGCTGCTGGCCATGGGCGGCGGCGCGCCCGTGCAACTGTTCGGCGAATGGGATGGAGAGGCCTTCTTCCCGCTGACCATCGCGGACGGGTCGCGTCTCCAGGGCTTTCACGCAATGCACATGGAGCTTTCGTGATCGAGCTCTGGAACGACCTCACGCGCACCGCGCTGCTCGGCACCGAGCGCGGCACCCGGACCTGGGATGCGCCCAATGCACTCGGGACGCTCTTGTCCGGCCTGCAAGCCCAAGAGACGGACGCCCCGGTCCAACTGCTGCGCTGTTCGGCGGTCGTGGGCAATTTCGTCCAAGCCGGGCGCTTGCCGGCTCGGCTCGCATCGGCTGCGCCATCGCCGGCCGCGCCGGACCCACGCCCCGCCCTCGGCAGCGCCCGGCATCTGCGTCTCCTGCTCCAGGACGATCGGCTCAAGACCCTGTTCCCCGAATGGCTGACGCTGCTCGCCGAGCACGGGCTGCGTGCCCCGGAGTCCAGCATTCCGACGCTCCTGGGCCTGGCATCGCGCAGTCCCGACCTGCGGCGGGCGATCATCGCCGTCATCGGCGCGAAGGGCCTGTGGCTGGCGGGACAGAGCCCGGAGTGGGCGCCGCTGCTGAGCGTCGCGGATCTCGGGCGGCTCGACGCGGCGCTGTGGGAGACCGGCACACCGGAGCAGCGACTGGCCTATCTGGTCCAGACGCGCCGCGAGGCTCCCGCACAGGCCGTCGAGTTGCTGGCCGCCGTCTGGTCACAGGAAGGTGCCCGTGAGCGACGCAAGTTGCTGGGGGTCTTGAGCGACGCATCGGGACCGGCGGATGTGGCCTTCCTGGAGTCCGCCCTCGCGGATCGCAGCAAGGACGTGCGCGGCGATGCGGCTGGACTCCTGGCCCGAATCCCCGGCTCGACGGTGCGGACACGCGCGGTGGAGCTGCTGGATGGCTGGCTCGGGTTCGAGTCCGGGACCGGGCTGATGGGGCGGCTCAAGGGCCGCAAGAGCGAGCTGAGCGTCACCCTGCCCGAGGACTGGGACAGCGCCTGGACGACGATCGGCATCCACGAGAAACCACCCAAGGGGATGGGACGCAAGGCCTGGTGGCTCGAGCAGCTGCTGGGGCTGGTCGATCCCGACCACTGGGTCGAACGCTGGCAGCTTTCAGCCCCCGAGATCCTCCGCATGGTCGAGGGGCACGCGTGGCAGGGCACGCTGCTGGCGGGCTGGCGGCGCGCCACCCGGCATTTCGGCAATGGCGCATGGGCGCGTGCGCTGATCGTGGGGACGGTCGACGCCGACGCCGATGCCGCGTTGTGGGCGATCCTGCCCCCCACGGAGCAGGAGAACGCACTGACCCCGTCGCTCGCCATGCCGAGCACGGACGAGCCGTTCAAGCGGGCCTTCGATCGGCTCGGTCATCTCGGGCACCGCTGGAGTCCGTCCTTTTCGTCGGTCGTGCGCCAGGCCTGTCTCAAGCTGTTCCGCGAGCAGACGCCGGACGCCAACTATGCCCGCTACGCCATCCTCCGTCAGGTTGCGGCGCACCTCGACCCGGGCGGCTGTCAGGCCATGGAGCAGGGCCTTGGGCCGTACCTTCAGGCGTCCTCCCCGTGGCAGAGGATCGCCACCGAGATGTTCGACACCCTGAGGTTTCGCAACGATATGATCCAGGCCATCGAGTCCGCGCGCATCGAATCAGACCAACGAGGTACGCCTTGAGCACCCAAAGCCCCAACGAAGCCATCCTGCGCCAGCACGCCGAGCAGGAGTTCGCCCACGAGATCGAGGCGCTCAAGGCGGTCGACGAGCATCCCAGGCCGCCCAACTGGACGCTCTCGCCCTGGGCCGTGCGCACCTACCTGATGGGCGGCACGCTGAGCAATGGGGTCGAGATCAGCCCCAAGTACATCGGTCAGGCCCGGCTGATGGAGATCGCCATCTCGACGCTGGCGACCGATCGTGCCCTCTTGCTCTATGGGCTCCCGGGAACCGCCAAGTCCTGGGTCTCCGAGCACCTGGCCGCGGCGATCTCGGGCGATTCCACCCTGGTGGTTCAGGGCACGGCGGGGATCGGCGAGGAGGCGCTGCGCTACGGCTGGAACTATGCGCGGCTGATCGCGGACGGTCCGTCGCGGGCCGCGCTGGTGCCGAGCCCGGTCATGCACGCCCTCGAGCACGGCGCCCTGGTCCGGGTCGAGGAGCTGACCCGCGTCCCGGCGGACGTGCAGGACAGCCTCATCACCATCCTGTCCGAGAAGACGCTCCCCGTGCCGGAACTCAATACCGAGGTCCAGGCACGCAAGGGCTTCAACGTCATCGCCACCGCCAACAACCGCGACAAGGGCGTCAACGAGCTGTCGAGCGCCCTGAAGCGCCGCTTCAATACCGTGGTGCTGCCGGTGCCGGCGACCCTGGAGGAAGAGACCGAGATCGTCGAGCGGCGCGTCGAGCGGCTCGGGCGGGCGCTCGAGCTGCCGGTCGAGAAGCCTGCGCTCCAGGAGATCCAGCGCATCGTCAGCGTCTTCCGCGAGCTGCGCCAGGGTATGACCGCCGACGGCAAGACCAAGCTCAAGACGCCCTCGGGCACCCTGAGCACGGCCGAGGCGATCTCGGTCGTCAACAGCGGCATGGCCCTGGCCGCGCACTTCGGCGACGGCCAGATGCGCGCGGGCGACGTGGCCTCCGGGCTGCTCGGCGCGATCGTCAAGGACCCGGTGCAGGACAAGGTCGTCTGGCAGGAGTACCTGGAGACCGTCGTCAAGGAACGCTCGGACTGGAAGGATCTCTATCGGGCCTGTCGCGAGGTGCTATGAGCACCCATGTCTTCGGGGTCCGACACCATGGTCCGGGCTCCGCGCGCAGTCTGCTCGACGCCCTTGAGCGTCTGGCGCCCGACATCGTCCTGATCGAGGGCCCGCCGGAAGGCAATGCGCTGGTCGCGCTGGCCAGTGACGCCCAGATGCGCCCGCCGGTCGCCATGCTGGTCTATGCGCCGGACGACCCGAGCGACGCCTCCTACTATCCCTTCGCCCGCTTCTCGCCCGAGTGGCAAGCGATCCACTACGCCCTGGGGCGCGACCTCCCGATCCGCTTCATGGACCTGCCGCTCGCCAATCGCATTGCGCTTCGGCGCCGGGAACGCGAGGAGGCCGCGGAGCGCACTGCACCGGACGCGGACCCCTCAGCGGATGACGGAGCCGAGCCGAGCGCCGAGCCAGCAGAGCCCTGGCGCGGCGATCCACTCGCGCTGATCGCGCAGGCCGCCGGTTACGAGGACAGCGAGCGCTGGTGGGAGCACATGGTCGAGGAGCGTCGCGACACCGAGTCGCTCTTCGAGGGCATCCGCACCGTCATGACCGCGCTGCGCGAGCAGGTCGAGGGGGAGCTTGCGCAGGACCCGCCGATCCTGGAGCGCTATCGCGAGGCCGCCATGCGCAAGATCCTGCGCGCGACCGAGAAGGAGGGCTTTGCGCGCATCGCCATCGTCTGCGGCGCCTGGCACGTCCCGGCGCTGGAGCAGCGCCCCAAGCAGAGCGAGGACAACCGGCTGCTCAAGGGGCTGCCCAAGGTCAAGACGACCGCGACCTGGGTTCCCTGGACCTATGGGCGCCTGAGCTACCACAGCGGTTACGGTGCCGGGATCGGGTCGCCGGGCTGGTACGACCACCTCTGGTCCCGGTCCGGCGACGTCGCCACCCCCTGGCTGATCAAGGTCGCCCAGGCGTTTCGGGCCGAGGGGCTCGACATCTCCAGCGCCCATGTCATCGAGTCCGTGCGTCTCGCCGAGACGCTGGCGGCCATGCGCGCTCGCCCCCTGCCCTCGCTCGCCGAACTCAACGACGCGACCCAGACCGTCATGCTCTTCGGTGAATCGGCGCCGATGCAACTCATCCAGGCGCGTCTCATCGTCGGCGAGCGGCTGGGACAGGTGCCCGAGTCGACGCCCGCGACGCCGCTGCAGGAGGACCTGCGCGCCCAGCAGCGACGGCTGCGGCTCAAGCCGAGCGCGAGCGATCAGTCACTGGTGCTCGATCTGCGCAAGCCGAACGATCTGGCCCGCAGCCATCTCCTGCATCGGCTGCGGCTCCTCGATGTCCCCTGGGGCCGCAACGGCGGACGCGAAGCGGGCAAGGGCACCTTCAAGGAGTCCTGGCGGCTCAAGTGGGAGCCGGACTTCGAGGTGGCGCTGATCGAGGCCGGTCGCTGGGGCAACAGCATCGCGCAGGCGGCGACGACGGCGGTCGTCCAGGAGGCGCGTCGGCGCGAGGACATCGGCCAGCTGGCGGCCCTGGCGCGGCAGGCGCTGCTCGCCGATCTGGGCAAGGCCATCGAGCCCGTCATCGGACAGCTCCAGGCCCGAGCGGCGCTCGCCGCCGACGTGCTGGTGCTGATGCAGGCCGTCCCGGAACTGGCCCGGCTGGCCCGCTACGGGGATGTCCGCAAGACGGCGCTCGAGCGCGTCGACACGCTCCTGGACGGACTCCTGGCGCGCATCTTCATCGGCCTCCCCAATGCCTGCAGCGGCCTCAACGAGGAGGCGGCGGAGACCCTCTTCGAGCACATCCAGGGCGTCCACGAGGGGCTCCGGCTCCTCGACGACACGCGCCTCCAAGCCCAATGGCAACGCACCCTGAACCAGCTTGCCGACACCCAGAGCCTGCAGGGCATCATTCGCGGGCGCTGCTGCCGGCTGCTGCTCGACACCGGCGCGATGGACGAGGAAGACGCCGCACGCCAGCTCGGTCTGGCCTTGTCGAGGGGGAACGCGCCCGGCCAGTCCGCCGCCTGGCTGGACGGCTTTCTGCGTGACAGCGGTCAGCTCCTGATCCACGACCACGCCCTCTGGCAGCTCGTCGACCAATGGGTGTGCCAGCTCCCCGAGGAGACCTTCATGCAGGTCATCCCGCTGCTGCGGCGGACCTTTTCGAGCTTCGAGGCCGCCGAGCGGCGGCAGATGGGCGAGCGCGTGAAACGCGGACCCATGGCACTCGGTTCGACGCACGACCATCCCGGCGCGTTCGACCGCGTGCGGGCGGAGACGACGCTGCCGCTCTTGTCTCGGCTGCTCGGTCTGGAGGACGGCGAATGAGTCAAGACGCACGCGAGCGACGCTGGCGCCTGATCCTGGGCGGCGAGCCATCCGACGGCATAGGGCTGGCCCTGCAAGGCGAGGATGTCCGCATCGATCAGTGCCTCGACGCCGTCTACGGTCAGGCGGGGCGGCGCGGTAGCCTGGCGGGCTCCTCGCCGAACGTGGCCCGCTGGCTCGGCGACATCCGTCAGTATTTCCCGTCCTCGATCGTACAGGTCATGCAGAAGGACGCCATCGAGCGACTCGGGCTGGAACAGCTCCTGCTGGAGCCCGAGGTGCTGGAGGCGGTCGAGGCCGATGTCCATCTGATCGCGACCCTCATCACCCTCAAGCACGTCGTCCCCGCCCGTACCAAGGACACCGCGCGCCAGGTCGTCCGCCGCGTGGTCGAGGATCTGATGCGCCGGCTCGAGCAGCCCATGCGTCAGGCCGTGACCGGCGCGCTCAACCGCGCCGTCCGCAACCGTCGGCCCAGGCTCAGGGAGATCGACTGGCACCGCACCATCAAGGCCAATCTCAAGCACTACCAGCCCGCGCAACGCACCATCGTCCCGGAAGTGCGCATCGGCTTCGGGCGCAAGCGCTCTTCACTGCGGGACGTCGTGCTCTGTGTCGACCAGAGCGGCTCCATGGCCACCTCGGTCGTCTATTCCAGCATCTTCGCGGCCGTCATGGCCTCGTTGCCGGCCTTGAGCACCCGACTGGTGGTGTTCGACACCGCCGTCGTCGACATGAGCGACGCCCTTCAGGACGACCCCGTCGATCTGCTCTTCGGCGTGCAACTCGGCGGCGGGACCGACATCAACCGGGCGCTCGCCTACAGCCAGGGCCTCATTCGACGCCCAAGCGACACCGTCTTCGTCCTCATCAGCGACCTCTACGAAGGCGGCGACCAGACCGAGATGCTCAAACGCGCCGCCAGCATCAAGGCATCGGGCGTCGAATTCATCACCCTGCTGGCCCTGAGCGACGAAGGGGCGCCCTTCTACGATCACCAGATAGCCGGCCAATACGCCGCCATGGGCATCCCGACCTTCGCCTGTACTCCGGATCAGTTTCCGGCGTTGATGGCTGCTGCGATTGGGGGTGAGGATGTTAATATTTGGGGTGCGCGGGAGGGGATTGTGACGACTCGGGGGGGAGGTTGAGAGGCGAGTAAAGGTTTACTCAGACTTCTGATGCCGAATTGCTCGGTGGGGGTGATGAGCTCTGTCCCAGGCAAGGTGTCGGATATAGGGTTCAGTTTCTGTCTAGTGTTGCGGGCTCAGCCGTGTTTGGTGTCGAATAGGTGGTATGAGGCGCCTAGCAGCAGTCCTGGCGAGGGATTTCTGGAGTATCTTCGGGCCGTGTGGGCGGACGGAGTTGGCATGGGGGCGGTGCTAGACAGAATCTGTCTAGCACGGAAATTAGAGAATCCGTCTAGCGCCATATTTAGGGGTTCTGTCTAATCAACTTTTATGTTTAAAAGAGAAACCTCATGACAACCTATGAATTTGTGACATTGATTCTTCAATTCCTGGTTGCTATTGCAACCTTTGGTGCGCTTTTTGTTTACTACCGGCAACTTCGTGTGATGTCCGGTCAACTTAATTCAATGCAAGAAACAGCAAAAGCACAAAGTGGTTTAGCGCTTGTCGATTTTCTTCAAGAACCTGAGATTCGTGAAGCGCGTCATACAGTCCGTGCTGTCCTATCCACGAAACCTATGGAGCACTGGAGCGGTGAAGAAAAAGATCACGCTTCGCGTGTAACAGCAAACTATGATGTAGCGGGCGCATTAGTGAAATCTGGCCTTGCGCCAGTTGAGCTTGTCGCCGCTAATTGGGGGCCAAGCATAATTCACTGTTACGAAGTTCTAGAGCCCTGGATACAAGAGCATCAAACTCGCCCTGGTGCTCGCGTTTCCTATTGGAGCAACTTTAAATGGCTTTACCATGAGGCAAAGAAATCCTGTTAGGTCTTGGAATAGTTAAACAAATATGTCCGGATTCAATTTAAATCGATTTTCAGAGGCTCAAGATCAAGGCGTTTACGAATCAGCCTTGAGAGAGCTGAGAAATGGGAGAAAAGTAGGCCACTGGATGTGGTTCATTTTTCCTCAAGTTCGGGGTCTGGGGCATAGTTCAACAAGCGTTTATTACAGTATTCAGAGCCTGGATGAAGCCATAGCATATCTATCCAATCCAGTTCTTGGCGATCGGCTCATTCAATCCACAGAAGCTGTGCTCTCACTACCCGGCTGTTCTGCTGAAGAGGTTTTTGGATATCCCGATTATCTTAAATTTCTGTCATCGCTCACACTTTTTGAGCAGGCATCAGGCGAAGGTAGCGTATTTACTAAGGCTCTCGAAAAATACTACAAAGGAAAGAGAGATAAAAAGACGCTTGAAATACTTAAAAATGAAAAATAAACATAACAATGCCATAAAAACGGACCCCAAAAAGAGGGGGGCAGGGTCAGGGCTATCGCATCAAGTGCAAATACGGGAAAGAATAAGGGACACCCACTTACCGTTGACGCTCCCAAGGCCCTCTCCTACGCTTATCCCAACACCCCCAGCGGAGATGCCCCATGACTCGTCCCCGCGCCGCGCTCGTCTCCTTGTCCGATACGCCCTGTCGTTAAGGGACACCCACTTACCGTTGACGCTCCCAAGGCCCTCTCCTACGCTTCTCCCAACACCCCCAGCGGAGATGCCCCATGACCCGTCCCCGCGCCGCGCTCGTCTCCCTCTCTGATACGCCCTGGTATCACGTCGTCACGCGTTGCGTGCGGCGGGCCTATCTCTGCGGCTTCGATCGGTTGACCGGACGGAGCTTCGAGCATCGTCGCGGCTGGGTGGAGTTGCGGTTGCGCCAGCTCGCGGGGGTGTTCGCGATCGATGTGGCGGCCTATGCGGTGATGAGCAATCACGTGCATCTGGTGGTGCGGGTGGATGCCGATCGGGCGGCGGGGTGGTCGGATGCCGAGGTGCTGCGGCGCTGGCGGTGTCTGTTCCGAGGGCCTATGGTGGTGGAGCGGTTTCTGTCGCCTGCGACGCGGGCAGAGATGACCGAGGCGGAGCTGGAGGTGGCCGCGGGATTGGTCGCGACCTATCGGGCGCGGTTGGCGGATCTCTCGTGGTTCATGCGGGTGCTGAACGAGTCGATCGCGCGGATGGCGAATCGGGAGGATGGGGTGCGGGGGCGATTCTGGGAGGGACGCTTCCGTTCACAGGCGATCCTCGACGAGACGGCGCTGCTGGCGGTGATGGCCTATGTCGATCTCAACCCGATTCGGGCGGGGATCGCGGAGACGCCGGAGGAGAGCGCGCATACCGGGATCGCAGCGCGGATTGCGGCCTTGCGGGCGGGCGACGAGGGCACGATGACCGGACAGCAGCTCGACATAGCACACGGCTCAGCTGCAGAGCAGCAACCACCACCAGACGTCCATCCCGACTTGCAACGACCGATTCCCCAGCTAAAGACGATCACGCCCCCCGAGGCTGACGGCGCCTCTCCAGCCAGTCACATATCCACATCGCCTGAGACCGCAGACAACGCCTCACCGAATCCAGACGCCCGCAGCGCTCACCTTTGGGAGACTGTCCTCAATCGCCTGCCCCCTGCCCCACTACTGCCCTTCGGCAACCCCGCCGAGGTCCCCGCGTCGATCCCCTTCACCTTCGACGACTATCTGACCCTCGTCGACTCGCTCGGTCGCGCCCTGCATCCACGCAAGCGCGGGTCGATCCCGGCAGATCTGCCCGACATCCTCACCCGACTCGGTATCGCCCCCGAGCGCTTCGTCGAGCACGCCGGTTTCCTGCTCAAGGGCTTCGGCGCCGCGATCGGCGCGCCGGAGCGGCTGACGGCGCTCGCGGCACGGCGCGAATGTCGCTATCTGCGTGGGGTCCGACGTGCTCGGGCGCTCTTCGCCGGCAACAGCGCACCATCCCTGACGGCTGCTTGAGGGCGCTCGTCCTCGCCCGTGGGAGTATCGGCCTGAACGACCGGCAACCGCGCGTCCGGGGGCGCCCAATCCAACGACGACGGCCAGGTTTCGATCCCGATGGCGTTCGGCTATCGCTCCACCGTCTCGGTCTCGACCGAGCGCGCCAGACGCAGCCCGAAGCCATAGTGGCGGATGTCCGGGCCGTAGCGGAAGCGGAAGGCGGAGCGGGCGCCGTTGGGATAGAGATACCAGGCCCCGCCGCGCGCGATGCGCATCGGCGTGCCGTCGCGCATGCGCTGACAGTCCTGGGTCCAGGCGCTGCCGTCGCTCGGGGCGCCGACATAGTCTGGGTGGGCGCAGTCGGCGACCCACTCCCAGACGTTTCCGTGCACCTCGTAGAGTCCCCAGGGGTTGGCCGGCTTGCTGGCCACCGGATGGGGCTGCTCGCGCGAGGAGAAGAGATGCCAGACGTGGCGGTTCAGCGCTCGCTCATCCTCGCCGTCGCCGAACCAGTAGTCGGTCTGGGTGCCGGCGCGGGTGGCATATTCCCACTCGGCCTCGCTCGGCAAACGATAGCCGCCGCCCAGATCCGGGCGCTGGTTGAGCGCGCGCACGAAGGCCTGGGCGTCCTCCCAGGAGACCTGCTCGACCGGGTTGTCCGGGTCCTTGAAGTGGGACGGGTTCTCGCCCATCACCGCCTGCCATTGCCGCTGGGTGACCTCGGTCTCGGCCAGATAGAAGGGTTGGGCAATGGTGACGCGGTGCACGGGCTGCTCGCCCTTGTCGCAGCGCTGGCGGGTCGTGTCGCAGCCCATCTGGAAGCTGCCGGCCGGGATCAGGCGAAAGGTCATGCCCAGCGCGTTGGTGTCGGTGGCCGGCGGCGCGGCGAGGCTCGCGCCGGTGAGCAACAGGCCGACGAGCAACACGCCGAGCGGGAGGACAGACGGGGGCATCCTGGGGGTCATGGGTGAGACTGCGCGGGTACGAGGTTGGTGAGGGGGCCGATGCGGATCGGGCAAGCGGACCCAAGCGGGTACGACTTCAAGCGCGACCTGCCTGCTGGCGCGCTCGACCATAGGGCGAGCAGCGGCCGCTTCGCGGAGCAATGATTCTTGTCGGGATTATCGGCGCTTCTCGGGCGGGCTTACGCTGAGGTTTCGCAATCGGGCGCTGCCCTGCCCCGCTCGATCTGGCGCCGCGATCAGCGGATCACGGCGCCAGCAGCGAATCTCACCGCGCGGCTCACCCGATCGAGGCCCGCGCCCCATCGGATGAACCGCGCGCTTGGTGACGGGATCGCGCGTCAGGCGGCGGCCCCCTGCTGCTTGATCCGTTCACGCGCGTGGTGAACCTCCGACTCCCGCATCCGCTCGGCGGCATTGGCGATGTCAAAGAGGAAGTAGGCCCCGCCCTCGTAGAGCACGTCATTCTTCAGGGCGCTGCCGATCTCCTCATAGTTGGGGAAGCCGCGCATCACCGCGCGCTTTCCCACCCGGTGCGCCAGGGCCTCGGTGTGGAAGTTGCCGATGATGATGTCGTAGTCGTCGCGCAGCTGCTCGGCATCCTCGAGGTCTCCGACGATCACCCGATCGGCCTCGATGTCGCCGAGGACCGGTGAGTCGACCGTGGCGATCGCCAGGGCGACCTTGCCGCCCACCTCGCGCAAGGAGGCTGCCATGGCCGCCAGGTGATCGGGCTCGGCGACCAGCAGGAAGCGGGTCTGTCCGATGGAGAAATGGCTGTCGAGCATGGCGTCCTGAAGGCGCTTGCGCCAGCGCTCCACCACCGCCGGAGGGGTGTCCCGAGCGCTCGTCTCGAGCAGCCAGGCGACCAGCTCGTCGGTCCCGACCAGACCGCTCACATGGTCGAAGTGTCGATGCCGGATGGCCGGATTCTTCTTCTGCAGGGTCGCGCCGACGGGCTTGACCGAGGCCCCGACGGTGACGACCGCACCCGCGTCCGCCAGCCCCTCGAGTTCGGCGACCGTCACCCCGCCACCGCTCAGCGACGCCTGTTTCTCCCCCAGGTGATTGTCGAGGGAAGAGGACAGATCGGGCACGGCGACGACCTCGAAGCCGAATGCCTCGATGAACTCACGCAGCTTCTCCACCTCGATCGGCTGCATGCTGACGTGGGGGACCAGGACGACCTTGCGCGCGTCGGTGCGCTCGCACGGCTCGGTGAGCTGCTCGATCAGCGCCTGGACGGTCAGCGTCCAGCCGCTCTCCAGCCCGCCCTGGTAGTCGGGGGTATTCACATAGACCAGGGGGGCCTCGATCTTGCTGGCGACGCCGCGGAGGTCGTCCCCCTTGGTCTCGGTCAGCCCGGTGGTATGCACGCCGATCAACGCCGGGGAGACCTTGTCGCCGATGTTCTTGATCGACTCGGTGATGCTGTAGTCGCCGCCATCCAGCACCGCCGTCACATCGGTCACGGCGGTCGTCTGCAGGGCGATGGGCTCGCAGAAATGACGGGTGAACATCACCTTGGTGAAGCTCGCGCAGCCCTGCGCGCCGTGCATCAGCGGCATGCAGCGGTCGACGCCGAGGAACGCCAGGGTCGCACCCATCGGCTGCGAGAGTTTATGCGGGTTGACCTGCAACGGCTTGCCCGTCTTGCGTCTTACTTCTGCCATGGTGCCTTCCTGTCGACCAGTTCGAAGACCGGATTCTGCAGTGAGTTCTTGAGGTCCTCGGCGAGGACCAGGAGCCCGTCGTAACCGCCGTAGCTCTTCTTCTTCTCCTGATTGACGTCGGTGAAGGCGATCCGCTTCTTGATCGCGGTATAGAGCGAGCGACCGCCGGCCAGGAGCAGATGGGCCCCGGTGTCGTCGATCACCTGCGCCTGCTGACTCGCCGGGCTGGTCATCAGGATGGCGTCCTCGCCGAGGTATTGACGCGCCTTGGCCTTGTCGGCCTCGGTCGACTTGCGCACCGAGGTCGCCACCACCTCGATGCCCAGATCCTGCAACGCCGAGGCGATCGACCAGGACTTGTTGCCGCCGGTGTTGAGCACCGCCTTCTTGCCGGCGAAGACCGCCCGGTAGGGGATCAGCTTCTCCTCCAGTCGCGCCTCCTCGCGGGCGATCAGCGCGCGGGTGCGGGCGATCAGGTCGGCATCGCCCAGCGCCTCGGCGATGGCCAGGATGCTGTTCGAGGTATCGGTCATGCCGTAGAAGGAGCAGGAGATCCAGGGAATCCCATATTGTTCCTCCATCTTGCGGGTCATGGAGATCAGCGACTTGGCGCAGACGATCACATTGAGCTTGGCGCGATGGGCGGTGCGGATGCTGGCGATGCGACCGTCGCCGCTGAAGGTCGAGCGCACGCGGATGCCGAGCTCTTCGAGCAGATGACGGTAACGCCACAGCTCGCCGGTGTTGTTGTGCTCGCCGATCAGGTTGATGTCGAAGGGGGTGGTGTCCTCCGGCTCCTTGGTCCCGATCAGGTGGCGCAGCACCGCCTCCCCGGCGATGCGACTGCCCAGATTCTTGGCGCCGACGAAGCCGGGGGCATGCACCGGCACGCAGGGCGTGCCGTGTCTCTCGCTGCCCTGCCTGCAGACGGCGTCGATGTCATCCCCGGTCAGCGCGGTGACACAGGTCGAGTAGACGAAGACGGCCTCGGGCGCATAGTGCGTGATGACATGGTCGATCGCCTCGGCCAGCTTCTTCTCGCCGCTGAAGACGACATCGTTGGTGTTGATGTCGGTGGCGAAGCCGGTCTGGGTCAGGTCGCGACCGGGCCAGCTCGTCGGGGTCAGACGCGTCTCCCAGGCCCCGCCGACGCAGGACATGGGACCATGGATCAGGTGGGCGGCATCGGCGAAGGGAAACAGGGCGATCTGCGCGCCGTCGAGGGCGCAACCGCCGGTGGTGGCCCCGGGCGTGGGCGTGTTGCAAGGTCCTTTCTTGTGGCCCTTGTTGTGTTCGCAGGCGCTCTCGACGAGCAACTCTTTGATTTTCGGTTTTGACGACACGAGCAGGCCTTCCATTCAGAGGGTTCCGGATCGGCAGAATGGCCCTGACGGCGCTTCCCCCGCTTCTTCATCCATCAGTTCAAGAAAGTTGTGAGAAAAGGGACATTCTTCGATGAGAGAAAAGTGACAATCGATCATCAATTTCCCCAGTGACGGCATTGAACGGCCCCGCATGTGAGTCTGCATGCACGATCAATGCCATTTTCAGCTCCTGCTCGATATCGATGGCCCTTGGGGACCGGCGCAGGGATCCCGCCCCGATCCGATCGAGACAGGCCCCCGCACACCTAGCCGATCTCTGCCCGTTCACCGGGCGACGAAAGGTGTCGCCGCACGGTTTCATTTCTCCTCGTCACACGCACATCGACCAGGCAGGCCGTCCGGCTCGTAATCCCCTGGGTTCGAGCAGACGACCTGGAGCGGCCGTTCTCCCCACCACAGATGACATTCAATGGATGGAAGACACCGATGAAACCGACCCGCATGTTGCGACGACTCTCCACACCCGGCGCCCTGGCGCTGATGCTCTCGGCGCCGCTGCAGGCGACCACCGAGCACGACAACGAGGTCTTCTTCGCCATCACCGGGGTGAAGAGCTTCGAGTTCACCGAGACCGGTCACTCGGTAAGCAAAGGTCAGCCCTACAGCGGCGTCACTTCCGGGGTGAGCAAGGACGGGGAAGAGGCACGGATCGTGGTCAAGGCGGGACGCCACAAGACGAAGGCGGTGGCGCAATGGTTCAAGGACGCGGTGAACGCGGGACCGGGGCAGACCCTGGCGTGTGACAGCAAGGGCAACTTCCCCGACGAGCTGAACTTCGCCGTCGAGGGCACACTGGAGATGCAGATCGGCGACAAGCAGATCACCTGCAAGGACATCCTCATCGCCCAGGGCAGTTTCACCACAACCAACAACTGGTGGATGGGTGGACCGCAGATGCAGGGCGCTCACGTCTCGCTGAGCGGCGCCACGCTCCAGACCTGCTCGGCCAAGGGATCGCTGCTGCCGGTGGCGGTGCTCTTCAGCCCACAGACGCCCTGCGCCAATCATTTCAACATCAGCATCGGATCACTCTGAGGGGATGAACACGTCCCGCCTCGGCATCGAGGCGGGACGCGCTCATGCGTCCGGCTTGGCCGTACTGAGTAAAGGGGGAAGAAAAAAAGGACACCCGGAAGAAAGAACCAGTTACTAAGGAGAACCAGTTACTAAGGGACACCCAGTTACTAAGGGACACCCAGTTACCGAGTTATCGCGAGGAAGGAGGGAAAGGAGGGAAAGGGACACCCAGTTATCGAGTTATCGCGAAGCCCCACCCTACGGCACCACCTCGGCCATGTTGTACCATCGGGGTCGGCCCGAGTCAGGACACCCGGTCAGCGCATGCCGTTACGCAAGCCCCCCGAGAAGGACACCATCTCCATGCAGCTGGTTCGCGAGGCGCTGCAACAGTGCTGCGAACCGGGCGCGCCCACCGATGCGCTGCTGGCCGCGGCCGGTATCGATCCCGCGCGCTGGACGTGCAACGACGCCCGCGTCTCGGCCGCCGCCTATGGCCGGCTGTGGCGGCTGCTCGCGCGGCGTCTCGACGACGAGTTCTTCGGCATGAACCCGCGTCGGTTGAAGTGCGGCAGCCTGGCCTTCCTCTGTCGCTCGTCGATGGCGCAGGAGACGCTCGAGGCGGCGCTGGCCTCGGCGCTGGCCTTCCTGTCGCTGATGCTCGATGCGATGTCGGCGCGGCTGGTGCGCCAGCAGGGGTTGGCGGAGATCGTGCTGCACGAGGGGGACGCCCCTCCCCGCCGGGCCTTCACCTATTTCACCTATTGGATGATCGTGCACGGCGCGGCCTGCTGGCTGTCGGGGCGACGGATCCCGATCCTGGCGATCGATCTGCGCTGCCCGGCGCCGGCGTTCTGCGACGACTACCGGGTGATGTTCTCGGAGAACCTGCGTTTCGACCAGCCGCGCACGCGGATGATCGTCTCGGCCGACTGTCTGGACCTGCCGGTCAGGCGCAGCGAGGCCGAACTCGCGCACTTCCTCGCCCAGGCCCCGGCCAACATCCTGGTCAAGTACCGCGACCCGCAGAGCCTGGCGAGCCGGATCCGCAACGATCTGCGCCAGCTGCCCGCCGAGCAGTGGCCGCGGGCCGAGGTCCTGGCGCAGCGGCTGCACATGTCGACCTCGACCCTGCGGCGGCGTCTCGCCGAGGAGGGACAGACCTATCAGGGGCTCAAGGACGGCGTGCGCAAGGAGCTGGCCATCGGCTGGCTGGCCGAGCCGCAGCTCGGTTTCGCCGAGATCGCCGAGCGGCTGGGCTTTGCCGATGTCAGCTCCTTCTACAAGGCCTTCCGCAAGTGGTGTGGCTCGAACCCGGGGCACTATCGCAGCCTGATCCTCGACGCCACGGACTGATCCCGGCCACCAGCCCGCACCCAGCGCGCCCGACGCCCGCCCATCGACCCGAGCGCGCCCCAGCCCATCAGCATATTCGAATAATCGACAAATCCATCCCCTTTGTTCAAATCGCTCAGACAACTTGAGCCCTTCGACCATTGTCCGCCAACCCGCGCCACGCCAGTATCACGACGGCATGACCGCATGCTCCATGCGGATCGATCCCAATCACCAAAAGGACGCGGGGGACACCGGCGATGCGCGACTACCAAGCAGCGATCACGCAGTTCGATCATCGAGGGACCGCCGAGGCGGCGCTCTCGGGCAGCCTCAGGGCGCTCAATGCCTGTATCGAGTGCTGCGACCGACATGCCGACTCCGACGACATCGCCCTGTTCTGGGAGGGCGAGGACGGCCGCAGCGCGACCCATACCTTCGCCGAACTCAGGGACCGCGCCGCACGGCTGGCCAACTTCCTGCGCGCGCAGGGCGTCGGCCAGGGCGACACCGTCGCCGGGCTGCTGCCGCGCCGGGTCGAGCTGCTGATCACCGTGCTCGCCACCTGGCGTCTCGGCGCCGTCTACCAGCCGCTCTTTACCGCCTTCGGGCCCAAGGCGATCGACTACCGGTTGACCACCTCGGGGGCCAGGGTGGTGATCACCGACGGCCACAACCGCGCCAAGCTCGAGGGTATCGAGGCCACGCCCCAGGTCGTCACCATCGACACCCCAACGAATGGACGGGATCACGACTTCTGGACCGTGCTCGAACAGCACTCGAGCGACTGCGCACCGGTGATGCTCGACGGCGAGGCCCCCTTCCTGCTGATGTTCACCTCCGGCACCACCGGACCGGCCAAGGCGCTGCACGTGCCGCTGAAGGCGATCGTCGCCTTCCAGGGCTATATGCGCGACGCGGTGGACCTGCGCCCCGACGACGCCTTCTGGAACATCGCCGATCCGGGCTGGGCCTATGGCGTCTACTTCGGCGTCACCGGTCCGCTGTCGCTGGGGCACGCGACGACCTTCTATGAGGGCCCCTTCACGGTCGAGAGCACCAGCCGGGTGATCGAGAAGTACGGCATCACCAACCTCGCCGGCTCCCCCACCGCCTATCGGCTGCTGATCGCCGGGGGCGAGACCTTCGCCGCGGCGGCGCGCGGTCGGCTGCGCGTGGTCAGCAGCGCCGGCGAGCCGCTGAACCCGGAGGTGATCCGCTGGTTCGCGCGCCAGCTCGATGTGGTCATCCACGACCACTACGGCCAGACCGAACTCGGCATGGTGCTGTGCAACCACCACGCGCTGCGCCATCCGGTGCATCTCGGCTCGGCCGGGTTCGCCTCGCCGGGACATCGCATCGTCGTGCTCGACGAACAACAACGCGAGCTGCCGCCGGGCCAGCCGGGCATCCTCGCGCTCGATCGCAGCCAGTCGCCGCTGTTCTGGTTCGGCGGCTATCTCAACGCGCCGACCAACGCCTTCATCGGCGACTACTACCTCAGCGGCGACACCGTGGAACTCAACCCGGACGGCAGCATCAGCTTCGTCGGGCGCAGCGACGACGTCATCACCACCTCGGGCTATCGCGTCGGGCCCTTCGACATCGAGAGCGCGCTGATCGAGCATCCGGCGGTGGTCGAGGCGGCGGTGGTCGGCAAGCCCGACCCGGAGCGCACCGAGGTGGTCAAGGCCTTCGTGGTGCTCGGCCCGGACCATGAACCGGCGCCCGAGCTGAGCCCGGCAGAGGTCGAGGCCCAAACCGCGGCGCTGGCCGAGGAGCTGCGCCGGCACGTGCGCGAGCGCCTGGCCGCGCACGCCTATCCGCGCGAGATCGAGTTCGTCGCCGAGCTGCCCAAGACCTCCAGCGGCAAGCTGCAGCGCTTCATCCTGCGCAACCAGGAGATCGCCAGGATGCGCGAGGCGACCACCGGGCACCCCGCCGAGGCGCACGCCGCCTCGGCCTGAAGGAAAGAAGGAGAGCAGGATGCAGATCGAAGACAAGGTCTTTCTCGTCAGCGGCGGGGCCTCCGGGCTGGGCGCGGCCACCGCCGAGATGCTGATCGGCGCCGGCGCGCGGGTGATGCTGCTCGACATCGACGCCGCGGCGCTGGCCGAGCGCGCCGAGCAACTCGGCTGTCGCGCCAGCCGCGCCGACATCCGTGACGAGGCCGCGGTCGAGGCCGCGCTCCAGGACACCCTCGCCGCCCACGGCGCCCTGCACGGGCTGATCAACTGCGCCGGGGTCGCGCACGGCGAGAAGATCCTCGGTCGCCGGGGCCCGCACGCCCTGGACGGGTTTCGTCGGGTGATCGACATCAACCTCATCGGCAGCTTCAACCTGATGCGCCTGGCCGCGCCGCTGATCGCCGAGAACGCGCCCGACGCCGACGGCGAGCGCGGGCTGATCGTCAACACCGGCTCGATCGCCGCCGCCGACGGCCAGATCGGCCAGGCCGCCTATGCCGCCTCCAAGGGCGCCGTCGCCAGCCTCACCCTGCCGGCGGCGCGCGAGCTGGCGCGCTTCGGCATCCGCGTGATGACCATCGCCCCGGGCATCTTCGAGACCCCGATGATGGCCGGGATGAGCGAGGAGGTGCGCGCCTCGCTCGCCGCCGGCGTGCCCTTCCCGCCCCGGCTCGGGCGCCCGGCCGAGTACGCCGCGCTGGTCCGCACGATCGTCACCAACCCCATGCTCAACGGCGAGGTGATCCGTCTCGACGGTGCCTTGCGCATGGCCGCCAGATAAAGGAGTCGTCATGATGGACCAGGACCCGATCGTCATCGTCAGCGCCGCCCGCACCCCGATGGGCGGCTTCCAGGGCGTGCTCGGCGGGCTCACCGCCCCGCAGCTCGGCAGCGCCGCGATCGGCGCCGCCGTCGAGCGCGCCGGCATCAGCGCCGACAGTATCGACGAGGTGCTGTTCGGCTGCGTGCTGCCCGCCGGGCTGGGCCAGGCACCGGCGCGTCAGGCCGCGCTCGGCGCCGGGCTGGATCAGTCGACACGCTGCACCACCATCAACAAGATGTGCGGCTCGGGCATGGCGGCGGCCATCCACGGCCACGACATGCTGCTCGCCGGCAGCGCCGAGGTGGTGGTTGCCGGGGGCATGGAGAGCATGTCCAACGCCCCCTATCTGCTCGATCGCGCCCGCGGCGGCTATCGCATGGGGCATGGCCGGGTGCTCGACCACATGTTCCTCGACGGCTTGGAAGACGCCTACGACAAGGGCCGGCTGATGGGCACCTTCGCCGAGGACTGCGCCGCGGCCAACGGGCTCGACCGCGAGACCCAGGACGCCTTCGCCATCGAGTCGCTGACCCGCGCCCAGCGGGCGATCGACGACGGGCGCTTCGGCGACGAGATCACCCCGCTGCAGGTGCGCATCGGCAAGGAACAGCGGCTGATCGTCGACGACGAGCAACCGCCGCGCGCCCGGCTCGACAAGATCCCCGGGTTGCGACCGGCGTTTCGCGAGGGTGGCACCGTCACCGCCGCCAATTCGAGTTCGATCTCCGACGGCGCCGCCGCGCTGATCCTGATGCGCCGCGCCGAGGCCGAGCGCCGCGGGCTGGCGCCGCTGGCGGTGATCCACGGCCACGCCGCCTTCGCCGACGCCCCGGCGCGCTTCCCGGAGGCGCCGATCGGCGCGATCGAGCGGCTGATGCACAAGACCGGCTGGTCGCTCGACACGGTCGACCTGTTCGAGATCAACGAGGCCTTCGCGGTGGTCACCCTGGTGGCGATGCAGAAACTCGCCATCCCCCACGACAAGGTCAACGTCCACGGCGGCGCCTGCGCCCTCGGTCACCCGATCGGCGCCTCGGGCGCGCGCATCCTGGTCACCCTGCTCGCGGCACTGCGCCAGCGCGGTCTGAGGCGCGGCGTGGCGAGTCTGTGCATCGGCGGCGGCGAGGCCACCGCGATGGCCATCGAGTGTCTGTAGGAGGATCCGGCCCATGCTGCCCAACGAAGAACAACGCCTGCTCGGCGAGGCCGCGCGTCAGTTCGCGCAGAAGCGTCTCGCCCCCTTCGCCGCCGAGTGGGACCGCGAGCACCGCTTCCCCGAGGCGGCCATCGCCGAGATGGGAGCACTCGGCTTTCTCGGCATGCTGGTGCCCGAGCAGTGGGGCGGCAGCGACACCGGCTATCTCGCCTATGCCATGGCGCTCGAGGAGATCGCCGCCGGCGACGGCGCCTGCTCGACCATCATGAGCGTGCACAACTCGGTGAGCTGCATGCCGATCCTGCGCTTCGGCGACGCTGCCCAGAAAGACCGCTTCCTCACCCCCATGGCCAGCGGCGAGCTGCTCGGCGCCTTCGCCCTGAGCGAGCCCCAGGCCGGCTCCGACGCGCGCCAGCTCAAGACCCGGGCGCGTCGCGAGGGCGATCACTACGTGCTCGACGGCTGCAAGCAGTTCATCACCTCGGGGCGTAGCGCCGGGGTGGTGATCATCTTCGCCGTCACCGACGCGGCGGCCGGCAAGCGCGGTATCAGCGCCTTCATCGTGCCCACCGACAGCCCCGGCTACAGCGTCAGCCGGGTCGAGGACAAGCTCGGCCAGCGCGCCTCGGACACCTGCCAGCTCCTGCTCGAGGGGGTGCGGGTCCCGGTCGAGAATCGGCTCGGCGCCGAGGGCGAGGGCTACCGCATCGCCCTGGCCAACCTCGAGGGCGGGCGCATCGGCATCGCCGCGCAGTCCGTCGGCATGGCGCGCGCCGCCTTCGAGGCCGCGCGCGACTACGCCCGCGAGCGCGAGAGCTTCGGCAAGCCGATCATCGAGCACCAGGCGGTGGCCTTCCGGCTCGCCGACATGGCCACCCAGATCGCCGTCGCCCGCCAGATGGTGCACCACGCCGCGGCCCTGCGCGATGCCGATCAACCGGCGCTGGTGGAGGCCTCGATGGCCAAGCTGTTCGCCTCGGAGATGGCCGAGCGGGTCTGCTCCTCGGCGCTGCAGACGCTCGGCGGCTACGGCTATCTCAGCGACTTCCCGATCGAGCGCATCTATCGCGACGTCCGTGTCTGTCAGATCTACGAGGGCACCAGCGACATCCAGCGTCTGGTGATCTCGCGCAATCTCTGAGCAGGAGCCGCCCCATGAGCGATCGTCCCATCCAGCTACAGATCCACGACCGCGTCGGTCTGATCACCCTCGAGCGCCCGGAGGCGCTCAACGCACTCGACGCCCGGTTGATCCGCGAACTCAACCACGCGCTCGACGACCTGGAGGCCAACCCGCGGATCGGCTGTATCGTCATCACCGGCTCGGAGCGGGCCTTCGCCGCCGGCGCCGACGTCAAGGAGATCGCCGATCTCGGCTATCCCCAGACCTATGTCGACGACCTCTGCGGCGACAGCGACCGCATCGCCGCCCGGCGCAAGCCGATCATCGCCGCGGTCAACGGCTTCGCCCTCGGCGGCGGCTTCGAGCTGGCGCTGATGTGCGACATCATCCTCGCCGGCGAGGGCGCGCGGTTCGGCCTGCCGGAGACCAACCTGGGGGTGCTGCCGGGGATGGGCGGCACCCAGCGCCTGACCCGCGCCGTGGGCAAGTCCAGGGCGATGGAGATGTGTCTCACCGGACGGCTGATCGACGCCGCCGAGGCCGAGCGCTACGGTCTGGTCGCGCGCGTCGTGCCCGCCGCCCGGCTGCTCGACGAGGCGCTCGACACCGCGCGGCTGATCGCCGCCAAGTCGATCCCGATCAGCATGATGCTCAAGGAGAGCGTCAATCGCGCCTTCGAGGTCGGGCTCACCGAGGGCGTGCGCTTCGAGCGGCGGGTGTTTCACGCCGCCTTCGCCACCCACGACCGGCGCGAGGGCATGGCCGCCTTCATCGCCAAGCGCGAGGCGTGCTTCGAGGACCGCTGAGCCCTCCGTCCCCACCCACGACCCGCCGCGCGGCGGGCCGTGGCCCTGCCCCCTCCCGCCACTGCCGCGCGTTCGCCTCGCCCCTGGCCGGTCCGCGCCCGAGCGGTCCGCACGATTTGCGCATCAACACAAATCATAAAGACCAACCTGATCGCTATTGCCGATGAATCGCATGCGGCCAAACGATTAGCGCCCGATCGCCCCGCCTCCTACGCTGATGCCATACCGCACACGCCGCGACGGCGGTGCATTCCAATCGACGCATCCACGAACGGAGAGCCGCGATGAACCAGCAGACGACCCAGGGGACCGGCACGTGTCCGGTGATGCACGGCGCGAACACCACCGTGGGCGCCACCAACATGGACTGGTGGCCGAAGGCGCTCAATCTCGACATCCTCCACCAGCACGACCGCAAGAGCGACCCGATGGGCGCGGACTTCGACTATCGCAAGGCGCTCGAACAGCTCGACGTCGAGGGCCTCAAGCGCGACCTGCACGCGCTGATGACCGACAGCCAGGCGTGGTGGCCCGCCGACTGGGGACACTATGGCGGGCTGATGATCCGCATGGCCTGGCACGCCGCCGGCAGCTATCGCATCGCCGACGGGCGCGGCGGCGCCGGCACCGGCAACCAGCGCTTCGCCCCGCTCAACAGCTGGCCGGACAACGTCAACCTCGACAAGGCGCGCCGCCTGCTGTGGCCGATCAAGAAGAAGTACGGCAACCGCGTGAGCTGGGCCGACCTGATCGTGCTCGCCGGCACCATCGCCTATGAGTCGATGGGGCTCAAGACCTTCGGCTTCGCCTTCGGGCGCGAGGACATCTGGCACCCCGAGCAGGACATCTACTGGGGCTCGGAGAAGGACTGGCTGGCCCCCACGGACAACCCCGAGAGCCGCTACTCCGGCGAACGCGACCTGGAGAACCCGCTGGCGGCGGTGATGATGGGGCTGATCTACGTCAACCCCGAGGGGGTCGACGGCAACCCCGACCCGCTGCGCACCGCGCAGGACGTGCGCGAGACCTTCGCCCGCATGGCGATGGACGACGAGGAGACCGTCGCCCTCACCGCCGGCGGTCACACCGTCGGCAAGTGTCACGGCAACGGTGATGCCGCCCTGCTCGGCCCCGAGCCCGAGGCCGCCGCGCCCGAGGACCAGGGGCTCGGCTGGATCAACAAGACCACCCGGGGGATCGGTCGCGACGCGGTCACCAGCGGCATCGAGGGCGCCTGGACGACCCACCCGACGCGCTGGGACGAGGGCTACTTCGCCATGCTGCTGGGTCACGAGTGGGCGCTGGCGAAGAGCCCGGCCGGGGCCTGGCAGTGGCAGCCGGTCGAGATCGCCGAGGCCGACCGTCCGGTCGACGTCGAGGACCCGTCGATCCGACGCACCCCGATCATGACCGACGCCGACATGGCGATGAAGATGGACCCGGCCTACCGCAAGATCGCCGAGCGCTTCCACCAGGACCCGGCGTACTTCTCCGAGGTCTTCGCCCGCGCCTGGTTCAAGCTCACCCATCGCGACATGGGTCCCAAGGCGCGCTATATCGGCCCCGACGTCCCCGCCGAGGACCTGATCTGGCAGGACCCGATCCCCGCCGGCCCGACCGACTACGACGTCGAGGAGGTCAAGGCGCGGATCACCGAGAGCGGCCTCGGGATCGGCGAGCTGGTCGCCACCGCCTGGGACAGCGCCCGCACCTTCCGCGGCTCCGACCTGCGCGGCGGCGCCAATGGCGCGCGCATCCGGCTCGCGCCGCAGAAGGACTGGCCGGGTAACGAGCCCGAGCGCCTGGGCCGGGTGCTCGGGGTGCTCGAGGGCATCGCCAAGGCGTCCGGCGCGAGCCTCGCCGACACCATCGTGCTCGCCGGCAACGTCGGGGTCGAGCAGGCGGCGCGCGCCGCCGGGTTCGAGATCCACGTGCCCTTCGCCCGCGGTCGCGGCGACGCCAGCGCGGAGATGACCGACGCCGACTCCTTCGCGCCACTCGAACCCGTCCACGACGGCTACCGCAACTGGCTCAAGCAGGACGACACCGTCAGCCCCGAGGAGCTGCTGCTCGACCGCACCCAGCTGATGGGCCTCACCGCCCCCGAGATGACGGTGCTGATCGGCGGCATGCGGGTGCTCGGCACCAACCACGGCGGCACCCGCCACGGGGTGTTCACCGATCGCGTCGGGGTGTTGAGCAACGACTTCTTCGTCAATCTCACCGACATGGCCTATCGCTGGGAGTCGGCGGGCGAGAACCGCTACGAGATCCGTGAGCGCGCCAGCGGCGAGCTGCGCTGGACTGCGACCCGGGTCGACCTGGTGTTCGGCTCCAACGCCATCCTGCGCGCCTATGCCGAGGTCTACGCCCAGGACGACAACCGCGAGAAGTTCGTCCACGACTTCGTCGCCGCCTGGACCAAGGTGATGAACGCCGATCGTTTCGATCTGGTCTGACACGCCCCCGCCCCGCGCCGTCGCCGCGGCGCGGGGTGGCGCGTGATCTCAGAAGCGATAGCTCAGGGTCGCCTTGAGGTTGCGGCCCGGTCCCTCGAGCGCGGAGAGATAGGGCAGATAATCCTCGTCGAACAGGTTGTCGATGCCGAGATCGAGGGTGAGATCGCGGTGCGGGCGCCAGGTCAGCCACAGGTCGTGGAGCTGATAGGCGTCGGCGGGCGTGCCGTCGACCGGCACCCGGTCCTGCTCGGCGACGAAGCGCGCGCGCCAGCCCAGCTCGACCCGGTGTTCAGGCAGTCGCAGCCCGGTCTCGAACTGCCAGGTGTCGGGCTGTACGCTCGAGAGCGGCTCGCCACTGGTCTTGTCCTCGCCCCGGGTGCGGGCGAAGAAGGCGTTGGCGAACCAGCGCCCGGCGTCGTACCCGGCCTCCAGCTCGAAGCCCTCGAGCTTGGCCGAGTCGACGTTGCGGAAGCTCGTCACCCCACCGCGCTGCGGGTTGCCCGGTACCGGATAGAAGACGAACTGCACGATCTGGTCGATGAAGTCGTCGACGTCGTTGCGGAAGGCGCGCGCCTGGAAGCGGGCATGATCGCCCGGAGCGAACAGGTCGTCGCGATGCAGCCGGATGCCGATCTCCTTGTTGTGCGCCTTCTCGGGTTCGAGATCGGGGTTGGGCACGAACAGGTTCTGGCAGCCGCGACCACAGCTGAAATGGGTCCCGGAGACATAGAGCTCGGAGACGCCGGGGGCACGGAAGGCCTCGTTGTAGCTCGCCTGCAGCGACAGCCAGTCGGTGACGGCGACATCCACCCCGAGCTTGGCCGAGAAGGCGCTGTCGTCGTGATCCTCCAGCGTCGCGTCGTCGCTCTCGCGGGTGTAGCGGTCCCAGCGCACCCCGGGGATCAGCGTCCAGCGCTCGCCGATCATGATCTCGTCCTGGAGAAAGAGCCCGAGCACCTCGCCCTCGCCGTCGGGGTAGCTGGTGCGCGGCGCGCCGTCGCGGCGGGCCTCGACGCTGTCGCGATGCCACTCGAGGCCGTAGCTCACCAGCTGCGCCAGGGCGCCCTCGCCGGAGAAGTGCATCTGGTTGCGCAGGTCGCCCCCCAGGGTCTCGATCTCGGTCTCGTCCTCGCGACCGTCGTGCAGCCGGGTCTCGTCGATGTCGGTGAGGTTGCGATAGAGGGTCAGCGACGGGTTGAACCAGGGCTGATCCGGCGAGGCGTGACGATAGCGCAGCGCCAGATTGGTCTGCTGGATGTCGCGATCGAGCAGATCCTCGGCGGTGGCGGCGATCTGGGCGTTCGACGGCACCTCGCCGGAGAGCGCGCCGCCCATCAGCGAGAGCCCGAAGTGGTTGACCCCGTCCGGGGTCCAGTTGAGCTTGCCGAGCCCGGAGAGCCGTTCGTAGCCGGAGTGATCGAGATCCTCGCCGTTGCCGAGGGCAACGTCACCGGCCTCGCGGTAGGAGAGATTGAGCAGGTAGTCGAGCCCGTCGGTCGGCGCGCCATAGACCGCCGCCGCCCCCAGCCACTCGTCGTTGACGTCCTGATAGCCGGTCTTGACCAGTCCGCCGATGCGCTGCCCCGGGCGCAGCAGATCGGCCGCCTCCCGGGTCTGCAACGCCACCACCCCGCCGATCGCGCCGCTGCCCCAGAGCGCCGAGGCCGGGCCACGCAGCACCTCGACGCGTTCGAGCAGCTCGGGCTCGACGAAGATCCGCGCGCTGTGCGAGCGCGAGAAGTTCTGCCGCACCCCGTCGATCAGATAGAGCAGCCGGCTGTCGCCGATGCCGCGGATGGTCAGCTGCTGCCCGGCCGGGCGCGGACCGCCGCCGAGGGCGACGTTGGGCAGGGTCTCGAGCACCTCGCCGACGGTGCTCGGCTGGTTGCGCTCGAGCTGGTCGCGCTCGACCACGCTGACCGACTCGGGCAGGGTGTCGACGGCGCGCTCGGTGCCGGTGGCCACCACCGAGATGGTCGGCAGGCGGGGCTCGGCGGCCAGCGGCTGGGCGAGCGCGGCCAGCGCGCAGCAACCGACCAGCCGCGGGAGCGATGCGGATTGGGACATCATGGATCACCTCGAAGACAGGGCCGACATCGCTGGCGTGGAGGCTGGCGTCGGGATGGATCAGGATCTCTCAGACAGCGTCTGCGGCACGGGCGCGGCAACCCGCACCCCGGCGCCACGGCGCGACGGACGCACCGCGCGCGCGACCAGATCGAGCACCGCGCCGGTCGGACAGAGCAGCCGACACCACAGCATCGGCACCCAGGCCGCGACCCGCAGCACCAGAAAGAGCGCGAGCAGGAACCACAGTGACGCGACATCGAGCGCGAACAGGTCGGGGAACAGCTCGAACCCGCTCCAGCGCTCGACACCGAGCACCACCCCGCCGATCAGCACCGCCGCCAGCACCAGCCGCAGCCAGTACATCGTGCGAGCGCCGAGCGGCCAGCGACGCCAGCGCGAGCGCCGGTCGAGACGCGCCACCAGCCGTTGTGCCTGACCGAAGGGACAGAGGTGACGACAATAGGTGTTGTCGTCCCAGATCGCGCCGAGCAGCACCAGCACGGCATAGCCACCGACCAGCGCCGAGACCGAGACACCGAGCAGCGGATGGAGCAGGTTGAGATAGGTGAAGCCGAGGTTGAACAGGAAGCCGAGCGTCACCAGGCTGATCAACCCGAGCAGGGTTCGCTCGGTCCGCTCCAGCCGCCAGCGCCGCTGCCAGACGAGCGCGAACAGCACCAGGAGCAGCGCCAGCTGCCAGACCCAGCGATCGGAGAGCGGCGCCTCCAGGGCGAAGCCCTGGGCCGGACGGTCGAGATGCTCGTCGAGCGCCGGCGCGGCGCTGTCGATCAGCTCGTCGAGGGCGCGCACCAGCGCCTGCGAGGTCAGGGTCGCGCCGCTCACCGCGTCGATCCGTTGCAACCCCGGGGCGATCTCGACGGCGCGGGCGCGATCGTAGAACCCGGCGCGCTCGACCCGGTGCAGATAGCTCGGGGTCTCGCGCGACTCCAGTAGCACCAGCTCGCGCACCCCGCCCTCGGCATCGAGATAGACGCCGATGTGCAGCGGCCCGGCGAAGCCGCGCACCCGGCTGTCGAGCCCGAGGTTGTCGAGATAGACCCCGCGATAGCGCCCGGCGCGATCGCGCCGCTCGGCGAGCGGCAGCCCCTCGGTGGCCTGCGCCAGCGCGCGATAGCCGTCCGGGTCGCCGGCCTCGGCGCGCGCGGCCAACGCGGCGGCGGCCTCGCCCGGAGCAACGCGTGCCGGATCATCGCCGCCGAGCAGGCCGAAGCCGCTCGGCGCCGACTCGGCGGCACCGAGCAGCGCATAGCCGTGTCCCCGGGTGGGGACCGCGCCGCTCATCAGCCCGAACCCCGTGCTCGCCGCCTCGTCCGTCCGGCCGATCAGCCGCGGCTGCGCGTGTGCCGGATCGACGGGGTCGATGCGGAAGGCCGGACCGGTCTCGACCGGCTCGGCGCGCGCCCACAGCACGGCGACGAGCACGACGAGCAGCAGGGTCGCGGCGACCCGACGGCGGCCGAGCCGCTCAAGCGCCACCATCGAGGGTCTGCCTCACGATCTCGACCACCCAGTCGTTGAGACCGGCATCGGGGAGGATGGCGTCGCCGGCATAGCGTATCCGGCTGCCCTCCGGACTCTGCGCCACCGCCTCGCCGATGATGTCGTCCTGGAAGGCGGGGTCGACGGCGACCAGCACCGGCAGCACCGCCGCCCGGTCCTCCAGCTCCAGCACCTGCTCGATGGCGCGCAGGGTCGGCTCGGGCGAGTAGTCGACCAGGTGCCCGCACCAGGCATAGGCGACGGTGTCGATGCCCGCCTTGAGCTTGAGATAACGCCCGATGTCGCCGACCAGGGCCTCCCACTGCTGGTTGTAACTGGCATCGCCGTAGGCCACCAGCACCACCCCGGTGTCCTCGGTCTCGCCGACGAGCGCCTGGGTGCGGCGCAGCAGGTTCTTCTTCAGCAGCGAGGAGAAGTCGAGCATCGGGGTCAGGGTGACACGCGCCCGGGGGCGATAGAGTTCGATCTCCTCCTCGGCGAGCTTGGCCATGACCTTGGGGTCGGCCTTCATGCCGAGGATGGTGGGGATGTCGTCGAGCGAGTGCGAGCTGACGGTGAGAAACAGCGGCACCACGATCACCTCGTCGAACCCGGCCTCGTCGAAGGCGCGCATCTGGGTGCCGATCGAGGGTTCGTTGTACTCCATGAAGGCGGTACGCACCTCGGCGATCCGGCCATCGGCCATGATGCGATCGCGCACCGATTCCTCGACATCGACCAGCATGTCGCGCCAGTTCTTCGAGTGCGAGCCGTGGTTGACCAGCAGCACCCCGACCTTGGCCCCCTGCCCCTCCTCGGGGACCGGTTCGCCGCAGCCGCCCAGCAGCAGCGGCAACAGCACCAGGACGGCGAGGGCCCGTTTCAGCAATCGTCTGTTCATGGCGGTGGATCGACTCCTCAATCGCGCGAGTCCCCTGTACACGATTCTCGGGGACGATGATTCCGGCCAGGGATGATATTGGCTTCGAGAATCATTATCAATTGAGAGCTGTCAATCCGCTGTCGGCAACTCCTCGCCCGCCCGCTCATCGGTCCCCTCCCCCGCCCCCGTCTCGAACAGCCAGCGACCCAGCGCGTCCTCGATCAGAGCGATACGTGTGCGCACCGTCGCCAGTCGCTGTTCGGCACCCTCGGTCAGCGCCCGCGCCTCGGTCAGCTCGACCTCCAGCGCATGTGCCCGTTCGCGCGCACGTCGGGCACGGCGCGAGCCCGGGCTCGTCGCCACCGCCGCAAGCTGCTCGCCGATCTCGTCGAGCGCGCGCTCGAGCCCCACCACCCGCGCCCGCGCTGCTGACAGGCGCTCGCGCTCGACCGCCTCGCGCTCACCGAGCCGGTCCAGTACCCCCTGTACCCGCGCCAGCCGTGCCTCGGCCTCCTCGCGTCGGGCCCGCCCGGCACGACTGAGCGCGGCCTCGTGTCCCTCGCGCTCCAGGGTGTGCATGCGCTGCTGGTGCAGCACCTCGATCTCGCGCTCGCGCAGTCGTTGCTCCTCGCCGAGCTGGCGCAACTCGTCGTCGAAACGCGCCCGACGCTGTCGCAAGGCCTCGCGCTCGCCCTCCTGGTGCAGCGCCCACTCGGCCTCGGCGCGTGCGCGCCGTTGCGCGCGTTCCTCGCGCAGCGCCTCCTCCAGCGAGGCGTTGCGCAGTTCGAGTTCACGCGCATGGGCCTCCAACTCGCGCGCGCGCCGCTCCCGCGCCAGCGCCTGCTCCTCGGCGAGCTCGGCGTGCCGGGCACGCTCCCGCGCCGCCTCCAGACGCTGCGCTCGCTCGGCGGACTCCACCGGCGCCGCGGCCTCGAGCAGTGCCAGTCGGGCCGACTGGAAGGTGCCGGGATCGCGCTCGTGCGCGCGCCAGGCGGTGGCGAACTCGTGCGGCGAGAGCCGCCGCGCCGGGTCCTCCCAGTGCTCGAAGCCGGGGATCGTGGCGAGACCGCCACGCAGATACTTGCGGTACTGCCCTTGCAGACGATCGTCGAAATAGGCGCGTACCGCCCCCGGCTCGAACAGCTTGAGCGCGAGCAGCGCGCAGAAGAGGATGGCGAGCAGCGCCTGGGCGAAGCCCTCGACGGTCTCGAAGTGCGGCACGCCGCGCTCGTCGGGGCGCGCGCGCAGCGCCTCGAGCGCCTTGGAGCGGGCGGCGAAGGTCAGGCGCGGGGGCTCGGCCGGGGGCTGCTCGGCGGCGAGTTCGGCGCGGAGGCGTTCGCGCTCGGCCGCGCCCGAGGCACGCAGTGCGTCGAGCCGCGCGGCGAGCGCGCGCAGCCGCTGCTCGGTCTCCGCGATCTCGGTGCCGGTCCCGCCGAGCCGAGCGCCGAGCGCGGCCTCGGCACGCTCGACCTCGGTCTCCAGTTCGGCGGCCTGACGTTCCCAGCGTCTGGCCTCGGGACCATAGCCGGGCGGGCGCCCGGCGCGACCGTGCAACTCGTCGCCGAGCCGCAGACGGGCGGCGGCCAACTCCTCGCGCAGCAGTTCGAGCCCGGGGGCGGCGGCCGACTCGATCCGCGCGCGGCGCGCCCGCGCGCGCTCGAGCGTCTCGGTGAGGCGCGCGCGCTCGGCCTCCAGGGCCGCGATCCGTGCGCCGGTCTCGCGTGCCAGCGGCGCCAGACGCTCGGCGAGCCGGGCCTCCAGCCGCGCGGCACGCTCGGCCTGATAGCGCTCGACCTGGCGCTGGTGATGGAGGGCGATGTCGTCGGCGCGGATCAGCCGCGCCAGCAGGGGCGCGGTGACATAGAGCGAGAGCGCGACGATGAGCACGCGCACCAGCACCCCGACGAACCAGCGCGTGCGCGCGCCGAGACCGCCGCGCGGTCGCTCCGAGAGCATCAGCGAGGCATCGACCACCCAGATCACGGTGAACATCAGCAGGAAGAAGAAGATCCCCGCCGGCCAGCGCAGCCAGGGGCTCGCCTCGGGCACCAGCGAGGCGCCGACCAGCCCCCAGACGACGCCCTCGAGCAGCGCCATCAGCAGGATCAACAGAGTCGCGAAGCCGAGCCAGATGCGCACGGCCGGGGTGAGCAGCGCGGCGCCGTAGGGACGCAGCCGCAAGCGGTCGAGCAGGAGACGCCCGGGGCCCGGGCGCGACCATCCATTCGCCATCTCGAGACCTCGACAGGAACGGCGGCACACAGACGCCGACCAGGGAGAGATGGGGATGGGAGATGACGGGCACAAAAAAACCGGCATCTTTCGATACCGGTTTTCTTGAGTGTTTGGAGCGGGAAACGAGACTCGAACTCGCGACCCCAACCTTGGCAAGGTTGTGCTCTACCAACTGAGCTATTCCCGCTTTATTTTTTGAATTTTAACGTCTTTCGTGACGATGTTCAAGTGCCTTCTTGAACCGGTCGGTGGCGCCGATGCAGCCTGCCGACCAAAAAGCCCGATCGCCTCAAACCCGCGAAGCGGTCGTTCTTTCGGAATTTGGAGCGGGAAACGAGACTCGAACTCGCGACCCCAACCTTGGCAAGGTTGTGCTCTACCAACTGAGCTATTCCCGCCGAAAGAGATGCCCATTATAGACGACATCTCCGGGGCGTCAACCCCTATCGTCATATTTTTTTTCAGTCGCCCTGCTTGGCGCCGCTCAGGCTCGGCCAGGCCGCGCGCAGATAGAGCACCATCGACCACAGGGTCAGGATGGCGGCGACATAGAGCAGCGCCACGCCGAGACCGTAGAGCCAGGGGCCGAAGACCGACTCGCGCAGGATGAGGATGGCGATCGAGATCATCTGCACCGTGGTCTTGATCTTGCCGAGCATGGAGACGGCCACCGCCGCGCGGTCGCCGATCTCGGCCATCCACTCACGCACCGCGGAGACGGCGATCTCGCGCCCGATGATCACCATCACCGGTAGCGCCATCAGCACCCGCGGGTCGGCCTGCACGGCGACCACCAGGGCCACGGCCACCATCAGCTTGTCGGCCACCGGGTCGAGGAAGGCGCCGAGCGGCGAGGTCTGGCTCCAGCGGCGCGCCAGATAACCATCGAGCCAGTCGGTCAGCGCCGCGGCACCGAACACGGCGGCGGCGGCATAGGCGGCCCAGGGGGCATCGACATAGAAGACGGCGACGAACACCGGGATCAGCAGGATCCGCAGCAACGTCAGCAGATTGGGGAGGTTCCACATAAGGTCAGGGTCCAGCGGCCTCGCGGTGGAGGGCATCGTAGATCTGTTGGGCCAGGTGCCGGCTGATCCCCTCGACCCCGGCGATGTCCTCGACACCGGCCCGGATCAGGCCGCGCATGCCGCCAAATTGCCTGAGGAGTCGCTGTCGGCGCTTGGGACCGATTCCGTCGATGCCTTCCAGCACCGAGGTGGTGCGGGCCTTGGCTCGCCGCTGGCGGTGGGCCGTGATCGCAAAACGATGGGCTTCGTCACGGATCTGCTCGATGAGATGCATGGCCGGCGAATCGCTCGGCAGTATAACGGGCGCCTCCCGCCCCAACAACCAGAGCTGTTCGGTGCCGGGGCGTCGGTCCGGCCCCTTGGAGACGCCGACCAGACAGTCGAGCCGCATCCCCAGCTCGGTCAGCGCGGCGGCCGCGGCGTTGAGCTGACCGCGCCCGCCGTCGATGAAGAGCACGTCGGGTTCGGGCGCCTCGCCGCGCTGCACCCGGGTGTAGCGACGGGTCAGCGCCTGGGCCATGGCGGCATAGTCGTCGCCCGGGGTGATACCCTCGATGTTGAAGCGACGGTAGTCGGACTTGCGCGGCCCCTCGCCGTCGAACACCACGCAGGAGGCCACCGTGCGCTCACCCCGGGTATGGCTGATGTCGAAGCACTCCATCCGGCGCGGCACGGCATCGAGCGCCAGCGCCTCGCGCAGCGACTCCAACCTGAGTCCGTAGCCGGCGCGACTGCCGAGCCGCGCGCGCAGCGCCACCTCGGCGTTGGCGCGCACCATCTCCAGCCAGCGCGCGCGCTCGGCGCGCACCCGCGACTTGATCCGCACCCGGTGACCGGCGTGCTCGCCGAGCGCCTGCTCGAGCAGCCCCTGCTCCTCGACCGACTCGCCGACGACCAGCTCCCCCGGGACCTCGTGCCCGGCATAGAATTGAGCGAGGAAGGCCGCGAGCACCCCGTCCGTCGCCGTCTCCTCGGGCACGCGCGGGAAGAACGCGCGGGTGCCGAGGCTGCGCCCGCCGCGCACGAACATCACCGCCACGCAGCTCTGCCCCCCGTCCTGCACGCAGGCGAGCAGATCGAGATCGCCGCCCTCGCCGCTGACGTACTGACGCTGCAGCACCTGACGCAGCTGCTCGATGCGGTCGCGCAGCTCGGCGGCGCGTTCGAACTCGAGCGCGGCGGCGGCGGCCTCCATCTCGGCGACCAGCTCGTCGATCAGCTCGGGCGCCCGCCCCTCCAGGAACTTGACGGTACGCGCCACGTCGGCGGCATAGCTCGCCTCGTCGACCAGCCCGACACAGGGACCGCTGCAGCGCTTGATCTGGTACTGCAGACAGGGGCGCGAGCGGTTGCGGAAGACGGCCTCCTCGCACTGGCGCAGGGGGAAGACCTTCTGCAGCAGCTGCAGCGTCTCGCGCACCGCCCAGACGTTCGGATAGGGGCCGAACAGCCGCCCCGCGCGCGGGCGCGCACCGCGGTGGAAGGTCAACCGGGGGAAACGGTCCTGGGTGGTGAGGAGGATGTGCGGATAGCCCTTGTCATCGCGCAACAGCACGTTGAAACGCGGCTGCAGCGACTTGATGAGATTGCTCTCGAGCAGCAGCGCCTCGCCCTCGGTCCGGGTGACGGTGATGGCGATGTCGGCGATCAGGCTCACCATCAACTGAATACGACGGTTGAGCTGACGGCTGCGACTGAAGTAGCTTGCCACCCGGCGTCGGAGATTCTTCGCCTTGCCGACGTAGAGCACCGTGCCCTCGGCGTCGAGCATGCGATAGACCCCGGGTGACTGGGGGATGCCCTGGAGCAGGCTCCGGGGATCGGATCGATTGGCGTCTGCTGCGACACTCATGCAAGGATTCGTCTCGTCGGCCCCGCCGAACGGGGCGGCATCGATTGATTGTGCGCGTCCTTGTCCCTGGGCCAGGCTCGACTCCAACATGGGGGCGATCCAGGCGATTGCGCGCCAGCGCGCGCCCCACCCCGCCCCCAGGCCCTGGACTCACTGCGCGAGGAGCGTTGGATGACAGAAGAGAATTCCACACCGCGCACCGCCGAGGCGGGCGCGAAGCAGGATCGGGACGCCGCCCTGATCGCCACCATCAGCCATCGTCTCGCCCGGGTCGCCGAACAGGACCCGGACGGCACCGAGACCCTGGTCAACAGTCTGGGGCGGGCGCTCGCCCAACTCGACCAGGGGCAGATCGGGATGCGCGAGCGCATCTATCTCGCCGAGATCCTCCAAGCCTTCGAGGACCTGGAGACCGACCCGCGCCAGCTGCGCACCCTCGAACGGCTCGCCGAGGACATGGTCGCCCCGATGCCGGAGCCGGGCGCCCAGGACAACACCCTGGAGTCGCTGTTCGAGGACCCGCTGCCGGGGCGCGTCCATCAGGCCCAGAAGAGATCCCCCGAGCCCGAGCCTCAACCCGAACCCGAGCCGCCACCGAGACCGCGGCCGACCCCGCCGCCCGAACCCGCACCGCCGCCCAGACCGGAGCCGGAACCCATAGCCGCCGTCCACGAACTCGACGACGACATTTGGGAGCGCACGCCCGCGCCCGCGGCGCCACCGCCGCGGCCCGAGCGACGCGCACCGCCACCACCGCCCGAGCCGGACCCCGAGCCCGTGGCACGCGCCGGCCGGGCACGTCCGCGGCCCGACGCCGACGGTCGCGCATCTGGCACGGCCAGCGCGACGACACAGCGGCTCGATCCACGCGACCGTAAATGGTGGGAGAGACAGCTCGAGCGCGTCAAGCTCCAGGGCGCGGCCGCGCTCGGCGCGCTCGGCGGGGTATTGGTGCTGGTGATCGCGCTCGCCTGGTGGAACCTGGGGGGCGCGGTCGCCGGACTCGGCGCCGGGCTCAGCGACGAGCCGCTGCGCGCCATCCAGGGGCTCGAGACCCAGGTCTCGGGGCTCCAGGCCGAGGTCCGGGCGCTCACCGACGCGCTCGAGACCACCCGCGCCGAGCTGGCCGAGGCACGACGCGACGCGCCCGTCGACGACGGCGACGCCGACTTCCCCGACGCCCCCCTCGCAGCAACCCCGGCGCCGACCACCCCGACGCCGACCGCCGCGCCCGGACGGCGCGTCGCGCTCAAGGAGATCCGCTACACCCTGCAGCTCGGCGCCTTCCTCAGCGAGGAGCGCGCCGGGCGCTTCCAGCGCCAGCTCGCCGCCCAGGGGATCGACACCTGGCGCATCGACAGCGGCCCGGGCAGCGGCTGGATCGCCATCACCGAGGGCATCTACCCCGGCTGGACGCCCGCGGCCACCGCCCTGGCCAAGCTCCCCCGACCACTACGCGACGCCGGCGCCTGGGTGCGCGAGCTGCCGGTCGGCACCGAGCTCTACACCGGGCGGCGCTGAGGCCGCCCGGCCCTCACCCCCGGCGTGACCGGGGGTCGAAGGGACGCAGCCGCTCGAGCAGCACCGGGGTGACGAAGAAGTCGGTGAGCAGCGCCGCACCGATCCCCAGCGCCACCAGCGCGCCCATGTGGACGAACATGTTCACCGTCGAGGCGAGATAGACGGAGAAGTTCAGCACCAGCACCACCGAGGTCAGCACCAGGGCGACGCCGACGCTGGTGAAGGTACGCCGGATCGACTCGACGTAATCGCCACCGGTGCGCTGGTGCTCGAGCCGGGCATGGGCGATGAAGTGGATGCTGTCGTCGACCGCCAGCCCCAGCAGCATCGGCATGATGGTCACCGTCATGATGTCCATCGGGATCCCGCTCCAGCCCATGGCGCCACCGACGGCGAGCGCCGGGGCGACGTTCGGGATCATCGCGATCAGGCCGATGCGCACCCCGCCGAAGACCACCATCATCAACCCACCGATGATCACCAGCGCCACCATGAAGGAGCCGAGCTGGCCCCAGGTGACCTGGTGCATCATGTAGGTGTACTGCGCGATCGAGCCGATCAGATACACCTTGGCGTCGGGGAACAACTCGGCGGCGCGGGCGCGGATACGCTCGAGCTCGCGCTCGGCCTCCTCCGAGTCGTAGTCGCTGACCTCGATCATCATCCGCAGTCGCTGGTAGTCGTAATCGACCCAGCGCGCCGCCTCGGTGCCGCCGGCGTTCTCGTAGAGCAACAGCAGCTGGGCGAGCAGCTGGCGATCCTCCGGCAGCCGGTAGTCGGCGTCGCCGCCGCCGAACACCGCCTGGTGCAGGTCCTTCACCACCAGGTTGAGCGAGGTCACCCGCTTGGTCAGCGGGAAGCCGAGGATCTCCTCGCGCAGCTGGTCGAGCTTGGCGAGGTTGGCCGGCTCGCGCGCCTTGTCCGGGGCGTCGAAGGCGATCGCCAGGTCATAGGCGTAGAGCGAGCCGACCTCGCTCTCGGCCACCGCGTTCATCCGCGCGATATAGGGCACCTGCAGCCCCATGGTCTCGCGATAGTCGAACGAGACGCGGAACTGACTGAGCCCGGCCACGCAGCCCAGGGTGAGCAGCAGGAAGACGGCGATCACCGCACGCGGACGGCGCAACACCCAGCCGCCGAAGGCGCCGAGCAGCCGCTCCAGCGCACGCCCACGGGGGCGATCGCCCGGACCCGCGTCCGGCGCCGGGGCGCGATCCCGACCGAAGCTCAGCAGCACCGGCAACACCAGCACCACCAGCGCCCAGGTCACCAGCACCAGGCTCGCCGCGGTGTAGCCGATCCAGTGGATCGGCTGCAGCGGGATGAGCAGGAAGGAGAGCATCGCCGCGGCCGTGGTCAGCGCGGTGAACAGCAGCGGCCAGCCGGTCTCCTCCAGGGCGTGGAGGATGGCCGCGCGGCGCGCGCCGGTGACGAGGAAGCGACGGCGGAAGTGGTTGATGACATGGATCGAGTAGCCGATCGACACCGCCATGCCGAGAAACAGCGGCAGGAACACCAGCGAGGGGTCGATACCGACGCCGAGATGGCCCTGCACCCCGAGCACCATCGCCATCGCCGCCGCCGCGGTGAGCAGCGGGAAGAGCACGCCCCACACCGAGCGCAGCGTCACCGCCAGGATCAGCGCGCTGACCAGCAGCGAGATCCCCAGCAGGCGCGGCGCCTCGGCGTTGAAGAACCGCTTCTTCTCGTAGTTGACCGCCGGCAGCCCCGAGACCTGCGGGCGCATGAAGGCGTACTCGGGCTGGGCGGCGATCTCGCTGCAGCTGCGCCCGACCTGCAGGTCCGGGCCCTCGCTGCGCGCGACCTCGCCATAGCCGTGGAGACGCAGCATCACCCAGGTCTGGGTGCCGTCGGCCGAGACCAGCCGATCGCGGATCGACGGGCGCGACATCGCCAGGGCGCGGATCTCGGCGAGCGCCGCGGCCGACTCCGGCACCGGCTCGGGGACCAGCTCGGTGATCTCCAGCCCCTCCTCGCTCCCGAGCATGAACTCCAGGTCGGTCAGCGACAGCACCTCGTCGGCATGGGGGACGCGACGCTCCAGCTCGGTGCCGAGCGCGCGGATGCCGCGCAGCACCTCGGGGCTGAACACGTCCTCGTGCTCGATCAGCACCGCGCAATAGTCGCTGTTGCCGAAGATGCGCTCGAAGTGGTCGTGGTCCTGACGCATGGCGTCGTCTTCGAGCAGCCAGTTGTCCGGGTCGACATCGCTGTGCAGGCCGCCGATCCCGGACACCGCCCCACCGAGACAGAGCCCGACGCCGAGCAGCACCCACAGTCGGCGACGCAGCAAGGTCTCGGTGAGCCGGCGAAAGCCGAGGTTGACGCGCTCGATCCTCAGCATGACGCGCTCCCCGTGGCGGCGCGGGTCAGAAGCTGTACTTGAGCTTGAGCCATAACTGATCGTTCTCCTTGTAGAAGGCGAAAGCCCCCTCCTCGCCGCCGAACAGGTCGAGCCCGAGACCGGCGTGGAAGCGATCGGTGACCGCGTAATCGAGGCTGAGGCGGTTGTAGTAGCCCTGCTCGTTGGGACGGACGAAGAGCAGGTTGCTGAATTCGAGGGTCTCGCGCAGCAGATCGGCGCTCAGCCCCAGGGTGAGCACCGGGGTATGGGCCTCGCTGGCCAGGCCCTGGCCATAGCCGGGGATCCAGGCGTCCGAGACCTGGGCGATCAGCGTCCAGTTGTTGCCCGGCGTCCAATCCAGCCCGAGCATCCAGTGGAGCAGGTCCTCGCGGCGCAGCGGGTCGCGCCAGTCGGCGGGCTCGAGGCGCTGCCCCTGGATGTAGACCGCCTCGCCACGGAACACGAAGCTCTGCCACGGACGGGCGAACTCCAGCCCCCAGAGGGTCAGACGATGGTGGCGCGGCACCAGGGTGAGGGCGCCGTCGGCGCCATACTCGCGATCGAGGCTCGGCAGGTCCTCCCAGGTGTGGAGGACGGAGACGGCGAGATCGAGCCCGGCGCCGTAGTAGGACCAGCGCGCGGCGAACACCCCCTCGTCGAGGGCGCTGCCGGGACGCTCGACGCCCGCGCGCGCCACCCCCTCGGGGACCGGGTCGGGCAGCGCCCAGACCTCGCTCGGCGCGCGCCCGGGGCGAAAGCGCGGCGACCAGATCAGCGTGATCTGGCTGGAGTCGTCGAGCCGGCGCAGCCGTAGCGCGTCGACCCCGAGCCGCACCTCGTCGAGCTCGCGGGTGAGCGACTCGGAGCTGTCCAGGGTCGAGACCCGGTCGACGATACGCAGCCCGTCGGCACGCCCCCAGATCACCACCTGGCGCCCGAGGCGCGCGTCCCAGCCGCGCCCGACCAGATCGAGATAGCCCTCGTCGAGCTCGATCCGGTTGCCCTCGAAGGCGAGATCACGCTCGGCGGTGATGCGCGCGAACAGCTGACGATCGCCCTCGCCGGCGTAGAGCCGCAGCCGCGCCCGGGCGCGCGAGCCCTGGGTGTCCTGAGGGGCGGCAAGCTGCAGCGCCTGATAGGTCTCGACGAAGCCGTCCCAGCTCAGGGTGTCGAGCAGCTCGCCCGAGGCCGCCGGCGACAGACAGCCACAGCACAGCAGGACGGCGATGAGACGGCGACACATCAACGGGGACGACACGGCGGGGTCAGCGCAGATGGCCGCGCTGGATCGCCGAGACCTCGAAGAGCGCGTCGCGCAGCCCGGTGTCGTGGGCGATCTCCTCGATGGTCATCAGCGTGCGGTGGTCCTGCTGGACGTTGTGCATCTCGGTGCGGAACTGCACCCAGAAGCCGTCCTGCTGGCGCGCCTCGAGCACCCGCAGCACCTTGAGCAGACCGCGGTGGTCGTAGAACTCGACCTTGATCGGCAGGTCGGCGTCCTTGCGCACCCACACCTGCTTGCGGGTATAGAACTCGTCGGCGGCCTTGGGCACCGACTCCACCACCCAGCAATCGTGCCCGTCGAGGCGTTCCTCACCGATCAGTTGATGGGTGTCCTCCTCGACGCTGCGGTCGCCCAGGTCGTCATAGGTGAAGTCCGAGCCCATGAAGGCGTCGTTGCGCGACTCGCCCATGATCCGCCGCACCCGCTTGAGCGCGGGCAGATAGAGCCAGCGATCGTCGTCGCGAGCGATGTCGTCGTACTCCCAGGTGAGGAAGGCGGTGCCCTTGACGTCGGGCGGCGACTGCAGCGCCATCACCTTGCGGGTGTCCGGCCCGTCGTCCTTGGACAGCACCAGCATCCGCCGCACCCGGGTGCTGCCGTTGCTGTTGATCAGCTCCATCACCATGGTCGAGCGGCGATCCTCACCGTCGGGACGCTGATCGACACGGGTCATGATCTCCTCGCCGGTGGGGGCGGCGAGGGTCGTGGCGGCGGTGAGCGCGAGCGCGCCGGCGAGCAGGCGGGATAACAGTTGGGCGCTGGGCATCGATGGGGTCCTCTGATCGGTTTCGGGGAGGCCCCCAGCCTATGAGTCGCCCCGCCCCGACGCTCCCCGCATAGGGTCGCACGCTGACCCGATCTGAAGTTTTCCCGTCCGCGCCACAGAGAATCCCGATTCGGGCAGAGGCCGTCCCGTTGCGGTGAGCGGCGTCCTGCAACGGGCCTTTAACCTCAAATAATAATGATTCTCGAATACATTCTTAAGTAGATCGCCGGCGCGTCCCCGGAGCCCGGATCACAGGAGCGGATTCACCACCATGCAAGCCACCGAGTTGATGACCGAACTGGAGACCCTCGGGGTCGCGCTCTGGGCCGAGGACGGCAAGCTGCGCTTTCGTGCCCCCAGCGGCGTGCTCACCGAGGAGCGCATGGCGCACCTGCGCGCGCACCGCGACGACCTCCTCGACCTGCTTGCCGAGCCGGCCACGGTCGAGGTCGACGCCGACCCGGCGCAGGCCCACGCGCCCTTCGGCCTGACCGATGTGCAGACGGCCTATCTGCTCGGCCGTCACGACTCCTTCGGTTACGGCGGCGTGGCCTGTCACGGCTATCTCGAGGTGCTCTACCCCAGGGTCGAGGACCCGGCGTGCTTCGAGACGGCCTGGAACCAACTGATCGCACGTCACCCGATGCTGCGTGCGGTGATCGCCCCCGAGGGCACCCAGCGGGTACTCGAGACCGTGGCGCACTACGCGCTCCGGGTCGACGACCTGCGCGCGCTCGACACCGCCGCGCGCAAGCACGCCCTCGCCGAGACCCGCGCCGCGCTCGATCACCGTCTCTACGAGACCACCCGCTGGCCGCTGTTCGAGCTGCGCCTGAGCCGCACCGAGGCCGGCGAGATCCTCCACGTCTCGCTCGACTCGCTGATCGCCGACTGGGCCAGCGCCGGCATCCTCTTCGACGAGCTCGACCGCATCCTCGCCGGCGAGGGCGAGGCGCTGCCCGCGCTCGAGATCGGCTTCCGCGACTATCTCGTCGCCGAGCGACGGATGCGCGAGAGCGCCCGCTACCAGCGCGACCGTCAGTACTGGATGGCGCGCGTCGACGCCCTGCCGCCGGCCCCCGAGCTGCCGCTCCGGCACGACAGCGGCGAGGGTCCGGCGCGCTTCGCCCGTCATCACGCCCGGCTCGATGCGACGACCTGGGAGAGACTGCGCGCCCGCGCCGCCGAACACGGCACCACCGCCACCATCCCGGTGCTCGCCGCCTACGCCGCCGTGCTCCAGCGCTGGAGCCGACACCAGGCCTTCTCCCTCAATCTCACCCTGCTCAACCGGCTGCCGCTGCACCCGCAGGTCGAGCGGCTGGTCGGCGACTTCACCTCGGTGAGCCTGCTCGAGATCGCACCGCTCGACGGACGCGCGTTCGACGACTGGGCCGCGGCGATCGGCGAGCGGCTGTTCGCCGATCTCGACCACCGGCTGTTCTCCGGCGTCGAGGTGCTGCGCGAGATCACCCGCCGACGCGGCCGCGAGGCGGCGCTGATGCCGGTGGTCTTCACCAGCGCCATCGGGCTCGGCCGGGGCGAGCCGCCGCGCAGCGGTCGGCGCACCCTGCGCGGGCTCACCCAGACCCCGCAGGTGCTGCTCGACTGCCAGGTGATGGACGATCACGACGGGCTGGAGATCAACTGGGACGTGCGCCAGGGCGTCTTCCCCGAGGGCATGGTCGAGGACATGTTCACCGCCTTCACCACCCTGCTGCGCGCGCTCGCCACCGAGCCGGCGCGCTGGCGCGACCAGGACCCGGTGGCGCTGCCCGAATGGCAGCGCCAGGAGCGCCGCGCGGCCAACGACACCGCCGCCGCGCTGCCCGAACGCCTGCTCCACCAGGCGGTGTTCGAGCGCGCCGCCGAGCACCCCGGGGCGAGGGCGCTGATCGACGCCCGCGGCACGCTCGACTACGCCACCCTGACGCGCGCCGCCGGCGCCGTCGCCGAGACGCTGCGCGCGGCCGGTTGTCGACCGGGCGAGCGGGTCGCGGTGGTGATGGAGAAGGGGCGAGAGCAGGTCGTCGCGGTGCTCGGCGCCCTGCTCGCCGGCGCCGTCTATGTGCCGATCGACATCACCCAGCCGGCGCTGCGCCGGGCGCGGATCATCGAGCGCGCCGGGGTCCGGGTGGTGCTCACCCAGTCCTGGCTCGCGCTCGACAGCGGTTGCACGGAGATCGCCGTCGACACCCTGACGCCCGCCGCCGAGGTGCCGGTGTGTCCCGCCGGCGACCCCGACGCGCTCGCCTACGTGATCCACACCTCCGGCTCGACCGGCGAGCCCAAGGGGGTGATGATCAGTCACCGCGCCGCCTGCAACACCATCGACGACATCAACCGCCGCTTCGGCGTCGACGCCGGGGCACGGGTGCTCGGGCTCGCCCAGCTCGGCTTCGATCTCTCGGTCTACGACCTCTTCGGCACCCTCGGACTCGGCGCCACCCTGGTGCTGCCCGACCCGGCGCGCGGCGCCGACCCCTCGCACTGGGCCGAGCTGATCGCCCGCCACGCGCTGACCCTGTGGAACTCGGTCCCGGCCCAGTTGCAGATGCTCGCCGGTTACCTGGAGAGCGAGCCGCGCGCCCTGCCCTCGCTGCGTCTGGCGCTGCTCTCCGGCGACTGGATCCCGATCACCCTGCCCGAGCAGCTCGCCCGGCTGCTGCCCGATCTGGCGCTGGTCTCGCTCGGCGGTGCCACCGAGGCGGCGATCTGGTCGAACTATCACCGCATCACCCGGGTCGACCCCGACTGGACCAGCATCCCCTACGGCCGACCACTGGCCAACCAGGGGCTGCGGGTGCTCGACGCCGAGCTGCGCGACGTCCCGGTGTGGACCCGGGGTGAGCTCTATCTCGGCGGCGCCGGGCTTGCCCAGGGCTATCTCGGCGATACCGAGCTGACCGCGGCGCGCTTCATCACCCACCCGCGCGACGGCCAGCGGCTCTATCGCACCGGCGACCTGGCCCGTTACCGCCCCGGCGGCGAGGTCGAGTTCCTCGGCCGCGAGGACGGTCAGGTGAAGCTGCGCGGTCATCGCATCGAACTCGGCGAGGTCGAGAGCGCGCTGCTCGCCCATCCCGACGTCGGCGCCGCCGCGGCGGTGATCAGCGACCCCGGCGCCGGCGAGCGCGCGCTGCTCGGCTTCGTCGAGTGCGCCACCGTCGAGCGTCCCCCCGAGGACGATCCCGAGCCGCTGCGCCGCGCCGTCGCCCGTTTCGCCGAGCGCCAGTGCGCCAACACCCCGCGACTCGACGAGGCCAGCGCCGAACTCGAGGCGGCGGCGCGTCAGTCGATGCTCGCCGCCCTCGCCGCCCGGGGGCTGTTCGCCGACACCGAGAGCTGGCACGCCTTCGACGAGATCCTCGAGCGCGCCGCCATCGCCCCGCGTCACCACTGGCTGACGCGCCGCTGGCTCGACCTGCTCGAACGCGGTGGCTGGCTCGAACGCGCTCAGGACGCCGAGCGCTACCGCCTCGCGCGCCCCTTCTGCGCCGCGGCCGCACCGGCGGCCTGGACACGACTGCGCGAACACCACGGCGCGGTCTTCTCATCGGCCTTCATCGACTATCACCTCGCCCATGTCGAGCGGCTCCAGGCGCTGCTCGAGGACCGCGCCGATCCCTTCGCCCTGCTCTTCCCCGAGGGGCGACAGGAGACCGCGCTGGCGATCTATCGCGACGACCTCGCCGCGTGCTACAACAACCAGGCCGCCGCCGCACTGATCAACCGCGTCGTCACCGGGCACGACGAGCGCCATCCGCTGCGCATCCTCGAACTCGGCGCCGGCACCGGCGCCACCACCGCCGAGGTGCTGGCGCTGCTCGAGGGCTACCCGGTCGACTATCTGTTCACCGACATCAGCCCCTTCTTCCTCGGCGAGGCCCGGCGGCGCTGGGGCGAGCGCGCGGGGATGCGCTTCGCCCGCTTCGACCTCGACGGCGATCTTCGCGCCCAGGGGCTGGCGCCCAACGGCGCCGACCTGATCCTCTGCGCCGGCATGCTCAACAGCGTCGCCGACCCCGAGCGCGCGCTCGATGCCATCGTCGAACTGCTCGCCCCGGGCGGCTGGCTGGTATTCACCGAGCCGACCGAGGAGCTGGCCCACGTGATGCTCACCCAGGGCTTCATGATGAGCCCGCGGGACGACGGCGCCGGTCGCTTCCTCTCCCGCGAGCGCTGGCGCGCGCTGATCGAGTCGCGCGGCGGCGCCCTCGCCGTGGAGCTGCCCGAGGCGGCCCACCCCCTCGCCTGCCGCGGCATGGCGGTGTTCGCCGCGCGCTTCAAGCGCGAGCGCCGCGCCCTCGACCTCGACGACCTCGCCGCCACCCTCGCCCAGCGACTGCCGGCGCCGATGCGCCCCGCGCACCTGCAGATCCTCGACCGTCTGCCGCTCAGCGCCACCGGCAAGATCGACCGCAAGCGCCTCGCCGGGCTGCGCCCGGCACCGCTGGCCGACGGCGACGAGCGCGCCGCGAGCGACGCGCGCGTGCCGGACCCGCTCGAGACCGAACTCTGCGCGATCTGGGCCGATGCCCTGGGGATCGAGCGGATCGCCCCCGAGGAGAACGTCTACGATCGCGGCGCCGACTCGCTGATCCTCGCCCGGGTCGCCGGACGGCTGCGCGAGGAGGTCGACGCCGCCGCGCCCTTCGCCTACGACACCCTGCTGCGTCAGATGCTCAACGAACCGACGGTGGCCGCGCTCGCCGCCGCGCTGCGCGCCAGCCCCGAGGCCGAGCCGGCGGCGGCGCCGGTGGCGCAGCCGGACCACGCGGCGGCGAGCGCCGAGAGCAACGCCCGACTGGTGTCCTTCGGCGGTGGTGATACGGGTCCGCTGCGGGTGATGTTCCACGCCGCGCTCGGCACCCTCGACTACTTCCAGCACCTCGGGCGCGGGCTCGCCGCCCAGCAGCTCGGGCCGGTGGTGGGCATCGCCGTCGCCGACGTCGAGCGCTATCTGGCCATCGACACCCCGGCGCTGATCGAGACCGTCGCCGCCGATTACGCCGCGCGGCTGCGCGCCACCGGCCACACCCGCTTCCAGCTCGTCGGCTACTGCCTCGGCGGGCTGCTCGCCACCGAGACCGCGCGACGGCTCTTCGAGCAGGGCCTGGAGGTGGTCGACCTCACCCTGGTCGACAGCATCCCGATGTTCATCGACACCGACGAGGAGCTGGCCTTCGAGGCGATCTTCGTCCCCAACCTCAACCTCGATCCGGTGGCGGCGGTGTTCGGCGAGCAGGTCGAGCCCGAGCAGCTCCATCGCGCCATCGCCCGGCTCACCGACAACCCCGAGCGCCGGGTCCCGGCCGGGGCGATGGCCGCGCTCTCCGGCGACCCCGGACTGGAGGCGGTGGCCGCGGCGGTGCGTGCCCGCGAGGCGATCGACCAGGAGACCCGGCTCGCCGGCTATGCCAGCGCCGCCGCCGCCCAGGCCGGGCTGCCGGTCGGCCCCGAGCTGGTCCCGGCGCTCTTCCGGGTGTGCCGCCACAGCATGCGCGCGGCGCGCTTCGACCCGCCGCCCTATGTCGGCGACATGACCTTCCTGCGCTGCCGCGAGCAGCAGTCGTTCGGCATCGCCGCCGGGGTCGGGCATCTCGCCGCGCCCTTCTGGCAGGAGGTCTGCCTCGGCGAGTTCCGGCTGATCGACGTCGCCGGCAACCACTTCAGCGTGATCGAGCCGCCGCACGTCGAGCAGGTGCTCACCCATCTCGGCGCCGCGCTCGGGGCGCAACAGTGAGGGTCGGACTGCTCGGCGCCAGCGGCGAACTCGGCGGCGTCGCCGCGCGCGTCCTGCTCGATGGCGGACTCGACACCCTGCGTCTCGGCGCACGCGACCGGCGCCGCGCCGAGACGCTGGCCGCCGAGCTGCGCCGACGGGCGCCGGGGGCGCGCATCGAGACCCGCGCGGTCGATCTCACCGAACCGGCCTCGGCGCTGGCCTTCGCCGCCGACTGCGGGGTGCTGGTCAACTGCGCCGGTCCGGCCCGCGACACCAGCCGCCATGCCGCGCTCGCCGCCATCGCCGCCGGGGTCGATCTGGTCGACGCCAGCGCCGAGCCGGGGATCGCCGCGCTGTTCGAGCGCGCCCCGGCGCGCACCGCGCTGCTCGGCGCCGGGCTCCAGCCGGGGTTGACCGGGCTGCTGCCACGCTGGCTGGCGGGGCGGGGGTTTGCGCGCGTCACCCGGTTGCGCAGCTATCTGCGGGTGTTCGACCGCTTCACCGCCACCGCCGCGACCGACTTCCTCCACACCACCGACGCCGGCTGCCTGCCGCTGGCGGCGTGGCGCTCGGGACCGCGCGGCGGCGCGCTGGCGCGGCGCAGCGCGGTCGAGCTGCCCTTCTTCGACGCCCCGGCGACGCTGCTGCCCTATCTCGATCAGGAGGCGATGGCGCTCGCCGGGGCGCTCGGGCTGGAGCACGGCGACTGGTTCAGCGTGGTCAGCGCGCCCCAGGTGCTCGACGCCTTCGACCGCGCCCCCGCGCTGGAGCCGGAGGCGGCACGCGCGGCGCTCGAACGCGCCAGCGCGCTCGACCTGCTCGGGCGTCGCCCGCGCATCCAGCTGCTGGTGGAACTCGCCGGACGCGACCCGGCGGGACGGGCGCTGACCCGCTGCGCCCTGGTCGACGGCGTCGGCAACGCGACCGTCAGCGGCACCCTGATCGCCCTCGCCACCGGGGCGCTGGTCGACGGCGCGCTCACCCCCGGCGCGGGCTTTGCCGCGCTCGCGCTCGACCCCGAGGCGATGCTCGCGGGGCTGCGCGCACAGCGCGCGATCGAGCCGCCGCAATGGCTCGACGGCGGGGTCGAAGACCTCGCCGTCACCGAGGAGGGCGCGCTGTGATCCTGTTGCCGAGTCAGCAACGGCTGATCGCCGCCATGCCCCGTCCCGCCGCGCCCGAGGCCCTGGCCGCGGCGCTGGCACGGCTCGAGGCGATCAGCCTCGCGGCGATCCTGCGGGTGCTGATCGAGCAGCGCGCGCTCGTCGCCGAGACCGGGCGCGATGCCGCCGCGGTCGCCGCCGCGCTCGGCGCCGCGCCGCGTCACGTCTGGCTGATCGGTCGCTGGCTCGCCGTGCTCGCCGCGCGCGGCCTGATCGTGCGCGACGGAGCGGGCTATCGCCGCGCCGCCGAGACAGCGCCCGAGGTCGCCACCGAGGCGCTCGACGCGGCCTATGCCGCGCTCGGCTTCCCGCCGGGGATGGCCGGGCTGCACCGGCTCGCGCTCGGCCATCTCGTCGACCTCGCCCGCGACCGCACCGGCCTGCCCGAGCTGGTGTTTCGCAACGGCGGCGATCTCGCCGACCTCGGCGCCTATCAGCGCAACCACTTCACCGCCGCGCTCAACGCCGTCTGCGCCGAGCTGGTGGCGCTGCGACCACGCCGGGTGGTCGAACTCGGTGCCGGGCTGGGACATACCACCGAGGCGGTGCGCGCGCGCCTCGGCGCACTGCCGCCGGATTATCTGTTCACCGACGTCTCGCGCCTGTTCACGCTGGCCGCGGAGCGCCGTCACGGCGTCGACACCGCGCTGCTCGACATCGACCGCGACCCGCGCGAGCAGGGCCGCGCGCCCGGCTCGGCGGCGCTGGTGCTGGCCACCAACGTGCTCCACAACGCCGTCGACGCGGTACGCGCCCTCACCCACATCCGCACCCTGCTCGCCCCGGGCGGCTGGCTGGTGTTCAGCGAGTCGGTCGACGACAGCGCGGCGACGCTCGGCGCCATGCAGTTCCTGCTCTCGCCCGCACCCGGCGCGCCGCGCCCCGGCAGCGGCGACGAGCGCGCGCGCGAGGGACGGGTGTTCCTCGACACCGCCGGCTGGCGCCGCGCGCTCGAAGGCGCCGGGCTGGCGATCCATTCCATCCTGCCCGAGGAGGACGACCCGCTGGCCCTGGCCGGTCAGCGGCTGTTCATCGCGCAGGCCCCCGAGGAGTCCGCATGATCCGCTCATCCACCCTGTTCGCGGCGCTCGAAGCCGCCGCCACCACGCCGCGCCTGATCGTCGACGGTTACGTCTGGAGCGGCGCCGCGCTGCTCGAACACGCCGAGCGGCTGGCCGCGCGGCTCGCCGCCGACGGACTCGGCGCCGGTCGGCGTCTCCACTGGCGTCCCGACGACCCGGCGCTGACCCTGCAGGCAGGGCTCGCCTGTCTGCAGCTCGGCGCCGAGCTGCGACTCGATCCCCAGGCGCCGCCGCCCCCGGACCCGGCCGATCTCGCCGGGATCGAGCCGCTGCAGACAGCGCCGCCGGACACCGCGATCGCGCACCCCGGCCCCTGGTTCGGCGCACCGCGCATGCTCGCGCTCCAGGAGACGCCCGCGGCGCTCGCCCTCACCGCCGCGCTCGCCTGCTGGCAGCAGGGCGGCTGCGTACTGTTGCTGCCGGCCGACTGCGCCCCGGCACTCGCGCTCGGACTGCTCGAGCGCGACCGGGTCGATCAGGCGCTGATCGCGCCGACCCGGCTCGACGCCCTGGCCGCCCACCCGGCCGCCGCGCTGGCCGATCTCGATGCCCTCGAACGGCTGTTCTGCCCGCTTCTCGACCCCGGCCAGCAAATGCCGTCACAGCAGCTCGGCGTCGACTGCATGTCACTGGTCGAGACCGGCGATGGCTGGACGATCGCCACCCCGACGGCGCGACTGGAGGCCGAGGCGCGCGCCCTGCCCGAGCTGGCCGAGGCGGTCGCACTCGAGCGCCCGGGGACGACACCGCGACTGGTCGCGGTCCCCGCCCCGGCGCGCACCGCCCTCCCGACCCTGCCCGAGGACCGGGCGATCGACATCGGCATGACCGCCGACGACCTCGATCACGCCGTCGCGCTCACCGAGCGGCTCGCCCGGATCGCCCTCGACTCGATGCTCAACGCACTCTGGCACGGCGGTCTGTTCACCGATTCCGAGACGACCCACGCCCCCGACGAGGTGCTGCGCCGGGCCGGGGTCGCCCCCGCCCATCGCGCCCTGGTCGGGCGCTGGCTCGAGGTGTTGCGCGCAGAAGGGCTGCTGGCCGCCGAGGCCACAGGCGCGCTGCGCTCGACCCGCCCGTCGAGCGCCTACGACGATGCGGCGCTCGCCACCGCCTGGACGGCGATCGAGGAGGCGTGGCGCGACTGTCTCGGCAGCGCCGAGACCATCGTCTACGCCCGCGACAACGCCGCGCGCCTGCCGGCGCTGCTGCGCGACGAGCACCGGGCGGTGCACCTGCTCTTCCCCGAGGGGCGCACCGAGCGCGCCGCCGCGCTCTATCGCGAGTCGGTCGTCGGTCGCTACCAGCACCGCGCCATGGCCGAGCTGGCAGCGTGCATCGCCGCCGCGCACCCGCGCGGGCGGGCGCTGCGGGTGCTCGAGGTCGGCGCCGGCACCGGCGCGACCACGGAGCAGGTGTTGCCGGCGCTCGCCGGGTACGCGGTCGACTATCGCTTCACCGACGTCTCCGCCTTCTTCCTCGATCGTGCCGCCCCCCTGCTCTCGCCCTATCCCTGGGTGCGGCGCGGCCTGCACGACATCGACCGCGACCCCGCCGAGCAGGGGCTGGCCGCGGCGCGCTTCGACCTGATCCTCGCCGGCGGGGTGCTCAACGCCGCGCGCGACACCGACGCCTCGGTGCGCTGGCTCGGCGAGCTGCTGGCCCCCGGCGGCTGGCTGCTGCTCTCCGAGCCGACCCGCGAGGAGTATTGGGTGATGGCCTCGCAGGCGCTGATGCTCAGCGAGGCGAGCGACGCGCGCGCCGACGCCCGCGCCACCTTCCTCGATCTGGCGCAGTGGCGCGCGGTGCTCGACGGCGCCGGTCTCGAGCGGGTGCGCGAGCTGCCCGGTCCCGATCACCCGCTCGATCGGCTCGGTCATCGGGTGTTCGCCACCCGCCGGCCAGCGGCACCAGCGAGCGCCGCGACCCTGGCCGCACGACTCTCCGCGCCCTGCGATCTGACGCTGGTCGCACACCTGCCGCGCACGCCCTCGGGCGCGATCGACCGCGCGCGGTTGGCGCGAGAGACCGCGATCGAGACGGAGGCCCACGCATGAGCACCAGCCACCCCGTCAAGGTCGTGGTCGCCGGCACCGGCTTCGGTCGTGTCTATCTCGATGCGGTGCGCTCGGCGCCCGAGCGCTACACCCTCGCCGGCATCCTCGCCCGCGGCAGCGACTACTCGCGGGCGCTCGCCGGCGAGCTCGGCGTGCCCTGCTACACCGATCCCGAGCAGATCCCCGGGGATGTCGCCATCGTCTGCGTGGTGGTGCCCTCGGGGGCGACCGGCGGGCCGGGCGCGGAGATCGCCCAGCGGCTGCTCGCCCGTGGCGTGCACGTCCTCCAGGAGCACCCGGTGCACGCCACCGAGATCACCGCCTGCCTGCGCGCCGCGCGCGCCGGCAACGCCGCCTATGCGGTCAACACCCTCTACCCCAACCTCGCGCCGGTGCGGCAGTTCATCGACACCGCCGCGCGGCTGCGCGCCCAGCAGCGCATCCTCTGTGTCGACGCCGCCTGCAACAGCCAGGTCAGCTACCCCTTGCTCGACCTCATCGGTCACGCCCTCGGCGGGCTGCGACCCTGGTCGTTCACCGACTGCCCGCCGCCGCCCGGTCAGCCGTTCCGACAGCTCTATGCCGAACTCGCCGGGGTGCCGGTGACGCTGCGCGTGCACAATCAGGTCCACCCCGAGGACCCGGACAACCACGGGTTGCTGATGCACCGGGTGTCGCTGTTCTGCGAGGGCGGCGTGCTCACCCTCGCCGACACCCACGGCCCGGTGCTGTGGAACGCGCGGCTGCACGCGCCGCGCGATGCCAGCGGTCGGCTGCGCCTTGCCGGTCCCGGCACCAAACGGCTCGACACCCCGAGCACCAGCCTGATCGACGGTCTGCCGACGCCGACCTTCCACCACATCTTCGCCCACACCTGGCCCGATGCCGTGGTGCATGCGCTCGATGCGCTGCGCGCCGACATCGCCGAGCCGGGCGGTCGCGCGCGTGCCGGACGCTGGGCGCTCGACGTCTCGCTCGCCTGGCGCGAGCTTGCCACGCGGATCGGCGTCCCCGAGCTGATCCGCCCCGATCCACCCCGCCCCGTGGCGCTGGAGACGCTGCTGGGCGAGCCTTGCGAGGAGCCGCGATGAAGACCCGTTGCAGTCATGTCCTGGTGCGGGTGAACGACCTGCACCGCGCCGTCGACGACTACCGTCGGCTCGGTTTCCAGGTCGACTACGCCACCCCGCGCGAGCGCGCGCAGCACGCCCATGTCTGGTTCAGCGACGGCCCGGTGATCGAGTTGCTCACCACCCCGGCCAACGCCCGCTGGTTCAAGTGGCCGATCGACCTGATCGCCGGGCGTGGCGCGGGACGGCGGATGATCGGCTGGAGCGCGCGCGGCGAGGGCTTCTGCGACCTCGCCGTGGTCACCGACTCGGGGCTGTTCGACGCCACCCGCAAGACCCTGTGCGCCGCCGGCATCCCGATCGGTCGCGCGGTACGCTGGCGCCGACGTCGCGCCGACGGAAGCGAGACCCGCTTCAGCTTCGCCTATCCGCGCGACCCGGCGCTGCCCTTCATGGTCAGCCCCTACCAGCCACGTCAGCACCCGGCGACGATCCGTCATGCCAACGGCGCCAGCCGTCTCAGTCGGGTACGGCTGGGCGCGCCCGTCGAGCGTCATGCCGAGATCCGCCGCATCATCGGCGATGATCCGACCATCGTGCTCGAGGATGCGCCGAGCAGCGGGGTCAGGACGATCGAACTCACCGGCCTGACCGAAACGCTCGACCCCGCGCTGCTGCACGGCGCGACAATCCGGGCGGCATCGGCCGAACAGGATTGCAAATAAGATTAATTCTTGTTTACGATACTCCCCCATCCCCAACAGGGTCGTGCCCGCGCCGTCCACCGCGATCGCGTGGGCGCTGCCCGTGTCGGCGACCCCATCACGACCGACGCCAGCGGTCATTGCGTTCAGGAGGGAGGAATGTCTTGTCTACAGGAATCATCGTCCGCGGCGGGGCACCGTCTGCCCAGACCCGCACCGCGGGTCCACGAGGCCCTGCCGGGCGTCCAGGGCTGGTCGATCGAGGTCTGTCCGGGGATGACCGCCGCGCTCTACAGCGGTAACGGACAGCGCGAGACCCAGGCGGTGGTGGTCAACACCAGCCACCAGGTGCACTTCACCTGTCTGTTGCGCGAGGCCTCGCAGGCGCGGGTGCGCGATCGGGTGTTCTGCCCCAAGGTCGGCGAGGGCTGCATCGGCTACGCCCCGGACGAACGCTTCGCGGTACGTTACGGCGCCCAGTACCAGCAGATCGATCTGGCGCTCAGCCCCGAGCTGCTCGGCGAACTCGTCGGCGAGGACTTCGGCCAGGTCAGCGAGGCGATCGCGCAGGGCTTCCTGATGCGCGCCAGCCGTCCCGGCAACCGCACCATCGCCGCCGCCACCCGCCTCGCCCAGCGTATCCAGCAACCCGAGCCGCTGCTGCTGCACGCCGCCGCGCTCGAGTATCTCGGCTGGCTGCTGCACGGGCTCACCCCCGACGAACGCGATCCGCGCACCCCGCTGCGCGAGCGCCGTTGTCTGCTCGCCGCGCGCGAGCGTCTGCTCAGCAACCTCAGCGAACCGCCGACCATCGCCGAGCTGGCCCAGGACACCGGGCTCAACCAGCTCAAGCTCAAGCAGGGCTTCAAGGCGCTGTTCGGCACCAGCATCTACGCCCTCTTCCAGCAACATCGCATGGACCGTGCCCGCCAACTGCTGCGCCAGCACAGCGTCACCGAGACCGCACTGATGCTCGGCTACAGCAACATCAGCCACTTCAGCGCCGCCTTCCGCAAGCAGTTCGGGGTGCTGCCGAGCGAGACCCGCAAGCACTATCTCGGCAACGCCGGCGCCGACTGAGCCGCGTCCCAGTTCAGTTGCCACCAATCCACCTGCGTCCAGGGACGCGCGCAGGCCAGCGCCAGATGCACGCCGCTGTCGAGACACCGGTGGCGCGCCTGCCAGCAACGCCCGCGCCAGCGACAGCGATAGCGCCCGTCGCCCTCGGGGCGAAGCGCCAGTGCGGCGAACTCGATCCCGAGCCCGAGACCGACGCCCTTGGCGATCGCCTCCTTCAGCGTCCAGGCGGTGTAGAAGCCCTGCTCGGCCGACACCGGCGCCGGCACCAGCCGATCCTCCGGGTGGCCGATGGTGATCCCCGCGATACCGCCGCGGCGCACCGCCGGTTGCTCCAGATCGACCCCGACCGCCCCACTTGGGTCGCAGGCGAGCGCCACCCAGTCGCCGGCGTGCGACAGGTTGAAGGCGAGCGCGCCGCTCGCCAGCGCGGGCTTGCCGTGGGCCTCGCACACCAGCGCCAACGCCCCGGGTGACTCACCGAGCAGCGCCGCCAGCACCCGCCGCTTGAGCGCGTGCGCGCTCGCGCAACGCAGCCGGTCGGCGGGCCGGCGATAGCGCGCGCAACGCGCCCGCTCCGCCGCCGACAGCCAGGGCGCGAGCGCCTCGCCGCTCGGCGCCAGGGGCGCCATCACCACCAGGGGCCGATCCAGCCCGCCGGCCAGCACCGACTCGACCCCGGACCAGGGGCACTCGCGCCAGTCACCATCCAACACTCACGTCATCCTCCATCCGACATCGCGCCTGGAGCGCCGATCCGATCTCCGCCGGGAAGAATCCCGATCGGGGTTCACGGCTGCCGATCCGGGGAGTCGGCCACCGATATAGCAAATGATAATTGATATCAAATAAGCCTTCAGCCATCCGTCCCTGCACGGTGCAGATGGCGCATCGTTCTCTCGCCCGACAACCCCGGAGACCCTCCATGGACCACACCCTCGCGTTCTGGCCGCCCGAGACGGCGCAAAGCTATCGGGACAAAGGCTACTGGGAACCGCTGCCCCTGGGCGAGCAACTGCGCCGCTGGGCCGTGACCCAGGGCGAGCGCACCGCGCTGATCGCCGGCGACGCGCGCCTGAGCTACGCCGCGCTCGACGCCCGTGTCGACCGTCTCGCCGCGGCGCTGCACGGGCGCGGCATCGCGCTCGGCGACCGGGTGCTGGTACAGCTGCCCAACGACCTGCCGCTGGTGCTCACCACCCTGGCGCTGCTGCGCCTCGGCGCGGTGCCGATCATGGTGATGACCGCGCTGCGCGAGCGCGAGCTGGCCGCGCTCGGCGCGCTGGCCGAGCCGGTCGCCTGCGTCGTCCCGGACCGCTTCCACGGCTTCGATCATCGCGCCCTGGCCGAGCGCATCCAGGCCGGGCTGCCGAGCCTGCAGGAGATCGTCGTGGTCGGCGAGGCCGGGCCGCACACCGCCTTCGCCGCGCTCGACGCCGAGCCCCTCGACCTGCCCCGGCCCGACCCCGAGTCGATCGCGCTGCTGCTGCTCTCCGGCGGCACCACCGACGTGCCCAAGCTGATCCCGCGCACCCATGTCGACTACGCCTACAACGCCCGGCGCGCCGCCGAGATCAGCGGGCTCGACGCCGACAGCGTCTATCTCGCCGCGCTGCCGGTGGCCCACAACTTCCCGCTCGCCAGCCCCGGCATCCTCGGCACCTTCTGCGCCGGCGGCCGGGTGGTGCTCGCCCGCACCCCGGGCTTCGACGAGACCTTCCCGCTGATCGCCCGCGAGCGCGTCACCCACACCGCGCTGGTCCCGGCGCTGGTGCCGCTGTGGCTGCAGGCGCGCGAGTGGGACGACACCGACCTGTCGAGCCTCCAGGTGCTCCAGGTCGGCGGCGCCCGACTCGAGCCCGAGACCGCCGCGCGCATCCGCCCCGAACTCGGCTGCACGCTGCAACAGGTCTTCGGCATGGCCGAGGGGCTGCTCTGCTTCACCGGGCTCGACGATCCCGACAGCATCGTGCTGCACACCCAGGGGCGACCGATGTGCGCCGACGACGATGTCCGCATCGTCGACGCGAATGGTCACGAGGTCGCCCCCGGCGAGGCCGGCGAGCTGCTGGTGCGCGGCCCCTATACCATCCGTGGCTACTATCGCGCCGAGGCCCACAACCGCATCGCCTTCACCAGCGATGGCTATTACCGCTCCGGCGACAAGGTGCGACGCACCGCCGAGGGCGCGCTCGTCGTCGAGGGACGGATCAAGGACCAGATCAACCGCGCCGGGGAGAAGATCGCCGCCGCCGAGATCGAGGCCCTGCTCGTCGAGCACCCGGCGATCCGCGAGGCGGCGCTGGTGGCGCTGCCCGATCCACGACTCGGCGAGAGCGCCTGCGCCTGCGTGCTCGGCGACGACCCGACACTCGATCTCGCCGCGCTCCACCGCTTTCTCGCCGCGCGCGATCTGCCCCGTCACAAGTGGCCCGACCGTCTGGAGCACCTCGACGGCTGGCCGCTGACGGCGATCGGCAAGATCGACAAACAGGCGCTGCGCACGCGCTTGCAACCGGCGACCGAGCGCCCCGCGCCGCGCGCCTATCTCGAGCACCGGCTGCGCATCGTCGGCGACCCGCTGCAACTGGCCACGCGTCTCGCCCAGGCCGGGCTCGACGACACCCTGACGCTCTACGAGCGCGACGGCGAGTGGTCGCTGGGCATCGGCGTCGCCGCACGCCTCGACCTCAACCTCGAACGGGTGCGTATCCGCTACGACGAGGAGACGCGGAGCTGGCCGCTCGAGGACTTCCCCAGCGCGGTCGAGGCGGCGCTCGCGGCACTGCCCTTCAGCGGCTGGCGCGCCTACGGCATGGCCCGCTTCGAGCTTGCGCGACGCTTCCACGGCCTGCCCGACGCGGACACCCGCACCGAGCTGCTGCAACTGGTGGTGCCCGCGCGCGAGATCCGGCTGCGCGAGGGCGAGGCCTTGCTGCGCGGGCTCTCGCAGCAGGACCTCGACGCCCTCGCCGAGACCCTCGGACGGCTCGACAGCGACCGACCCGAGACCCCCGACCTGCCGGTGCGCGCGGTCCAGGCCCCGGTCGCCCACGAGCACGGCGAGGCCTATCAGCAGATGGTCGCCGCGGCGGTGGCCGAGATCCAGGACGGCCAGTACCAGAAGGTGATCCTGTCGCGCCGGGTCGGCATCCCCGAGCCGATCGACCCGATCACCAGCTATCTCGCCGGGCGACGCAACAACACCCCGGCGCGCTCCTTCCTGTTGCTGTGGCCGGGCTTCCGCGCCGCCGGATTCAGCCCGGAGACGGTGCTCGAGGTCTCGGCCGAGGGCTGGGTGAGCACCCAGCCGCTGGCCGGTACCCGCGCGCTCGGCGAGACCCCGGAGGAGGAGTCGGCGCTGCGCGCCGAGCTGCTCACCGATCTCAAGGAGGTCGCCGAGCACGCCATCTCGGTCAAGCTCTCGTTCGAGGAGCTGGAGGCGGTCTGCGACCCGCGGACCATCCAGGTCTCGGAGCTGATGTCGGTGGCGCGACGCGGCTCGGTACAGCACCTCGGCTCGCGCGCCGGCGGTCGGCTCGCCCCCGGCGCCAACCCCTGGCACGCCTTCCAGTCGCTGTTCCCGGCGGTCACCGCCTCGGGCATCCCCAAGCGCGAGGCGATCGACGCCATCGGCCGTCACGAGACACAGCCACGCGGGCTCTACAGCGGCTCGGTGCTCACCGTCGACAGCGACGGCACCCTCGACGCGGCGCTGGTGCTGCGCGCCTTCTACGAGCAGGACGGCCGGCAGTGGTTGCAGGCCGGTGCCGGGCTGATCGCACTCTCCACCCCGCAGCGCGAGCTGCAGGAGACCCGCGAGAAGCTCGCCGGGGTCTGCGCCACCCTGTTCGCCCCGGCGCTGGCCGCCAACGACCAGCCCGAGGAGGCCCGCGCGTCATGAGTACCTGCGCCGCCATCGCCCCCGAGACGGTGCGCGAGCAGGTCTGCGCGCTGCTGCCGCTGCCCGCCGCCGAGGTCGCCGCCGAGGACAACCTGATCGCGCTCGGGCTCGACTCGCTGCACGTGATGCGGCTGGTCAGCCAGTGGCGTCGCGCCGGCGCCGAGATCGGCTTCGCCGAGCTGATCGAGCGCCCCACGCTCGCCGCCTGGCAGGGGCTGCTCGGCGCCGCGTCGGCGCCGACAGCGCCGGCGCCGACAGCGCCCCGGCACGACCCCGCCGCGCCCTTCGCGCTGACCGACGTCCAGCACGCCTACTGGATCGGTCGGCAGGACGGCCAGCCGCTCGGCGGGGTCGGCTGTCACGCCTATCTCGAACTCGATGGCGACGCGCTCGACCCGGCGCGGCTCGACGCCGCCTGGCGCGCCCTGCTCGCCCATCACCCGATGCTGCGCGCGCGCTTCGACGACCAGGGACGCCAGCGGATCGCGGCGCAGAGCGGCTGCGCGCCGCTCGCCGTCCACGACCTGCGCACGCTCGACCCGGCGAGCCGCGCGCAACGCCTGGAGACGATCCGCGAGGCGCTCTCGCACCGCCGTCTCGCCGTCGAGCGCGGCGAGGTCGCGGGGCTTGCGCTGAGCCTGTTGCCCGAGGGTCGCGGTCGGGTCCATCTCGACCTCGACCTGCTGGTGGCCGATGTCGAGAGCCTGCGCATCCTGCTGCGCGATCTGGCCAGGCTCTACGCCGCGGACGCGCCCCCGGCGGCGCCCGCCGGGTGGAGCTTCGCGGACTATCTGGCGGCGGTCGAGACGCGCGCCGCGCCGCGCCGTGAGGCCGATCGCGACTACTGGCGGGCACGCGCCGCGACCCTCCCCGCCGGTCCGCAACTCCCGCTGCGCCAGGCCCCGGAGACGATCGACCGACCCCGCTTCCGCCGCCGTCGGCACTGGCTCGATGTCGCCGACTGGCGACGCCTCGGCGAGCGCGCCCAGGCCCGCGGTCTGACCCCGGCGCTGGTGCTCGCCACCGCCTATGCCGAGGTGCTCGCACGCTGGAGCGCCGAGCCCAGGCTCTCGCTCAACCTGCCGCTGTTCGACCGCCACGACGACCTCCCCGGCGCGGCCGAGGCGGTGGCCGACTTCACCAGCCTGCTGCTGCTCGAGGTCGACTGCGCCACGCCGCGCGACTTCGCCGCGCGCGCCGCGACGGTCCAGCGCCAGTTCCATGCCGACATGGCCCACGCCGGCTATTGCGGCGTGCGGGTGCAGCGCGACCTCGCCCACCTGCGTGGCGGCGACGGTTTCGCCGCCCCGGTGGTGTTCGCCTGCAACCTCGGCGCGCCGCTGCTCGACGACGACACCCGCGCGACCCTCGGCGCGTTCGAGTACATGATCTCGCAGACCCCGCAGGTGTGGCTCGACCATCAGGTCTACGAACAGGACGGCGCCCTGCTGCTCGCCTGGGACGCGGTCGAGGCGCTGTTCCCCGAGGGCATGATCGACGCCATGTTCGCGGCCTACACCGAGCTGCTCACGCGTCTGGCGCGCAGCGAACGGGCCTGGTCCGAGCCGGCGATGCTGCCGCTCCCCGAGGCGCAGCGTCGGGTCCGCAGCGAGGTCAACGCCACCGCGCTGGCGCTCGCCCCGCGTCTGCTCCACGCCGGGCTCTTCGCCACCGCGCGGCGCGAGCCCGGGCGCCCGGCGCTGTTCGACGGCGAGCGGGTGATCGACCACGGCGAACTCGCCGCCGCGGCGCTGCGCATCGCCGGCTGGCTGCGCGCCGCCGGACTCGCCCCGGGCGAGGCGGTGGCCGTGTCGCTGCCGCGCGGCGCGACCCAGGTCGCGGCGGTGTTCGGGGTGCTCGCCGCCGGGGGGTGCTATGTCCCGATCGGGGTCGAGCAGCCGTCGGCGCGACGCGCGCGCATCCTCGAGCGCGCCGGGGTCGGGCTGGTGCTCGATGCCGAGACGATCGCGCAGGCCCAAGCCCACGCGCCGTTGCCCGCGCCGATCGCGGTGGCGCCGAGCAGCCCGGCCTATGTGATCTTCACCTCCGGCTCGACCGGCGAGCCCAAGGGGGTGGAGGTCACCCATCTGGCCGCGGCCAACACCATCGATGCGATCAACCAGCGCTACGGCGTCGGGCCGGAGGATCGGGTGCTGGCGGTCTCGGCGCTCGACTTCGATCTCTCGGTCTATGACCTCTTCGGCCCCTCGCAGGTCGGCGGCGCGCTGGTCTGCGTGCCGGAGACGGCGCGGCGCGATGCCGCCGTCTGGCGCGCGCTGATCGCGCGCCACCGGGTGACGCTGTGGAACTCGGTGCCGGTGCTGCTGGAGATGCTGTTGAGCCTCGCCGGGACGGACGAGCACCCGCTCGGGCTGCGCCTGGCGCTGGTCTCGGGCGACTGGATCGCCCGCGACCTGCCGGCGCGGCTCGACGCCGCCACCGACGGCGGTTGCCGCATGGTGGCGATGGGCGGGGCGACGGAGGCGGCGATCTGGTCGAACGCCTTCGAGCCCGCACCCGAGCCGCTCCCGGGCTGGAACTCGATCCCCTATGGCCGACCGCTGCCCAATCAGTGCTATCGCGTGGTCGACGCCCAGGGACGCGACTGCCCCGACTGGGTCCCCGGCGAGCTGTGGATCGGCGGGGCGGGACTGGCCAGCGGCTATCGCGGCGATGCCGAGCGCACCGCCGAGCGCTTCGTCACCCGCGCCGGGGCGCGCTGGTATCGCACCGGCGACATCGGCCGCTATCACCCCGACGGGCTCCTGGAGTTCCTCGGTCGCGCCGATCAGCAGGTCAAGGTGCGCGGGCACCGTATCGAGCTCGGTGAGATCGAGACCGCGCTCACCGCCGCGCCCGACGTCACCGAGGCCTGCGCCCTCACCCTCGGGCAGCCGCCCCGTCTCGGCGCGGCGGTGGTGCTCGCCCCCGGCGTGCAGTCCGAGCAGGCGCTCGCGGCACTGCGCGAGACCCTCGTCCAGCGCCTGCCCGAGTACATGATCCCGACCTCGATCCTGCCGCTCGAACGGCTCGATCTCAGCGCCAACGGCAAGGTCGATCGCCGCGCGCTCGCCGCCCGGCTCGACGTGCTCGACGCCGCAGGCGTGCGCACCCCGCCCCAGGGGCCGCTCGAACAGGCCCTCGCCGCGATCTGGGCCGAGGTCCTCGGGCGCGCCGACATCCACCGCGAGGACGACTTCTTCCTCCTCGGCGGCGACAGCCTCGGCGCCACCCGCACCGTCGAGCGGCTCAGGCGCGAGGGCGTCACCCACACCCTGGTGCCGCTGCGGCTGCTGTTCGGCGCCTCCACCCTGGCGGCGTTCGCCGAGCGGATCGCCGAGTTCGGCACCGTCTCGCCCGGCGACCCGGGGACGGAGCAGACGGTCTTCGAGGAGGGCGCGCTGTGAGACCACGCGGCACGCCAGGCGCCACACCGGACGCCCCCGGCTGAGCCCGCCTCGCCCTCATGCACACCCGACCTTCCAGCCAGCCGATGACAGCCATCCCGCGGCTGTCGGCCAGCCACGCCCCGCGCCGCGCACCGCGGCGGGGGCGCTGCGCGATGCCGATGCGCCTAGCGCCGCGATGGAACGGCACAGGCACACCAGGCAACCGTCTCCCGCCAGCCGAGCGGCGGGCGACGACATCACGGAGCGACCCGCGCCCGTGTTCACCCGAGGCCCGCAAGGCCCATGCATCGCTAAGGAAAGAAGCACGCAGATGAACAAGAGAGAGCATTCCATGACGCCCCCACAGCAGATCCAGCCATTGATCCTGGCGCTGGTCGTCGGCGCGAGCGGACTGACCACCCTGCCCGTGGCCACGCACGCGGCGGGCGCGGAGACCGGGGAGGCCTCGGTCTCGCTGTCGACCATCACCGTCACCGCCCGACGCGGCGAGGAGCAGGCCAAGGAGATCCCCTTCGGGCTCAGCGTGCTCGGCGGCGAGCAGCTCGAGGAGCAGCGTCTCGACAACCTCGAGGAGGTGCTGGCGACGGTGCCCGGCGTCGACATCAGCGGCGACGGCGGTCCCAACAACTCCAACGTGCGCATCCGTGGCGTCGGCTCGCTCTACCAGCTCAACATGGACGACAACTCGGTGGTGCTGAACGTCGACGGGGTGTCGATGTCCACGCGCAACCTCGCGCTCGGCATGCTCGACATCGAGCGCATCGAGGTGCTCAAGGGGCCGCAGGGCACCCTGTTCGGACGCAACAGCGAGGCCGGCGCGATCAATGTCACCACGCGCAAGCCGACACGCTATTTCGAGGGCCACGTGCGCGGCGAGGTCGGTGAGCTCGGACGCAAGATGGGCGAGGCGGTGTTCAGCGGCCCGATCTCCGAGCAGGTGAGCGCCCGCGTGGCCTATCGCAACACCACCTCGGATCTCTGGGTGGAGAACAGCCGCGACGGCGAGCCGCTGATGCGCCCGCACGAGCAGACCCTGCGCGGCACCCTGCTGTGGGAGATCGGCGCGGGCACCGAGGCGACGCTGGTGGCCGAGCGCTACTCGATCGAGCACCAGGCCAACCTGATCGTCGCCCAACCCTATGGCGATCAGCCGGCCAACGACCTCACCCCGGGGCTGTTCGACGACAACGAGCGCAAGACCGAGCGCTACTCGCTGGAGATCAACCACGACCTCGCCGGCAGCCGGCTGAGTCTCATCACCTCGCTGGTCTCGACCGATATCGTCAAGTGGAAGGCCTATGACCGCACCATCACCGAGCAGGTCTTCGGTTTCCCCGGCGAGGTCGCCTTCCTCGACACCTCGGAGCAGGACGAGACCAGCCAGGAGCTGCGCTGGTCGTCGCTGCCCGATGCCCCGGTGTTCTGGGTGACCGGCCTGCACCTGTCGCAGTCCGATCGTACCTTCGACACCCTCGACACCATGACCGGCAACTTCTATGCGCGCGACTTCAGCAGCCAGAGCGCGGCGCTGTTCGGCGAGCTGACCTATCCGCTCGGCGATGCGCTGAAGCTCACCGGCGGCGTGCGTCATTCCTGGGACGAGAAGGACTACGAGGCGAGCTATCGGCGCGGCGCCACGGTGACCCGCGACGAGCGCGACCTCAGCGACGACTACACCACCGGGCGACTGGCGCTGAGCTATGCCCTCAGCGAGGAGACCAACCTCTACGGCCTGCTCGCCCGCGGCCACAAGTCCGGCGGCTTCAACGACTACGCCTCCAGCATCGAGGGCAGCACGCCCTACGACTCGGCGAGCGTCAACACCCTCGAACTCGGCTTCAAGCACGAATCGCTCGACGGGCGCTTCACCCTCAACGGCGCGCTCTTCTTCAACCGGGTGAAGGACGACCACCTGCTCGGCTACGACGCCCACACCTTCGCCGCCACCGCGATCAACGCCGACACCGAGAGCAAGGGCGCCGAGCTGGAGGGGCGCTATGCCTTCGACAACGGGCTCTCGCTCGCCGCCGCGCTCAGCTATACCGACGCCCAGATCACCAGCGACGCGGTCGGCGTCTCCGGCGGCGACGTCGACGACGGCAACCGCGTCCCCGAGGTGCCGCGCTGGGGCGCGAGCCTGAGCCTCGGCCACGTCAAACCGCTGCCGGCCGTCGGCGGGCTCGGTCCGCTCACCCTCAACACCCAGCTCAGCTATCGCTTCGTCGGCGAGCGCCCCGGCGACCCGCAGAACACCTTCGACCTCGACGCCTACCAGAAGCTCGACCTGCGCGTCGGCCTCGCCGCCGGCAACGCCGAGCTCTATCTGTGGGCCGACAACCTGCTCGACGAGGACTACGACCTCTACGCCTACCAGTACACCCCGACCCTGCGGATCGGCGCGCCGGCGCGCGGGCGTACCGTCGGGCTCGGCGTCAATTACTTCTTCTGAGACCTGATCCGTGATGAATGATCCAACCCGGACCAAGACCCCGAGGTCCACCTGGTGGCTGCTCGCCAGCCTCTACACCACCCAGTACCTCGGGCTCGGCTTCTTCGTCATCGCCCTCGCCGCGCTGCTGCGCGAGCAGGGCGCGCCGCTCGACCAGATCAGCCTGGTCTACATGCTCGGGCTGCTGTGGGCGCTCAAGTTCCTCTGGGCGCCGCTGGTCGACCGCATCGGCGTGCGCCGCTGGGGGCACTATCGCGGCTGGCTGATGCTGATGCAGGCGGGGATGATGGCCTGCTTCCTGCTGATCGGCGCCTACGACCTGATCGACGATTTCTCCACCATCTATCTGCTCTGCGTGGTGGTCGCCCTGCTCTCGGCGACCCAGGACATCGCCGCCGACGGGCTCGCCTGCCGGCTGATCCCGGCCGAGGAGCGCGGCACCGGCAACGGCATCCAGGTCGCCGGCGGACTGCTCGGCAACATGCTCGGCGGCGGCGTGGTGCTGATGGCCTATCCCTATCTGGGATGGGTCGGCAGCATGGTGGTGCTCGCTCTCGCCACCGGGGTGGCGCTGGTGCAGCTGCTCGTCTTCCGCGAGCCGCGCTGGCCGGTGGCGACGACCGCGCGGCCCCGGCTGCTGCCACGCATCGGCGGGCTGTTGCGCGCCCGCCCCGGGCGCTACTGGCTGGCGATGCTGCTGCTCTACCCGCTCGGCTACAACCTGATGTTCATCCCGCTGACCCCGATCCTGGTCGATCTCGGCTGGTCGGTCGAGCGCATCGGCTTCACCGTCAACGTCTTCGGCTCGGTGGTCGGCATCATCGGCGCGCTGGCCGCGGGTTGGGTGTTCAACCGCGTGGCGCGACGCAACGCGCTGACCGGCGCGGCGCTGTTGCAGATCATCGGGGTGGGCGCCGTCGCGCTGCCGCTGCTGGGGATGACCGACACCCTCACGGTGATGCTCGCCATCGGCGCCTTCTTCCTCTGCTGCAATCCGGCCACCACGGTGCTGGCGGCGGTGATGATGGACCACGCCTCGCACGACGCCCCGGCCACCGACTACAGCCTGCAGTTCAGCCTGAGCATGGGTTTTGCGATGGTTGCGGCGACGGTGAGCACTTCGCTGGCAGAGCAGCTCGGCTATCTCTCGGTGATCTGGACCGCGCTGGCGGTAGCCGTCGTCGCCCTGCTGCTGGCGCTGCCCTACCGCTTCCAGCGGGTCTTTCCCGAGGGTGGGTCGACGGAGGACGCGCCCGCGCTGGACCCCGCCGTGGTGACGGGCGATGCGCGCTGAACCCTCGCGCCACCTCGCCCCGGCCGCCGCCACGGCGGCGGCCGGGCGCTGGATCCGCCGCCCGCAACCGCGCCCGGCAGCGCGGCTGCGGCTGTTCTGCCTGCCGCACGCCGGCGGCACCCCGGCGCTGTTCAAGCACTGGCCGCCGCTGCTGCCCGACTGGATCGAGCCGCTGATGGTCTGTCTGCCGGGGCGCGAGAACCGGCTCGACGAGCCGCTGCCCGAGGACATCCCCACCCTGGTCGGGCAGCTCGCCGGTGCCGTGCGCCCCTGGCTCGATCGTCCCTGGGCGCTGTTCGGCCACAGCATGGGCGGGGCGCTCGCCCACGAGCTGACCCAGACGCTCATCGACCAGGGACAGCGCGCGCCCGAGCAGCTGGTGATCTCGGCGCGCGAGCCACCGCAGTGCCACCACGGCGGCGACCTCCATCGGCACGACGACGACACCCTGTGCGCGGCGCTCACCGCGCTCGGCGGCACCCCGCCCGAGCTGCTCGCGCTGCCCGAGATCCGCGCCATCGTGCTGCCGGCGGTGCGCCAGGACTACCGCCTGATCGAGACCTACCGCCCCGACCCCGAGCGCCCGCCGCTGCCCTGCCCGCTCACCGTCTTCCGCGGCCGCGACGACCCCGACCTCGACGCCGAGGAGGCCGATGCCTGGTCGCGCTGGACCGACGCCGGCTTCCGCGTCGAGACCTTCCCCGGCGGACACTTCTATCTCAGCGACGCGCCGGGCCCGGTGGTCGCCCGGTTGAGCGCATTGCTCGCCCAGTAGCCACGCAGGTCGGGTTGCCCGTCGCTCAGCGGCCACCGGGAGGCGATGGCGATCGGGGCGGGCAACCCGACATCCGTACCTGGAGACGGCGCGCGGCGATGATGGGCACGCTGCGCGTTGCCCATCCGACCGGCAATATCGGTGGGGCCGTCGGCCACGACATCGACGAATCGGCTTCTTGGACGGCTTGCCCGACATCCGCGCGTGGGATGAAAAACCGCCTCGGTGTCCCGAGGGCGCTTGATGCCGATCACCAGACGTCGGCGCAGATATCGGGCGGCGTGGCGTCGGGCGATGACGGGGCGATGGGGCTTCCCTACAATGGGGACACCTGATGTGTAACCGGGATGGTGGCGGATGTCCAGGCGGTGGGATGGCAAGGAGAACCTCTGGGCGCTGGAGGAGCAGGACGTCCTCGCGAAGCTTGCGCTGTTACGGGCCTCCGCCGACGATGCGGCGCGACACGTCCGCAACCTCTATGTCACCTTCCTGCTGTTCAGCTTCTATATCGCGGTCATCGTCTTCTCCACGGACGACGAACAACTGCTGCGCGAGACCGGCGCCACCCTGCCGCTGCTCGACATCGAGTTGCCGTTGCTGGGGTTCTATAGTTTTATCCCCTGGCTGGTGCTCTTCTTCCACGCTCACCTGCTGCTGCAGTTCTTCCAACTCTCGCGCAAGCTTTTCAATCTCGACGCCCTGTTGCTGAAGCTTCCCGAGGCGGAAGAACGCACCTATCGAGAGCTACCCTTTCCGCTCGTCTTCAGCTATGTGCTCATCGGCCGACACCACCCGGGCCTGATCCGCTTGATGCTGCGAGTCGTGGTCAAAGTGACCATGATTCTCTTGCCGATCCTGCTGCTGGCCGCCATTCAATGGCGGTTTCTTCCCTATCACAGTTTCTGGATCACCCTCGACCATCAGCTCGTCATAACCCTGGATCTGCTGCTCATCGCGCTGCTCTGGCCGCGCCTGAGTTCGCGCTCCGGCCGCTGGCGAATTCGCTGGCCGACATCCAGATGGTTGCCGAGAAAGATCGGGAGGCTGATTCGTCCGAACCGGAGATGGCAGCGCAGGGGCGCGAGAGTACCTCCAGCCTTGGCGCTAATCTTTTTATCCGTCATATGGGGGCTAATGGTTCCGCCGGGAGGTGGAATCGAATGGATGATCGGTGAAAACCAACCGTGGATAAACTGGCTCTTTCAACGTAACCTGAATTTACGTGAGCGCGTATTAATGATAAAGGCCCCACCCGCCGAGGTGCTATACGCGGCCCATATCGACACGGATGAAGAGCGCGCCGAGATCTGGAAAGACGTCGGTCAAGCACTGGACTTGCGACATCGCGATTTGCGGTATGCGGATTTATGGAGAGCGACGCTTTGGGATGTCGATCTCAGGGAGGCGCAACTGCAGGGGGCCGATCTCAGAGGGGCGCAACTGCAGGGGGCCGATCTCAGGGAGGCGCAACTGCAGGGGGCCGATCTCAGGTGGGCGCAACTGCAGGGGGCCGATCTCAGGGAGGTGCAACTGCAGGGGGCCGATCTCAGGGAGGCGCAACTGCAGGGGGCCGATCTCAGGTGGGCGCAACTGCAGGGGGCCGATCTCAGGTGGGCGCAACTGCAGGGGGCCAATCTCAGGTGGGCGCAACTGCAGGGGGCCAATCTCAGGTGGGCGCAACTGCAGGGGGCCTATCTCAGGGAGGCGCAACTGCAGGGGGCCTATCTCATAGGGGCGCAACTGCAGGGGGCCGATCTCAGGTGGGCGCAACTGCAGGGGGCCGATCTCAGGGAGGCGCAACTGCAGGGGGCCGATCTCAGGTGGGCGCAACTGCAGGGGGCCTATCTGAGGGAGGCGCAACTGCAGGGGGCCGATCTCAGCATGGCGCAACTGCAGGGGGCCTATCTCATAGGGGCGCAACTGCAGGGGGCCGATCTCACAGGGGCGCAACTGCAGGGGGCCGATCTCATAGGGGCGCAACTGCAGGGGGCCTATCTCATAGGGGCGCAACTGCAGGGGGCCGATCTCATAGGGGCGCAACTGCAGGGGGCCGATCTCAGGTGGGCGCAACTGCAGGGGGCCGATCTCAGGTGGGTGCAACTGCAGGGGGCCGATCTCAGGGAGGCGCAACTACAAGGGAGCAGTTTGCAAGGGGCGAAATTTTATTCAACAGATTTCGAGAATGCCAACCTAACACTTTCCTACCTAAAATCAGTAATATTTCTTCCGATCATTCCCAAAAAGATGGGCTCAAGCTTGTCCAAGCTTGAAATTTACTCTGATCTTCTTTCTGAAGAAGCGAAAGAGCGCATTTCCACAAGCATCGAAACTTTCTGGTCGATTGCCTTCGATCTACCGTTGACGCCAACGGTGATTTCACCGGAGCAAGCCCCACAGGCAATCTATGATCAATGCGGCCTCTTCTCCAATTGGCCCGACCCGCCTAGTGATGAAAAATTCCTGCAGGAACAAGCGGGCTATCTCGCCAACCTTGCCTGTTCTGACCAATACATTGCAGCACGCATGATTCAAAGAGCTGAAGACAATCCGATCTTGGCTGAGGCGATTCAACGACGGGCGAGTGAAGAAGACTGCCCAATCCTCAACGAGGCGTTGACAGCCCCGTAGGTTGGGTTGCCCATCGCTCACCGGTCATCGAGGCAGCGATGGCGGTCGCGACGGGCAAACAAACGAGCCCGATCGACGCCAGAAGACGATCGAGGTCATCGTCAAGCGACGGCTCAGCCGTTGGCTTGCCAAGGATGGCCAACCCAACCGACCGGCTTCATGTGCCCACGGGTCATACCGGCCCCAAAACGAAAAAACCCGCCGAGAGGCGGGTTTCCAGAATCAAGCGAACCGTGAGCAGATGCGCCGCAAGCGCTTGATTGATATGGCGGAGGGACAGGGATTCGAACCCTGGAAGGGCGTTAACCCTTGCTGGTTTTCAAGACCAGTGCATTCAACCGCTCTGCCATCCCTCCAATAACTTTCTCCGCCGTGACGGACAGCCTTCAAGACCGTCGCTTGCGACCGCTCAGCCACCTCTCCGGGGCAGGCGCGGGACGACCTGTGGGGACGGCTTGAGTTGGCGCCGGTCGTCCGCATCTGGCGGGGATGGAAGGATACCGCAACTCGGGCGTTTTCCCAAGTCCGGTCGGGCTTGCGCGGGGCGGCGGGTCAGGTATCCTTCTGGAACTTGAGAGATCGCAATCAGTCTCACCCAGCGATCAACTCGGTTTCCCAACCTGTTCGACCATAAGGAGTGAATGCACGACATGGCCAACAACAACTTTTCCTTCGTTCAGAGTGCCCCGTCGGCCGTCTCGGCCAACAAGGTGCTCAAGAACACCTACCTGCTGCTGGCCGCGACCCTCGGTTTCAGCGCGCTGACGGCGATGCTGTCGATCGCGCTGGCGATGCCCTCCTGGACCTACCTGGCCTCGGTGATCGTGGCCATGGTGCTGGGGATGTTCGTGCTGCCACGCACCGCCAACTCCTCGGCCGGCATCGGCGTGATCTTCCTGATCACCGGCCTGATGGGCTTCGGTCTGGGCTCGATCCTGAGCATGTATCTGGCGCTGCCCAACGGCCCGCAGACCGTGGGTCTGGCCTTCGGTGGCACCGCCGCGATCTTCCTCGGGCTGTCGGGTTACGCGCTCAGCAGCAAGCGTGACTTCAGCTTCATGGGCGGGTTCATCTTCGCCGGCATGATGGTGGTGATGATCGCGGTGATCGCGAACCTGTTCCTGCAGATGCCGGCGCTGTCGCTGGCGATCTCCTCGGCCATCATCCTGCTGATGAGCGGCTTCATCCTGTTCGATACCAGCCGGATCGCGCGGGGTGAGGAGACCAACTACATCATGGCCACCTACGGCATCTATCTGAGCATCTTCAACATCTTCATCAGCCTGTTGCAGATCCTCGGCATCATGGGCGGCGACGAGTAATCACCCTGCTCGCCCCGCAACAGCCCCGGCCCCGCGCCGGGGCTTTTGTTTGTCTCGCCGGAGGTCTCCACCATGGAATTGTTCCTGAAGATCATGGCCGCGGCCCTGCTCGGGCTGATGCTGTTCTATCTCTGGCCGGTCTACAAGCGCTGGCAGGAGCACGGCCCCAAGGCCGAGAAGGGTGACTGGGCGGCGGCGATCGTGCCGCTCGGCGCAGTCGCGGCGCTGGTGATCGTGCTGATCATGGCGGTGCGCTGAGGCGCGCCCCACCCTCCCCCGGCACGGGGCCGTCCGGCCCCGTGCCAACGCATTCGCTCAGGCGTCCGCCGCGACCTGACGCGCGGCCACCTGACGCAGTCGCTGCACCATCGCCTCGAGGCCATTGCGCCGGTTCATGCTGAGATGCCCGTCGAGCCCGAGCTGGGCGAAGAAGGCGCGGGCGTCGAAGTCGAGGATGTCGCGCGCGCGCTGCCCGGAGTAGAGCTGCTGGAGCAGCGCGATCAGCCCGCGCACCAGCTCGGCGTCGCTGTCGGCGAGGAACTCGACGCGCTCGGGGTCGTCGGGCATGGCGCGGGCGGCGATATAGACCTGGCTCTGACACCCCTGTACATGCGTCGCGGCGTTCTGCATCGACGCGGGCAGGTGCGGCAGCCGACCGCCGAGGTCGATGATGTATTCGTGCCGGGTCGGCCAGTCGGGCAGCAGCTCGAAGTCCTCGGCGATCTGCGCGGCGGCGGCGGCGGGCGACTCGGCGCTCGGCCCCGGGTAGTCGAGCGCGGTCTCGGCGACGGGCGCGACCCGTGCCTGACGCGCGCGCGTCTCGTCAGCGATCTCGATCAGCGCATCGGCCAGGGTGTCGATCTCCTCCAGGGTGTTGTAGACCCCGAAGGAGGCGCGCACCGTGGCCGCCACGCCGAGCCGCTCCATCAGCGGCTGGCAGCAGTGGTGGCCGGTGCGCACGCAGATGCCGCGCAGGTCGAGCGCGGTGCCGAGGTCGAGGCTGGAGATCGCCGGCGCCTCCATCACCCAGGAGGTGACGCAGCTGCGCCGCTGCGCCCGGCCCTTGAGCGCGAGCCCGGGAATGGCCTCCAGACGCTCGGTGGCATGACGCAGCAGCCACTGCTCGTGGGCGCTGATGCGCTCGAAGCCGACCGACTCGATCCAGTCGATCGCCGCGCCCAGCCCCACCGCGCCGGAGATGTTGGGCGTGCCGGCCTCGAAGCGGGTCGGCGGCGCGGCATAGCGGGTGGCCTCGAAGCTGACCTGCTCGATCATGTCGCCGCCGCCCTGGTAGGGCGGCATCGCCTCGAGCAGCGCGCGCTTGGCATAGAGCACGCCGATCCCGGTCGGGCCGTAGAGCTTGTGGCCGGAGAAGGCGTAGAAGTCGGCGTCGAGCGCGCGCACGTCGGTGCGCCCGTGGGCGACCCACTGGGCGCCGTCGACCAGCACCAGGGCACCGTGCGCGTGGGCCAGCTCGATGATCTCGCGCACCGGGTTGACGGTACCGAGGGCGTTGGAGACCTGGTTGACCCCGACCAACCGGGTGCGCGGCGAGAGCAGCCGACGATAGGCGTCGAGGTCGATGTCGCCGGCATCGTCGATGGGGATGACGCGGATACGCGCCCCGGTCTGCTCGGCGACCATCTGCCAGGGGACGATGTTGGAGTGGTGTTCGAGGTTGGAGAGCAGGATCTCGTCACCGGGGCCGAGGTTGGCGCGCCCCCAGGTGGCGGCGACCAGGTTGATCGCCTCGGTGGTGCCGCGGGTGAACACGCACTCGGCGGGTTCGGCGGCGTTGAGGAAGCGCGCCACCGCCGCACGGGCGTGCTCGTAGAGCCGGGTGGCGTGCTGCGAGAGGCGGTAATTGCCGCGATGGATGTTGGCGTGGGCGCTACGGTGATAATCGCTGACCGCCGCGATCACCGCCTGCGGCTGCTGGGTCGAGGCGGCGCTGTCGAGATAGACCAGCGGGCGACCATCGACCTGGGTGGAGAGGATGGGGAACTGGGCGCGCAGCGCGGCGACGTCGAGGGTCGCGTCATCGCTGCGCGGAGCCGGTGCGGCTTGAGCGTTCATGGCTGAATTCATTGGTTTAAGGCGATGCACGATTCTATCGCGGCGGCGCCCAGTGCGGTCGGCCGGATGCGTCTGCGACAGTGCGGCAGGCACTCGGGTGGCACACGGCGCGCGTCCCTGGGCGGCGTGGTCGATCGGTCGACGGGGCGCGCTCCGCGCGCCCCCATTGGGTAGGGAGATGGGTCCGCCGCGGGCGAGATGCCAGTGGCGCGGCTCAGTCGGCCTCGGGGATGCGCACCACGGTGCGACCGCGGACCCGCCCGGCAAGGATCTCCTCGGCGGCCTGGGGCAGTTGCGCGAAGTCGACCTCGCGGGTCATGGTCTCGAGCCGGTCGAGATCGAGATCGCGCGCCAGCCGCGACCAGGCGCGCTCGCGCAGCGCGTGCGGGGCCATCACCGAGTCGATGCCGTAGAGGGTGACGCCGCGCAGGATGAAGGGCGCGACCGTGGTCGGCAGCTCCATCGCATCGGCCAGCCCGCAGGCGGCCACCGCGCTGGCGCGCTGCATGCGACTGAGCACGTTGGCCAGGGTGAGTCCGCCGGCGACATCGAGCGCCGCCGCCCAACGCTCGGATTCGAGCGGGCGCGGGGGCTGGGTGAACTCGGCGCGATCGAGGATCTCGGTGGCGCCGAGCCCGCGCAGATAGTCCGCCTCGTGCGGTCGTCCGGTGACCGCGGTGACACGATGACCGAGCCGTCCCAGCAGCGCCACGGCGATGCTGCCGACACCACCGGCGGCGCCGGTCACCAGCACCTCGCCGGCGCCCGGTTCGAGTCCGTGCGACTCCAGCGCCAGCACCGCGAGCATCGCGGTGTAGCCGGCGGTGCCGATGGCCATCGCCTGGCGGCTGGTCAGCCCCTCGGGCAACGCCACCAGCCAGTCGCCCGGCACCCGGGCGCGTCCGGCATAGCCGCCGGAGTGCTTCTCCCCCACCCCGTAGCCGTTGAGCACCACGCGATCGCCGGGGCGGAAGCGCGGATCGCCCGACTCCACCACCCGACCGGCGAAATCGATGCCGGGGATCAAGGGGAAGCGCCGCACGATCGGCGAGCGTCCGGTGAGCGCCAGCCCGTCCTTGTAGTTGAGCGTCGAGTACTCGACCGCGACGGTGACATTGCCCTCCATCAGGTCGGCCTCGGTCAGCCGGGTGAACTCGAGCTGCTGGGTGCCGTCGTGGCGGTCGATCCGATAGGCGCTGAAGGTGGTCGTCATGTGGCGATCTCCTGTGCGTTGGGAATGAGGGGGACGAGTCAGCCCGCCGTCGGGACCAGGGCGCGCTGGGGTGAGCGACGAGGACCTCGCGCACGCTGCTGGTCCTCGAGCATGCGCGTCAGGGTGTTGGCCGAGACCGGGCGGCTGATCAGATAGCCCTGGATCAGGTCGCAGCCCTCGGCGGTGAGGATACGTTGTTGGCGAAGGTCCTCGACGCCCTCGGCGACGGTGCCGATATCGAGATTGCGCGCCATCGACAGGATGGCGCGTACGATCGCGCGGCTGCGTCCGTCGGTGGCGAGGTCGTTGATGAAGCTGCGATCGATCTTGATGAAGTCGACCGGGAAATGGGTGAGATAGCTGAGGCTGGAATAACCGGTGCCGAAGTCGTCGAGCGAGATGCCGATACCGAGGGCACGCAGTCGCTCCAGCTCGGCCAGGGCGCGCTCCGGGTCTTGCAGCAGCACCCGCTCGATCAGCTCGATATGGAGCAGGCGCGCGGGGATGTCGTAGCGTTCGAGCAGGTCGGCGATGGTCTCGGCCAGCCCGCCGGCGGTGATCTGCGGCTCGGAGACATTGACCGAGACGCGGATCTCGGGCAGCCCGGCGTCGCGCCACAGCCGCATCTGGCGCAGCACCGCCTCGATCACCCAGCGCCCCACCGGCACCACCAGATCGCTGCTCTCGATGATGTCGATGAAGACCCCGGGCATCACCAGCTGACCGCCACGCTGCCAGCGCAGCAGCGCCTCGGCGGCGTGGATGCCGTTCTGCTGCGGCTCGACCAGCGGCTGATAATGGACGACGAACTGCTCCTCGGCCAGGGCAATGCGCAGCGCCTCCTCGAGCGCCAGGCGCTCGACCGCCGCGGCGGTGATCTCGGGGCGGTAGAAGGCGATCGAGCGCCGCCCGCTGCGCTTGGCCGAGAGCAGCGCCGAGGCGGCATTGCGCAGCAGCTCGGCGGCATTCTCGCCGTCGCCGGGATAGAGCGCGCCGCCGGCCGAGGCGCTGAGGGTGAGCTGACCGTGACCGGCGATCTCGATCGGCTGACAGCAGATGGCGAGATAGTGCGCGGCGAACGCCGAGGCGGCGGAGATCTCGCCCTCGATCTCGGTGAGGATGACGAAGGTGTCGTCGCTCAGCCGCGCCACCAGATCGCCCGGCCCGGTCGACTCGCTCAGCCGCTCGCCGAGCACGCAGAGCACGGTGTCGGCGACATTGTGACCGTAGCTGGCGATGACGTCGTTGTAGCGATCGATATCGACATAGAAGACCCCGAGGCGCTGACGATGGATGGTCGCCAGGTCGACGGCCTGGGCCAGACGCTGCTTCAGCAGCCGGGCGTTGGGCAGGCCGGTGAGGGGGTCGTGGTTGCTGAGATACTCGATCTCCTCGGCCGAGCGGTAGCGCTCGGTGATGTCGCTGAAGATGGCGACATAGTTGACCACCTGACCGTGGTGGTTGCGGATGGCGTTGATGCTCATCCACTGCGGATAGAGCTCGCCGTTGCTGCGCCGGTTCCACAGCTCGCCCTGCCAGCGCCCCTGCTCGAGCAGCGCGCGCCACAGCTGACGATAGAAGTCCTGACCCTGACGACCGGACTTGAGCAGTCGCGGGTTGCGACCACGCACCTGCTCCGGGGTGTAACCGGTGATCTCGGTAAAGGCGGGATTGACCGCGACGATCTCGCCGTCGGCATCGGTGACGATGATGCCCTCGGCGGTGTTCTCGAACACCGCGTTGGTCAGGCGCAGGATGTCCTCGCGCCGGCGCTGCTCGCTGAGATCGCGGATGATCGCCACGCGCAGCCGTCCGCTCTCGAGCTCGATGCGCCGGGTGCGCACCTCGGCCGGGAAGGTCGAGCCGTCGCGCCGCTGGTGCAGCCACTCGAAACGGGCGCTGCCGTGCTCGGCGAGAAACCCCAGCACCTCGGCGTTGCGGTCCGCCGAGCGACGCCCGTCGGCCTGGAACTCGGGCGAGAGCGCGCCGGGATGGACATCGGTCAGCTCGGCGGCGCTGTCATAGCCGAACAGCCGCGCCGCGGCCGGATTGGCCAGACAGCTCAGGTCGGCGCCGTCGATCACCCACATCGCCTCCTCGGCGCCCTCGAACAGGGCGCGGTAGCGCGCCTCGCTCTGGCGCAGCGCCTCCTGGGCGCGACGATCCTCGGTGATGTCAAGCACCGAGCCGAACACCCGCAACGGCTCGCCACGATCCCCCGGCACGATCCGGATGCGCTGGCGCACCCAGCGCACCCCGGCGTCCGGGCGCACCACGCGATGCTCGACGTCCTCGGTGGCAATACCGCACCGCGCCGCATCCAGTACCCGGGCGACGCGGCCACGGTCCTCGTCATGGACCCGTTCGAGCAGCCCCTGCTCGCTGGCGACGAAGGTCCCGGGATCGACCCCGAGGATGGCCAGCAGCTGCGCCGACCAGAACACCCGACCGGTGGCGAGGTCGAGTTCCCAGCTGCCCAGCGCGGTGATTGCCTGCGCCTCGCTCAGCAGCGTCTGGGTGCGATACAGGGCGCTGAGATCGCGCCCGCAGCCCATCACCCCGAGCAGCTCTCCGTCGGGACCGTGATAGGGGGTCTTGAGGACGTCGAAGAGCAGGCGCTGGCCGCGCGCGTCGCTGTACCAGAAGTCGAAGCGGCGCGCGCGCCTCTGTTCGAGCACCAGTCGATCATCGGCGCGCACCCGCGCGGCGACCTCGGGAGGGAAGAGCGCCTCATCATCCTGACCGATGATCTCCGCCGGCTCGCGACCGACCAGCGCGCCGAGCGCGCGGTTACAACCGAGATAACGCCCGTTCTCACCCTTGAAGAAGATCAGGTCGGGCGAGTTGTCGAGCACGCTGCCGAGCTGCCCCTGGGTGAGCGCCAGTGCCTGCTCGGTCAGCCGATAGGCGGAGACATCGCGATGGGCGACCAGCACCTGCCGCTCGGCCTCCTCGCCATCGTTCAGCAGACGGGCGCCGAGACTCAGCCAGCGGGTCTCGCCCTCGAGCGGCAAGACGTATTCGAGCGTGAAATCGGCGCGCCGCCCCTGGCAGACCTCACGGATCCCCTGGCGCGCCTGATCGAGCACCTGGCCAGGCCCCTCCGGCACCGCCCAGACACCGAGCGGCAGGGTCGCGCGCTGCTGACGGTTGCTGTAGAGCACCCGCCCCTCGGAATCGATCACCGCGATCGCACACTCGAGGGCATCGAGACATGCCCAGGCATCGATCGACTTCATGGACGGCTCGGGATGGCGGGACAACGGAGACTGGAACCTTTTCTCATCGTGCTCGGTTAGGGGCGAGACAGACATGCGACGGGCGGAGGGAGGGGTCGCGACCGAGCATGCGCCACGGCTCCGTCTCCCTGACCCTTGGGCGATCAGCATAGAACAACATCCGTGCCCACGTGCCCCACCCCGGGGCGACTCATCGGAACCCGCATTCTGACGGGCGCAAGGGCATTGATCAAATGGGGCGTCCCCACCCGAGCAGTACATCATCGACGAACCTCGGGGACAGCCGGCGACGCCGCCGCTATGCTTGACGACACCTGCCGAACACGCGCCGGTCGCAACCGGCCGGAGCCCGTCATGCATCAGCCCGCACGCGCCGTCTGCGGCGCCGGACCTGTCGTTCTCGTCCTGGTCGCAAGCCTCGTCGGCTGCGCCACCGCCACCCGCCATGTCACCGACTGGGGCAGCATCACCCTGGCGCCGGGCGACACCGGCACCTGTACCTCCAACCCCTGCGCGGTCTATCTGCAGCTGCCGCCCGGCGAGGGCCGCTACCGGGTCACCGCCAATCAGGTCGATCTCGGCGACTACCCGGCGGGCGCACTCGCCGCGCTCGGGCACTTCTACGACAGCAAGGCACTGGAGATCGTCGGCGCCGGGGTGGCGCGCGCCTACGTCTATATCCCGCAGACGCGCTGAGGCGGCGCGCCCGGACTCAGCCGAGCACCTCGAGACCGCCCATGTAGGGGCGCAGCGCCTCGGGGACGGTCACCCGACCGTCGGCGAGCTGGTAGTTCTCGAGCACCGCCACCAGGGTGCGACCGATCGCCAGCCCGGAGCCGTTGAGGGTGTGCAGCAGCTCGGGCTTGCCGGTCTCGGGGTTGCGCCAGCGTGCACGCAGTCGCCGCGCCTGGAAGTCGCCGAAGTTGCTGCACGAGGAGATCTCGCGATAGGCCTGCTGACCCGGCAGCCACACCTCCAGGTCGTAGGTCTTGCGCGAGGAGAAGCCGAGATCGCCGGTGCACAGGGTCACCACCCGATAGGCCAGCCCCAGCCGTTGCAGGATCGACTCGGCGTGCCCGGTGAGGGCCTCGAGCGCGGCGAAGGACTCGGCCTCGGGCACCGCCTGCACCAGCTCGACCTTCTCGAACTGGTGCTGACGGATCATCCCGCGGGTGTCCTTGCCGTAGGAACCGGCCTCGCTGCGGAAGCAGGGGGTGTGGGCGACCCAGCGGCGCGGCAGCTCATCGGCCTCGAAGATGCAGTCGCGCGCCAGATTGGTCACCGGCACCTCGGCGGTCGGGATCAGATAGAGATCGCGCTCGCCGGGAACCTTGAACAGATCCTCCTCGAACTTGGGCAGTTGACCGGTGCCGTAGAGGCTGTCGGCGTTGACCAGATAGGGGACATAGGTCTCGGTGTAGCCGTGCTCGGTGGTGTGCACGTCGAGCATGAACTGGATCAGCGCGCGATGCAGCCGCGCCATCGGCCCGGACAGGGTGACGAAGCGCGAGCCGGTCACCTTGGCGGCGAGATCGAAGTCCATCCAGCCGTTGCGCGCGCCCAGGTCGACGTGATCGAGCGGGGTGAAGTCGAAGCTCGGCACCTCGCCCCAGCGCCGCTCCTCGCGGTTGTCGGCCTCGTCGCGCCCGTCCGGCACGCTGTCGTCGGGCAGGTTCGGCAGCCCCAGCGCGATCGACTCGATCTCGCCCTGGCACTCGGTCAGCGCCTGCTCGGCGGCCTTGAGCCGATCACCCAGGTCGGCGACCTCGGCGAGCAGCGGCTGAATATCCTCACCCGCGGCCTTGGCCTTGCCGATCGACTTGGAGCGGGTGTTGCGCTCGGTCTGCAGCGTCTGGGCCTCGACCTGCAGCCGCTTGCGCTCTTGTTCGAGCTGCTCGAAACGGGCAGTGTCCAGGGTCACGCCGCGACGGGCGAGCAGCTCGGCGACGCGCGCGAGATCGTTGCGCAACAGTCGTGGGTCTAGCATGTAGTCTCCTTGGGTCTCAGGACTCGACGGTGACCGGCCAGGACACGATGTGCCCCGGTTTCACCTGATTACGGATTCGGGCGATCGCCGCACGGGCACGTTCGGGGGCATCGAAGAACTCCACCACCAGCGGCAGATCGAGCGACAGATCGATCAGCGAGGCGGCGTGGGCGCGCCCCGAGGGACCATAGCCCTCGATCGCGCGCAGCACCGTCACCCCGCGCACCCCCAGCTCGTCGCGCAGGGCGTGCACCAGAGGTTTGAGCTCATGATCGGACTCGGCGAGATAGACCCGCACCATGATCGCTTCGTTCTGACTCACAGTGACCTCCCCAGGGCGATGCCCGCCCAGCACAGCAACACGCAGACCCCGACGCTCGCGCCCACGTTCAGGGTGGCGCGCAACAGCGCCCCCTGCTCGATCAGATTCAGGGTCTCGATCGAGAAGGTCGAGAAGGTCGTCAAGGCCCCCAGAAACCCGACCAGCACGGCGCCGCGCCACTCGGCCGCCACCGCCAGCCGCTCGGTGAGCAGCACGAACAGCAGCCCCATGAGGAAGGAGCCGATCACGTTCACCGCCAGGGTGCCCCAGGGGAAGTCACGCCCCAGCACCCGGTAGACGCCGGTCGAGATCCAGAAGCGCGACAACGCCCCGAGCGCGCCGCCCCCGGCGATCGCCACAAGTTGCAACACGGTATCTTCCCGCCAAAAGGGATAAGTCTACTATGGACGTCCGGGCCTTTGCCCGGGCGAACGCCCCGCCCACCCTGGCCACTGCCGCACATCCGAAGCGCACACACAGAGGACACCGATCGCACCGACTTGATATTATCGGGCCACGGCAATACCACTGCCCGCAGCGACCTCGACTCAGACTGCTGAGCAAAAAATATCACCGACCCCCAACGCCACTGACGCAACCTTCTGATAAAAAAGACATAAAATCAAAAGTGTCAATGTCAGACAGCGAGAAAACAGGGCATACATCGGTGCAAGGCATCTATTTTTCGCCACTCAAGAGCCTCGGCAGAAAAGACCAAGCGCTTGTTTCAAAATGCTTTTTAGGGAATTTGCGGCCGCAATTCTCAATCCATTACAACAAGGATTGAAACTCGACTTCCGCCCACTACTCCCAGGCCAAACCTCGCGCCGCAATGCTCAATCCATTACAACAAGGATTGAAACCGGATCGGATGATCCGCGACTATCTCACCGCCGATCGCCGCAATGCTCAATCCATTACAACAAGGATTGAAACCTATCGGTGCGCCGTCGGCGTGCTCTAGCCGGTAACCCGCCGCAATGCTCAATCCATTACAACAAGGATTGAAACCGAAGACCGTCCGTCCAGTCCAACATCGGGGCAACGCCGCAATGCTCAATCCATTACAACAAGGATTGAAACACATGGGGATTTTCTCAGTCCCCACGCGCCGCCATGCCGCAATGCTCAATCCATTACAACAAGGATTGAAACCTCAAGGATTCCCGGCGCAGGGATATCCTCATCGAGGCCGCAATGCTCAATCCATTACAACAAGGATTGAAACGTCTTCTGCGATAAGTTTTACTCGTCGATCCGTCATGCCGCAATGCTCAATCCATTACAACAAGGATTGAAACCCCGTTCACCTCATCCCCTTCGGGTCCTTGGCTGGTGGCCGCAATGCTCAATCCATTACAACAAGGATTGAAACTGCCGGCGCCGCTTGTACAACAAGGATTGAAACGCGGGGATCGCTGCCGGGTAGAGATGGGCGAGCACGGCCGCAATGCTCAACCCATACAACAAGGATTGAAACCTTGGATGCGCTAAACGCTGTTTTGTTGCGATGAGAGGGTGAGGAACGGGCAACTCAACCTGCGAGATGACATAGCGATTTAGGTTGGGTTGCTGTTTTTCAGCAACCCAACATCGGTCGATGACATCAACAGCGATCAGATCGATCTCAATGCATCGAGTCAGCAGTGTTCGAGCAATACGCTGAAATCCCCCGCCAGATAACCCTCACGCACCCTCATGGTCGCATTCAAGGTATCAGCGAGCTGTTGGATCTCGGTGGGTCGGCGGCAATTGTAGATCAGCGAGGTGTCGCGGCCCTTGAGCAGGTTGAACACGAAACCGCGACGGCTGGCGGCGAGACAGTTGCGGATGAAGCTCTGGGTCTCATCCCAGGTGAGGATGTTCATGGCGCCGCTGCAGACGTAGTAATCGGCCTCGGGCAGCGGATCCTGGAGCACGTCGCACCGGCGGATCTCGCAGCCGGTGCGCGCGCGCGCCGTCTCGATCATCGGCGCCATCACGTCGAGACCGAGATAGCGCCCCGGCGTCTGGTTGCGCTCGCGCAGATAGACGAGGAAGTCGCCGAAACCACAGCCGGCATCGGCCAGCTCGACGCTGGAGAGGTCCTCGGGCAGCAACTCGCGCAGCACCCGGAAACGTACCCGCTGGGTCTCCTCGGAGATCCACTGCACCCCTTCGGCATTGGTGCCGTGGGTCTTGAGTGCGTCATCGTAGAAGGTGTGGTTATCGACTCGCGGCATGGTCTCGCAATCCTCGTCTCAGCTCACCTGGGTCGGTTTCGATGACGGACAGCACGCCCGCAGCGCACACCCCGCACAGACCGGCCTGGCCCGGCAGGCATGCTTGGCGTGCGCCACGATCAGCGCATGATACTCCTGCAACAGCGCGACATCGTCCGGCAGCGCCCGCTCGAACCAGCGGCGGATGGTCTCGTAGTCCTCGTCACCGCCGAGCAACCCGAGCCGCGAGAACAGTCGCCGGGTATAGGCATCGACCACGAACACCGGGCGCGCGAAGGCATAGAGCAGGATGTCGTCGGCGGTCTCCGGGCCGATGCCGGGGGTCGCCAGCAGCCACTCGCGCAGCCTCGGGGTGGCGAGCGCGGCGAGCGGCTCGAGACCGCCAGCGGCATGATAGCGCTTGCAGAATCCCTGCAGGCGTCGGGTCTTGACCCTGTAGTAGCCGCTGGGCCGCAGCAGCTCGGCCAGCCGCGCCGGATCGAGCGCGAGCAGCGCCTCGGCGTTCAACGCCGTCTCGGCGCGAACCTGGTCGAGCGCGCGCTCGACGTTACGCCAGCTGGTGTTCTGGGTGAGGATGGCGCCGACCATGACCTCGAACGGGGTCTCGGCCGGCCACCATCCCTGGGGGCCATGGGCCGCGAGCAGGGTCCGATAGACCGTCTGCGGCGTGGCCGCCGCTACCACTCGACGTCCCTGGACACCACCACGATGCCCTCTTCCGAGACATCGAAACGCTCGCGATCGCGTTCGGGATCGATGCCGACCTGCTCGCCCGGCGGCACCACCACGCCCTTCTCGACGATGCAGTTGCGCAGATGGGCCTCGGCGCCGACCTCGACGCCGTCGAACAGGATCGCCTCCTCGACGATGGCGCTGTCACCGACGCGCACGCAGGGGAACAGCATCGAGTGATTGACCCCACCGCCGCTGATCACGGTGCCGGCGGCGAGCATCGAGTTGACGAACACCCCCTCGTTGCCGCTGCGCGCGCCGGGCACGGTACGCGCCGGCGGATACTGCCCCTGGGCGGTGCGGATGTTCCAGTCGTCCTGGTAGAGATCGAGCGGCGGCTGCGGGCGCAACAGCGCCATGTTGGCGCGATAGTAGGCATCGACCGAGGAGAGATCGCACCAGTAGCGATCCGGAGTGACGCGCCCGCGCTCCTGACCGAAGCGATAGGCGCGCACCCGGTGGCTCTGGGTGAGATGGGCGAGCACGTCCTTGGCGAGATGCCGATCCGGGGGCAGCGGGCCGACCTCGGCATCGGCGCTCTCGCGGCGAGCGAAGGCATCGAACAGCCAGCCGCGATCGAAGACATAGACGCCCATGGTCTCGAAGGCGCGCTCGCCGGTGATCTCACCGGCGCGCTCGGCCGGCAGGATGCGCACGATGCGGTCGTGCTCGTCGAGTTCGACGCGGGCCTGGGTCTGCGAGGGCGGCGCGCCGGGATCGACCTCGCGCACCGCCACCGTGACCTCGGCGCGGGCGTCGACATGGGCGTGCACCACCTCGCTGTAGTCCATGCGATAGACGGCGCTGCCATCGAGCGCGAGGACCTGGCGCGCGCGGTTGCGCTCGATCAGGTTGCGATTCTGGCGGATCGCGTCGAAGGGCCCGGCGTACCAGTGCTTGCCATCGCGCATCTGCGCCGGCACCGGGATGATGAACTCGCCGAGTTCGGGGTTGTAGATCGACCAGCCATCGCGCAGGTGTTTGTGCAATGAGTGACTCTTGTACTGCGTGATCACCAGGACCTGACGCAGCCCGGAGTGCAGACAGTTGGCCAGCGCGAAGTCGATCACCCGGAACTTGCCACCGAAGGGAACGGCCGCCTTCGGGCGATGACGGGTCAGAGGCGCGGGGCCCACCCCGCGATCGATGGCAAGCAAAAAGATCAGGGTATCTGCGGACATGGCTCTTGGCTTTGGCTGACGGGAGTATTTTCCCGCGGCACAGTCTAGCCCGCAGATCGAGGTCGGGGAACGACGTCGGGCATGTTCCGATCGAAAGGGTCATGTCGATCGGGCACGCCGAGCGCCCTCCCCCGACGGCGCATGCCTCTCAGCGACGGCTGCCCACGGCGATCTGTGCACGCATGTCGCGCACCGCGCGATCGAGTCCGGAGAAGAGCGCGCGGGCGATGATCGCATGACCGATGTTGAGCTCGGTGATGCCGGGGATGGCGGCGATCGGCTTGACGTTGTCGTAGTCGAGCCCGTGCCCGGCATTGACCTGCAGGCCCAGCGACAGACCGTGATCGACGGCGCGCTCGATGCGCGCCAGCGCCTCGGCGCGGGTCTCGCGCGTCTGCGCATCGGCATAGTGGCCGGTATGCAGCTCGACGACCGGGGCGCCGATGGCGCGCGCCGCGTCGAGCTGTGCCGGCTCGGGGTCGACGAACAGCGACACCCGCACCCCGGCCTCGGCTAGACGGGCACAGAAATCGGTCAGATAGGCCTGATTGGCGATCAGGTCGAGTCCGCCCTCGGTGGTCAGCTCCTCGCGTCGCTCGGGGACCAGACAGCAATCGTGCGGGCGCAGCCGGGCGGCGATCTCGCCCATCTCGGCGGTGGCGGCCATCTCCAGGTTCATCCGCGTCTGCAGGATGCCGCGCAGCAGCTCGACGTCGCGGTCCTGGATGTGACGACGGTCCTCGCGCAGGTGCAGGGTGATGGCGTCGGCCCCGGCCTGCTCGGCGACCAGCGCCGCCTGGATCGGCTCGGGGTAGCGGGTGCCGCGCGCCTGGCGCACGGTGGCGACGTGATCGATGTTGACGCCCAGCAGCACCTCGTTGGCATGCGTGCTCAAGGGATTTCTCCTCGCTTCGTACGGTCGGGAAGGCGGCGCCATGACCGGCGTCGCCACTCAATCTAGTGTGGGGATGAACGCTCGCGCCCGCCATACCACTGCTGGAACAGCGCGCGGGTGCGCAACGGACGTTCGCCGAGATGCGGGGCGAGCATGGCGCGCAGCAGCGCCCGCGCCTCGCGCGCGCGTTCGGCGTCGGCCGGCGCGGCGTCGGCGGCGAGCGCCTGCAGGGTGGCGCCACGGCAGCACAGTCGCGGGTCATCGGTGGCGGTGGCCGCGCGCAGCCCCTGCTCGGGCTCGAAGACATAGTCGGCGGTGGCGCGCACCGGCCGACCGGTGGCGGTCTCGACATCGAGCGCGAGGCCATAGCCGAGGGCATCAAGCAGGCGCAGCTCGAAGCGGCGCAGCACCGGCTCGAGGTCGTCCCCCGCGGCCAGCGCCGCGAGCGCGACCTGGTAGTCGTCGAGCAGCGCATCGTGCGGGTCCTCGCGACCGAGCAGACGCAACAGCAGCTCGTTGACATAGAAACCGCAGAGCAGCGCCCGACCGGCGAGCGCATAGGGTCGGCCCACGGCCTCGACCCGGGTCAGGGTGCGCACCTCGCCACGTCCGCCGAGTTCCAGCCACAGCGGCTGGAAGGGCTGGAGCA
>NZ_RHFI01000013.1:0-98850 GCF_003718685.1 Marichromatium sp. AB31 | reverse complement strand
ATGATCGCACCGGTGGCCGCGCCGATGGCGGTGCCGCTCGACACCCGGGCACCGGTGGTATTGCCGCAACCGGCGAGCGCCAGAGTGAGGACCAGCGCCAGGGCGGGAAAGAGGATCTGCTTCACGGCTCGACTCCTGCAAGGCATTGGAAAGGTCGGGACGCCAACTGCCGGTCGCGCCCGACAACCGGGACCATCCCTGATCACCGCTGACCGGCTCAACGACAGGGATAACGCTCGGCCAGCGCCCGCACCACGCCCTTGACCGGCACCTCGTCCATCAGCGCTCCCTCATCGGCATGCTTGCCGGCCCAGTCGAGAAAGGCCGTCTGGGCATCGGCCAGGGTGGCCTTGGGCGGATGACAGACCAGCGGCTCGAGCGCCTCGTGGGCGGAGACCGCGTCGTGATACTGCATGGTCGCCTCGATGAAGGCGCGACAGGCCAGTGCGGCGGTCATCGCGTGGGCGTCCCCGGATGGGACCGAGCAGATGTTGTAGAGGTTCCTGGTGGTCTCGTAGTCGAAGTCCTGGCGCTCGAGCGCCAGCGCCGGGGCGGCCAGCAGCGGTAGCAGACAGGCGGTAAACAGCCGCTGACGAAGCGATGGGGTCGATCTCATCACGGGTCCTCCGGATGGTTACGCATACGGGCGCCACTGCCGGGGCGCGGCATCGCGCCCCGGCTCCCTGGTGTCAGACACCTCGGCCTGCGCCCGGTCGGCCACCGCCAAGCATAGCAGCCCGCCCTCAGGACGCCTCGGCCAGCGCCGCGCGCAGCCCGGCCTCGAGGTCCGGATAGCGCAACTCGACCCCCAGCGATTCGCGCAGCTTGCGATTGGAGAGTCGGCGCGACTCGGCCATGTAGGAGCGCATCCCCGCCGAGAGCTGACCCATCGCCTCGGCCAGCGGCAGCTCGGGCGCGCGCGCCAGCCCGGCGGCGTCGGCCACCGCGCGGAAGTACTCGGTCATGGTGCTCGGGCGGCCGTCGCTGACGTTGTAGACCTCGCCGTCGCCACCACGCGCCATCGCCGCCCGGCAGGTGGCGACCAGATCGTCGACATGGATACGGTTGGAGTACGGCGCCTCCTCGGCCCGCACCAGCGGCTGGCCACTGCGCAGTCGCGCCAGCGGCAACCGGTCGGGGCCGTAGATCCCGGCCACGCGCAGGATCACCAGCTCGCCGCCGCTGCGCGCGCGCCACTCGCGCAGCACGCACTCGGCGTCGAGACGCCGCCAGGCGCGATCGGCCACCGGGCGCAACGGCTGCGACTCGTCGACCCAGGCCCCGTCACAGTCGCCATAGACCCCGGTGGTACTGACATAGACCAGTCGACGCGGATCGCCGACGCGCGCGAAATGCTCGACCAGGGCGCGGGTGACGCCGTCCTCTCGCCCCTCGCCCGGCGGCGGCGCGAGATGGAAGACCTCGGCCCCGGCCCAGTCGAGCGTGTCGACCACATCGGGCTCGTCGAGCGGCAGCCGCGCCGCATCGATCCTCGCCGCGCGCAGCCGCGCCAGTCCCTGTTCGCTGCGCACCACACCGCTGACCGGTTCGCCCGCGGCCTGGTATTGGCGCGCCAGCCGGGTGCCCACATATCCACATCCAAGGATCAACTTCACCCTGTCGTACTCCGCATGGGTTATCGATGGTGACACTATCGGCGGCGAGCAGGACGGATTGCAAGACGGTCGGGACCATGGGATTTCAGATCAGTATCGACGCCGACGGAGCACGTTTCACCACCGAGCCCGGCGAGACCGTGCTCGACGCCGCGCTGCGCCAGGGCATCGCCCTGCCCCACGGTTGTCGCGACGGGCGTTGCGGCAGCTGCGCCGCGACCCTCGGCGCCGGCGAGATCGACTACCCCGGCGGCACGCCGCCGGCGCTCGCCGGGCTCGGCGCCGGGCAGTGTCTGACCTGCCGCGCCGTCCCCCGCAGCGACCTGCATCTCGACCTGCCGGCGCGCACCCGGCCCGACGAACCGCAACAGGTGCGCACCCTGCCCTGCCGGGTCGAGCGCATCGAGCGGCTCGCCCCCGAGGTGATGGGGCTCAGCCTCAAGCTCCCCGATCACGACCCGCTGCGCTTTCGCGCCGGACAATATCTCGACGTGCTGCTGCGCGACGGCAGCCGCCGCGCCTTCTCCTTCGCCAGCGCCCCGGCGCTCAGCCCCTATCTCGAACTGCACATCCGCCGGGTACCGGGCGGACGCTTCACCACCGAGGTCTTCGAGCGCCTCGGCGAGCGCGCGCTGCTGCGCGTCCAGGCCCCGCTCGGCGACTTCGGGCTCGATCCCACGAGCACGGCGCCGGCGATCCTGATCGGCGGCGGCACCGGCTTCGCCCCGCTCAAGTCGATGATCGAGGACGCCATCGCCCGCGGCCTGCAGCGCCCGCTGCTGCTCTATCGCGGCGCCCGCACCCGCGCCGACCTCTACCTCCCCGACCTCGCCCCGCGCTGGGCCGCCGAGCACCCCTGGTTCGGCCACCAGGCGGTGCTCTCCGAGCCCGAGCCGGACTGGGACGGGCGCCGCGGACTGGTCCATCAGGCGGTGATCGAGGACTTCCCCGACCTCGCCGGCCACCAGGTCTACATCAGCGGCCCGCCGGCGATGATCGAGCACGCCCGCCCCGCGCTGCTCGCCCGGGGCCTCGACCCGGCGGCACTGTTCACCGATGCCTTCGTCGACACCAGTCACGGCAACTGAGCGCAGACACGCTTGTCGACAACGCCTCTGAGCGGCGACACTCCGGATCCTTTCCGTCCGTCGCTCACGAGGAGCCCGCCCGATGCGTGTCGTCTTGTCATTTGTCCCGCTGTTGCTCGCCACCCTGTTGACGACCGCCTGTACCCCGGCTCGCATCGTCTCGACCTGGCAGGACCTCGCCACCCCCACGCCCCACTACCCCAGCCTGGTGGTCTTCGGCGTCGCCGACAGCCCGCTGGTGCGCCGCGCCTACGAGGAGCACTTCGCGCGCGAGCTGCGCCAGCGTGGCCTCGAGGTCACGCCCGGGCACCGCCTGCTCGCCGAGGCCGACGTCACCCGCGGCAAGGCGCTGCGCGCGGCGATCGGGCGCTCGAGCGCGGCCGGTGTGGTGGTGATCCATCTGCGTTGCGACGAGCCCGGCGACGGTGGCATCAACCCCTTCAGCCATGTCCGACTCGCCGAGGACGGCAGGCTCTACCCCTATTACACCCGGGTCCATCAGGCGGTGAGCGGCGCCGACTACTATGCCCGCGAGCACACGCTGAGACTGGAGACCAGCCTCTATGACGCCGAGGACGCCCATCTGGTGTGGTCGGGCCGCTCGGCGCCACTCGCGCCCGACTCGGAGCAGACCACCATCGGCGACCTGATCGCGGCGACGGTGTCACGGATGCAGCGCGATGGGGTGATCGCGGCGAAGGGAACGCCCGAACGATCGGGCAGGGATTGATGGGAAAAGGCGGGGCCGGACGGCCCCGCCGGATGGGTCGATCGCCTCTCAGCGTTCGGCGCAGAGCCGGCACAGTGCGGCGAGCATGCCCGGATCGTCGGCACGATCGGCGACCTCGACCCGCGCGAAACCGATCTCGCCGGCATGGCGCGCGGTGCGCTCGGCGATCACCGCCAGCGGGGTGGCGAGGAGCGGTGCGCGACCGGCCGGGCCGATCAGCTCGACGAGGTTGTCGAGCACGCGGTTACTGGTGGCGAGCGCCAGCCCCACCTCAGCGTCCCAGTCACGCAACAGCGCGGCGACGTCGTGCGCCGGGCACACCCGCCGATAGACCTCGGCGAAGGCCACCTCGGCGCCACGCTCGGTGAGGGCGTTGGCGAACACCGCACGGCCACCGTCGCCGCGCACGATCAGCACCCGTTGCCCGGCCATCTCGGCCAGCGCCGGATGACGCAGCAGGGTCTCGCTGTCGTAGCTGTCGCTGGGCACCAGGTCGGGCGCGCGACCGGCAGCGGCCAACGCCTCGGCCGTGGCCCGCCCCACCGCGGCGATCCGCGCCGCGCGCGGCCAGTCCGCCGCCGGGACCAGCGCCAGCGCCTGTTCGACGGCATTGACGCTGACGAAGTAGAGCAGATCCCAGTCGGCGCGGAGCAAGGCCCGCGCGGGCGCCGGATCGACGGGAGGCACGATCTCGATGGTGGGCAGCCGGATCGGCCGACCGCCGGCCTCGGCGATCAGCGTACAGAGCCCGTCGGCCTGCGCCGCCGGACGCGTCACCAGGACGCCGCGGCCACCGAGATCGCAACCGACCATCTCAGTGCGACTCATAGAGCGCGGCCAGGATCTCGCCGGCGCCCTGGCCGAGCAGGTCCTCGGCCACGCGCAGGCCGATCGCCTCGGCCTCGGCACGCGGGCCGCTGGCCTCGGCGCGCAGGATGCGCTTGCCGTCGGTGGTGCCGACCAGGCCCTTGAGGGTGAGCTGATCGCCGTCGAGCACCGCGTGACCGCCGATCGGCACCTGGCAGCCGCCGTTGAGACGCGCGTTCATCGCCCGCTCGGCGAGCACCCGGTCGGTGGTGTCGCGATGCGCCAGCGGGGCGATCAGGTCGTGGACACGCTGATCGTCGCTGCGGCACTCGATGCCGATGGCACCCTGACCGATCGCCGGCAGGCTGTCGACCGGATCGATGCAGCTGCGGATGCGCGACTCGAAGCCGAGGCGGATCAGCCCGGCGGCGGCGAGCACGATGGCGTCGAACTGACCGCTGTCGAGCTTGGCCAGACGGGTGTTGACGTTACCGCGCAGCGGCTTGATCTGGAGGTCGGGACGACGGTCGGCGAGCTGGCACTCGCGACGCAGGCTGGAGGTGCCGACCACCGCACCCTCGGGCAGATCGGCGAGGCCCTCGTAGTTGTTGGAGACGAAGGCGTCGTAGGGGTTCTCACGCTCCATGATCACCGCCAGGTGCAGCCCCTCGGGGAACTCGACCGGCACGTCCTTCATCGAGTGCACCGCGATATCGGCCGTGCCCTCGAGCATCCCCTGCTCCAGCTCCTTGACGAACAGCCCCTTGCCGCCGACCTTCGACAGCGGCGAGTCGAGCAGCTGGTCGCCCTTGGTGGTCATGCCCACGATCTCGACCTCGAGACCGGGGTGGAGCGACTTGAGCAGCGCCGCGGTGTGCTCGGCCTGCCACATGGCCAGGGGGGATTTGCGGGTGGCGATACGGATGCAATTCGACATGTTCGGTCCTGAGGACTAGAGCTTTGATGGATAGCGCCGTCGCCCGCCGGGCGATGCGCGGACGGCGCATGATTGTGTCACAGCGAGGCGGCTCGGCACAGTGACGCTCTCACCCTCGCGGCGCGACTGCGATGATCCCAGTCAATTGGGACGTGAACGAGTGGGCTCGGGCAACAGCTGGCGAAAGGTCTCGGGCACCGGGTCGGCCTCGGCATGCAACCAGTGCGGCCAGGCCCCGAACCCGGGGTGGGCGGGGATGGCGATCAGCGCACTCGAACGGGTCGTGAAACCGTCGTCGCGACACCGCACCATCGCCGCCTCGGGCGCCAGACCCGCCAGCGGCTCGCGCCCGGCGAGCAGCCGCTGCCAGTCCTCCCAGTCGCCGCGCAACGGGTCCGGCGGCTCGGCATTCCGAAACCGCGGCAGCTGCGCGGCGATGCGCGGATCGCCGGGATCGTCGAGTTCGCCGGCGCAGAGCATGTGCAGCCCCGCCGGGATCGGCGTGACCCGGATCCTGCCGGCGCCATCATGGCGCAGCCAATGGGCCGCGCGCGGATCGGCGACGACCAGGTTGAAGGGGCGATAGGCGGCGGGGTGGAGATCGGCGAGCGCCTCGGCGGCGACATCGGCCTCGGCGTGATCGAGCGCCTCGAGCACCAGCTCGCCACGACTGCGCTTGCCCGGGGCCGGACCGAGACTGGCACGGCGATCGAGCACCGCCGCCATCAGGCCATGGTCGTTGACCCCCAGCCAACTGCCCTCGCCGACCAGATCGAGTCCGGCGAACACCTCGGGACGATCCGGCCAGTGCCGCCCGGGCGCACGCGCCGGGCGGGCGCGCTGCTCGTCACGGTTGGCACCGAGCAGCAGCGGCCAGTCCTCGCCGGGACGGCGCAACATCACCAGGGTACACACTCAACGGCCCTCCTTCACTTTCTGCCGGGCTCGCCGGATGCGCTGCGCGAGCACCTCGGCAAGCATTTTGAACGCCTTGCGCTGGGCCAACTGGTTGGCGCTGCGAGGCGCGCGCAACAGCTCCAGACGCGCCTGGAAGTAGGCCAGATCGGCCTCGAGGCGCGCAATCTGGAGGCGGCGCCGATGCCGCGTCTGTGTCTGAGCATCGGATTTTCGATACGCCATCTCGCACCAGGCCTCGGGCAGGGACGCGGGGTCCCGCCGTCAAAGAGTCGTGTTCACCGGCTCCGATGATATGGTATTAGGGGGATGTGGGAAGCATCTTCCGTGAGACATGTCCGAACCGGGGACTGGCGAGGACCTCGGGGCGGGTCCCGAGACGCGCAGCGTCCACGGCATCCATGTATCACGGACCTCGGAGCGGCCTCGGCCGCGATTGTCTGGCACCCTGCGACCCAGAAGTCACCGACCCGACGACACGCCGTGGCGGACGCGACGGCGTGCCCGAGGGGTCGTCATTGCGGAGCCACTCAGGAACCGGCTTCGACTCAGGCCCATTCTATCAAAGGCAGATCAAGACACAGCATGAGCGCAATCCTAGAACTGTTCCGGAGTTCCGGCGCGCTTTATGGAGGCAACGCGGCCTTCATCGAGGATCTCTACGAACGCTATCTGCAAGACCCCGAGAGCGTCGATCTGGCCTGGCGGGAACGCTTCGACGCCATGCGCAAGGAGGCCGCCAACGAGGTCCCGCACGGACCGGTGCGCGAGAACTTCCTGCGTCTGGCGCAGGAGAGTCGCTCGCGCGCGCGCACCCGATCGACCGAGCACCTGGAGCCGGCCGCCGCCGAGAAACAGTATGCGGTGCTCAGCCTGATCAACGGCTACCGCTATCGCGGCCATCAGGTCGCCGACCTCGACCCGATCACCCTGCGCGAGCAGCGACGCATCGCCGATCTCGATCCTGCCTATCACAACCTCGACCAGGGCGACATGGATCAGGTGTTCCACACCGGGTCGCTCTATGCCCCCGACCGCATGCCGCTGCGCGACATCCTCGAGATGCTCGAGCAGATCTACTGCGGCACCGTCGGCTCGGAATACATGCACATCACCAACACCCTCGAGAAGCGCTGGATCCAGAAGCGTCTCGAGGGCTATCGCGCCACCCCCGAGCTCAACACCCAGGAGCGACGCTGGCTGCTCACCCTGCTCACCGCCGCCGAGGGCATCGAGCAGTATCTGCATCAGCGCTATGTCGGCCAGAAGCGCTTCTCGCTCGAGGGCGGCGACGCGCTCATCCCGCTGCTCGACGAGCTGATCCAGCGCGCCGGGCGCAAGGGCCAGAAGGAGGTGGTCATCGGCATGGCCCACCGCGGCCGGCTCAACGTGCTCACCAACATCTTCGGCAAGCCGCCGCAGGACATCTTCGCCGAGTTCGAGGGCCGGGTGGCGATGGACTCGCGCAAGATGGCCGGCGACGTCAAGTACCACATGGGCTTCGCCACCGACATCGACACCCCCGGCGGTATCGTCCACCTGGTGCTCGGCTTCAACCCCTCACACCTCGAGATCATCGATCCGGTGATCGAGGGCTCGGTGCGCGCGCGCCAGCGCCGCCGCCGCGATCGCACCGGCGATCAGGTGCTGCCGGTATTGATCCACGGTGATGCCGCCTTCGCCGGCCAGGGCGTGGTGATGGAGACGCTGCAGCTGTCGCAGACGCGCAGCTACGCCACCGGCGGCACCGTGCACATCGTCATCAACAACCAGATCGGCTTCACCACCAGCCACCCGCTCGACACCCGCTCGACGCTCTACTGCACCGACGTCGCCAAGATGGTTCAGGCGCCGGTGTTCCACGTCAACGGCGACGACCCCGAGGCGGTGATCTTCGTCACCCGCATGGCGCTCGACTTCCGCAACCAGTTCCACAAGGACGTCATCATCGATCTGGTCTGCTACCGTCGTCTCGGTCACAACGAGGCCGACGAGCCGGCGGTCACCCAGCCGATGATGTATCAGAAGATCCGCCAGCACCCCACCCCGCGCGCGGTCTATGCCGAGCGTCTGATCAGCGACAGCGTGATCGAGCGCGAGGAGGCCGAGGCGATGGTCGCCGACTATCGCGACTCCATGGAACAGGGCGTGGTGGTCGCCCGTCCGGTGCTCTGCGGGCTCGACCATGCCTACCGGGTCGACTGGAGGTTCTGTCGCGACCAGCACTGGGAGCAGGACGTCGACACCGGGGTGCCGCTCGAGCAGTTGCGCGCGCTCGCCGAGCGTCTGCTCGCCGTCCCCGAGGGCTTCAAGCTCCACCCGCGGGTGGCCAAGCTGTGGGACGAACGGCGCAAGATGGCCCAGGGCGATCAGCTCGCCAACTGGGGCTTTGCCGAGAACCTCGCCTACGCCAGCCTGCTCGACGCCGGCACCCCGGTGCGTCTCTCCGGTCAGGACGCCGGGCGCGGCACCTTCTTCCACCGTCACGCCAAGATCCACGACCAGCTCACCGGCGAGTCCTACACCCCGCTGCAGCACCTCGGCCCCAACCAGGGCGCCTTCATCGCCATCGACTCGATCCTCTCCGAGGAGGCGGTGCTCGGCTACGAGTACGGCTTCGCCACCGCCGAGCCGCACGCGCTGACGCTGTGGGAGGCGCAGTTCGGCGACTTCGCCAACGGCGCCCAGGTGGTCATCGACCAGTTCATCACCTCGGCCGAGACCAAGTGGGGCCTGCTCTGCGGACTGGTGATGCTGCTCCCGCACGGACTCGAGGGTCAGGGCGCCGAGCACTCCTCGGGCCGGCTCGAGCGCTTCCTCCAGCTCTGCGCCGAGCACAACATCCAGGTCTGCACCCCGACCACCCCGGCACAGATCTTCCACCTGCTGCGCCGTCAGATCGTCCGCGACTATCGCAAGCCGCTGGTGGTGATGACCCCCAAGAGCCTGCTGCGCCACCGCCTCGCCGGCTCCTCGCTCGAGGAGCTGGCCAGCGGCCAGTTCCAGCCGCTGCTGCCCGAGGTCGACCCGATCGACCCGGCCGAGGTCGAGCGCGTGGTGTTCTGCAGCGGCAAGGTCTACTACGACCTGCTCGAGGCGCGGCGCGCGCGCGGCCTGAGCAATGTCGCCATCGTCCGCATCGAACAGCTCTACCCCTTCCCCAAGCGTCAGTTCGCCGAGGTGATCGAGACCTACGCGCACACCGAGGAGATCGTCTGGTGTCAGGAGGAGCCGCAGAACCAGGGCGCCTGGGACCAGATCAAGCACCGCTTCCACTGCCTGATCCAGGACGGCAAGCGCCCCTACTACGTGGGACGCCCGGCCTCCGCCGCCCCCGCGGTCGGCCATCGCGCGGCCCATGTCGAGCAGCACGAGCGCCTGATCGATGAGGCGCTGAGCGGTCGTTTCAACCCGAGCATGAACAGAAGGATCCCGCCACAATGAGTGAAGTCCGCGTACCCGCCCTCCCCGAGTCCGTCGCCGACGCCACTGTGCTGACCTGGCACAAGCAGCCCGGCGAGCGCGTCTCACGGGCAGAGACCCTGGTCGACCTGGAGACCGACAAGGTGGTGCTCGAGGTCCCGGCGCCGGCGGACGGCGTCCTGGGCGAGATCAAGGCCAAGGAGGGTGAGCTGGTCACCTTCGACACCGTCCTCGCAGTGATCACCGAAGGCGCCGCACCGAGCGCGCCGGCAGCCCCCAAGACGGCGCCGGCCAAGTCGGCCCCAGCGGCGCCGGCGGCCGCCACGCCCGCGCCGGCGCCGACTCGCCAGACGCCTCCGGCCGCCGCGCCGGAGCCGGCGCCCGCGCACGAGCCGATCATCACCCCGGCGGCACGGCGGCTGGTCAAGGAGATGGCGATCGACCCCAGCCAGATCCACGGCAGCGGCAAGGACGGCCGGGTGCAGAAGGCCGATGTCATCGCCTTCCTCGACGAACGCGAACGCCAGGCCCCCGAGGCCACCGACGAGCACCTGCTCGAGCAGCAGGCACCGGCCTCGCCGAGCCTCACCGGCGAGGCCGGGCGTCCCGAGCAACGCGTACCGATGACCCGGCTGCGCGCGCGCATCGCCGAGCGGCTGCTCGAGGCGCAGCGCAACGCCGCCATGCTGACCACCTTCAACGAGGTCAACCTGTCGGCGCTGATGACGCTGCGCGGACGCTACAAGGACCGCTTCGAGCAGCAGCACGGGGTGCGTCTCGGGCTGATGTCGTTCTTCGTCAAGGCCACGGTCGAGGCGCTCAAGCGCTACCCGGTGCTCAACGCCACCGTCGACGGCGAGGACATCCTCTACCACGGCTATTACGACATCGGCATCGCGGTCAGCTCGCCGCGCGGTCTGGTGGTGCCGATCCTGCGCAACTGCGACCAGCTCACCATGGCCGACATCGAGGGCGGCATCGCCGAGTTCGCCACCAAGGCCCAGGACGGCTCACTGAGCTACGAGGAGCTGACCGGCGGTACCTTCTCGATCACCAACGGCGGGGTGTTCGGCTCGATGCTCTCGACGCCGATCCTCAACCCGCCGCAGAGCGGCATCCTCGGCATGCACAAGATCCAGGAGCGCCCGGTGGTGGAGAACGGCGAGATCGTCGTCGCGCCGATGATGTATCTGGCCCTCACCTACGACCATCGCATCATCGACGGTCGCGAGGCGGTGCAGTTCCTGGTCGCGATCAAGGAGCTGCTCGAGGACCCGGCCTTGCTGTTGCTCGGGGTCTGACCCCAAAGCGCGCCCAGCACCGGGCGCGCAATCACGTCACTGCACGCCCCCCGCCCCGAGGGGGCGCGCTACTCCTCCAGCTCCCGTCCCCAGCGTTCGAGCAGGTCGTGCTCGACACCGAGATGATCGAGCACCCGCGCCACCATGAAATCGACCAACGCCTCGACGCGCTGCGGACGGTGATAGAAACCGGGGCTGGCGGGCATGATCACCACCCCGTTGCGCGACAGGCTGAGCATGTTCTCGAGATGGATGCTGGTATAGGGGGTCTCGCGCACCACCAGGATCAGCTTGCGCCGCTCCTTCATCGCGACATCGGCGGCGCGGTCGATCAGACAGTTGGAGATGCCCGCGGCGAGATTGGCGAGGGTCCCCGTGGTGCAGGGACAGACCACCATCGCATCGGGCGGGTTGGAACCGCTGGCCACCGGCGCCGTCCACTGCTGACGACCGAACACCCGCAACTGACCGACCTCGGCATCGAAGCGATCGCTGAAGAAGCGCTCGGCCTCGGCCGGTCGCGAGGGCACCTCCAGCCCCAACTCCATCTGCAACACCACCTGCGCCGCCTGCGAGACCATCACATAGACGCGCATCCCGGCGCCGACCAGGGTCTCGATCAGACGCAGCCCGTACTGCGCCCCCGAGGCACCGGTCAGCGCCACCGCGACGGTCTGCGGCCATTGGCTCGGAACATGGGTCATCGAAGCATCTTCCCGTGATTGACTGAGTGGTTGCCGTGCGCTGGACGTGGTCACGACGCGCGGGCACGCCCGAGGGCATCGAGCAGACGCTGGTGGATCCCACCGAAACCGCCGTTGCTCATCACCAGCACCTGATCGCCGGGGCGCGCCTCGGCACCCACTCGCGCGACGATCGCCGCGACCGAATCGAGTACCGCGCCGCGCTCGCCGAGCCCGGCGAAGACCGCGCCGGCGTCCCAGCCGAGATCATCCGGGGCGTACACATAGACCCGGTCGGCGGCGGCCAGCGAGTCGACCAGGGCGGCGTTGTGTACCCCCAGGCGCATGGTGTTGGAGCGCGGTTCGAGCACCGCGAGGATGCGCGCCGCGCCGACCTGCTGGCGCAACCCGTCGAGGGTGGTGGCGATCGCCGTCGGGTGATGGGCGAAGTCGTCGAACACCCGCACCCCGCCGACCTCGCCGCGCAGCTCCATGCGCCGCTTCACCCCGCCGAAGCGGCTCAGCGCCGCCAGCGCCTGCGCCGGCACCACCCCGGCGTGACGCGCCGCGGCGATCACCGCCAGGGCGTTGTCGACGTTGTGCCGACCGGTCAGCGCCCAGTCGACCTCGCCGACCGGCTGCCCGTGATGGAACACGCCGAAGCGCGAACCGTCGGCCGCGAGCAGCTCGGCGCGCCACTCGCCTTCGCCACCGAAGCGCGCGGTCGGCGTCCAGCAGCCCATCTCCAGCACCGTCTCGAGCGCGGCGTCGCCGTCCGGGTGGAGGATCAGGCCGGAGCCGGGCACGGTGCGCACCAGATGGTGGAACTGACGCTGGATCTGGCCGAGGTCGTCGAAGATATCGGCATGATCGAATTCGAGATTATTGAGGATCAGGGTGCGCGGTCCGTAGTGGACGAACTTCGAGCGCTTGTCGAAGAAGGCGGTGTCGTACTCATCGGCCTCGACGACGAAGAAGGGCGTCTCACCGAGCCGCGCCGAGACGTCGAAGTCGCGCGGCACCCCGCCGATCAGAAACCCCGGGGCGAGCCCGGCCTCCTCCAACACCCAGGCGAGCATGCTCGCGGTGGTGGTCTTGCCGTGGGTGCCGGCCACCGCCAGCACCCAGCGCTCGCGCAGCAGGTGCTCGCGCAGCCACTCGGGGCCGGAGCAGTAAGGCAGCCCGCGATCGAGCATCGCCTCCACCGCGGGGATGCCGCGCCGCATCGCGTTGCCGACGACGACCACATCGGGGGCGGGATCGAGATGGGCGGCGTCATAGCCCTCCATCAGCTCGATCCCTGCCGCCTCGAGCTGGGTGCTCATCGGCGGATAGACGTTGGCGTCGGAGCCGGTCACCCGATGACCGAGGGCGCGCGCGAGCTGCGCCACCCCGCCCATGAAGGTGCCGCAGATACCGAGGATATGCAGATGCATGCGAGACGGTTCTCCCGAACGACGAGGACGCGGGCCGCGCGGGCCCGCACGAGGATTCAGCGGCGACGGCGCTCAGCCGCCCCCGAACAGCGCGCCGATCAGCGCCACCGCAAACAGCTCGAAGGCCAGCGCGATGGCCACCCCCTGACCGAGGCCGATGACGAAGGCATGGCGCAGGATGTGCCCGGTCACCACCAGGCTCCACACCACCAGGGCGAGAAACAGCAGGGCACCGAGCGCGGCCAGCTCGGTCTCGCGACTGCCGGTCGGCTGCAGCCCCAGCGGCACCAGCGCGAGCAACCCGAGCAGCGCGCCGGCGCCGAGCAGCGCGGTCGCCGTCTGCAGGAAGCGCCGGGCGTGACGCACCGCGCTCAGACCGACATAGAGCGCGGCCAGGGTCAGCACGATCTCGGCAAGCGCCTGCAACAGGCTCGGCCACCAGCCGATCCCCGCCGAGACCCCCACCAGCATCCCGACCAGCAGATCGGCCAGCAACACGACAACGAACAGGGTTTCCGAGGCCGGGAGCTGCTGCGGCGTACGACGCAGCCAGCACAGCTCGGCGAAGAACATGATTAGGGCCTGCACGACGATCACCTGCAGCGGGACATGGCGCCAATGATAACCGCCGGGACCACGACGACCGCAAGTTCAGCGGTCAGCTATCAGCCGCCAGCCGCCAGCCGCCAGCCGCCAGCCGCCAGCCGCCAGTGGGTGTGGTACTCAACGACAGCGCCACTTGCCACCAACGGTCGGCGACCGGCAAGCGCACATTCTCGGCACCAGTGTTCGAGGGCAGGCCGCCACTGGAGGCTGGCGGCTGATCGCTGGCGACTGGCGACTGGCGGCTGGCAGCCGTCCGCTCAACGCCGCGCCAGCGCGATGCCGAGCGCGAGCATCAGCGCGGCGAGGACGACGACCGGTGCGTTGCCGAGACGCGCGAAGGGGGTGGCGCCGACGCGGGGCTGGATCTCGGCGCTGGCGCCGCCGCGCACGAAGGCCGGGACGCGCTCGATCACCCGGCCGCGGTAATCGATGATCGCCGAGATCCCGGTGTTGGTCGCGCGCAGCAGATCGCGCCCGCTCTCGAGGGCGCGGGCGCGGGCGATCTGCAGGTGCTGGTGAGGCGCAAGCGAGTCGCCGAACCAGGCGTCATTGCTGACGTTGATCAGATAGCGCGCCTCGGGCAGCGCCTCGATCAGCTCGGCGCCGAAGGCGTCCTCGTAGCAGATCGAGGCACCGACCGGATGCGTCCCGACCTGGAGCAGCGGGCGCGCCGCCTCGCCGCGACTGAAGTCCGACATCGGCACCTCGAACCAGGCGATCAGCGGCCCCAGCCAGGCCTTGAACGGCAGGAACTCGCCGAAGGGCACCAGATGTCGCTTGAAGTAGCGGTCCTCGACGCTGCCGATGGCGAGCAACGCATTGTAATAACGACCACCGTCGGGCTCGCGCACCGGGATGCCGAGCACGATCTCGGTTCCGGTCTCGCGCGCGCGCTCGGCGAGCGGATCGATCAGAGGCGCGCGCAGCACATCGAGAAAGTCGGGCAGCGCGGTCTCCGGCCACACCACCACATCGGCGTCGAGATGATCGCGGGTGAGCTCGAGATAGGCGCGCACCGTCGCCGGTCCCGTCTCCGGGTTCCACTTGATCGCCTGCGGGATATTGGCCTGGACCACGCTCGCACGCAGCGGCGCGCCCTCGGGGTGGGTCCAGTCGAGCTGCGCCAGCGCCCAGCCGCCGCCCCAGAGCACGACCAGCACTGCCAGCGCCAGCGGACGCCCCCGGCCCCGCGCCCGCCGCACCGACCACCACAGCATCCCGGCCGAGAGCGCCGCCACCAACGAGGCGCCATAGACGCCGAGGAGCGGCAGCCAACCGACCAGTGGTCCGTCGATCTGCCCGTAGCCGAGCGCGAGCCAGGGGAAGCCGGTGAACAGCCAACCGCGCAGCCATTCGAGCAGCACATAGAGCGCCGGGAAGCAGAGCAGCGCGCCCACCCGGTCCGGCCCGGCGGCCAGCCGCCGCAGCGCCCAGCCGAGCACGCCGTAGTAGAGCGCCATCGCGGCGACGAAGACCAGGGTGAGCAACTGGGCCACCGGCGCCGGCATGTTGCCGAACTCGTTGAGGCTGATGCGGATCCAGAACACCCCGAACCCCATCAACCCGACCCCGAACAGCCAACCGCGCCAGAAACCGGCGCGCGGCGTCGCCCCCTCCAGCGCCAGCAGCAGCAGCGCCAGGGCGAGCACCGCGAGCGGGAAGCCCCCGAAAGGCGCGAAGCTCGACACCGCCAGGGCGCCGGCGAGGAAGGCGATCAGGGCTGATCTGCGCGAGGGCGGGAGAACTGACGACAGAGACATGGCGGTCGATCCGATGACAGCAGACCGGGCGGGTTCTATCAGCCGCCCCCTACCCGGTCAACCGTCAGTCACGCCCGCCGCCGTTGCGACAGCGCGCGATATCGACCTGCATGGGACCGAGCGCGGCGGGTTCTCGACCCGATCGAACGCAGCGGCGAACAGCGCCAGACTCCGTATCACGGCCAGCGGCAGAATCACGCCGTTGACGAAGCGACCCGGGTGAGAACCGGAGACGGCGAAGGACAGCCAGATCGCATACAAAAACGCTGACCGATGGCTTCCAACAAACCCATCTCCTGCCCGCACAACGCAAGACGCCGGGGTGTCGGCGGACACCCCGGCGCCGTCAGCCGTTCAGCCCGAGCACGACCTCAGGCCGCGTCGTGACGCCGCCGCACCCGCGCCAGACCGATCAGGCCGGCGCCGAGCAACGCCAGCGCGCCAGGCTCGGGGATGCTGATGGTGTCACCCAACAGCTCGGCGGTCGAGACGCGGGCGAAGAAGACATCTGCTCCTCCCGCCAGATCGACCATGAACTGCGAGCTTGCGGTGTAGGAGAAGTCGAACGGCGTGCCACCCAGGGTCACGAGAGGGTCGGTATCGAAATAGTCACGGGCCATACCGCCGGTGACGTGCATCGCGGAGCCGGCGTTACTGAACAGCATGCCCGCGGCGAAGAGCTGACCGGTGAAGGAGATCGACTCGAAGGTACCTTCGAGGAACAGGGCACCATCGGTGGCCTCGTACATCTCGTTCGGGTCGGCCTCGAAGTCGTTGTTGGCGTTGAAGTTCCGACTGTGATCGACCCAGATCTTGAAATACGACTGGCTCCAGTCGACCGTATAGGTGGCGGGATCGAGGAAGTCGCCGCCACCGGGCGTGTTCTCGACGAACTCGATGCCGCCGAACTCATAGGTCAGCTCACAGCCCGGGCAGAAGTCCGCCGGATTCGTCTCGGGGTTCGGTTGACCGGTCTGGTCGTTGGCGTCGTTGAAGTTGTTGATCTTGCCGCCGCCATAGAGATAGTTGCCGAACATCATCGTGGTGGCGTTGGTGGCGTTGATGCCCACCAGGCTGCCCATGTCGTAGCCCGAGTTGGTGCTCTGGAACCACTGGGTGAAGTTACTATCCATCTTCATGTCGAGCGGCGAATCCGGGTTCCACAACACCCCGCCGACATTGATGACATCAGCGCCGGCAAGCGGCGACACCATGATCGCCGCACCGAGCAGCGCGCTTTTCCGAGTCAACATGATCCATCTCCCTGTATCGCTTCAAGAAGGGGCTGCTCCACCCCGCTGACAGAAAAGCGAAAAGCAGGCCAGACCCGACAAGCCATTGAAGACAAAAGGAAAGGGAAGAGATTGCTGGACCCAATAACGAGCAAGACACTTTTTGTGTAAAAAAGGTCGACGTTTTTACCGGCAACGCCCAGCCACCGGACCAAAAACCTCACCGCGACAGGACCCGCCGGCGCGACAGACCCGAAACCCGCGACCAACACCGTCAAGAATTCCGTCACCTCGTCTCGACCTTATCGCCACGTCACGCGGTCTGCTCTCGCACGAAGTCGAGAAAAGCGCGATCGGCACGCGAGAGATAGCCCCCACTCTGCCATGCCAGCGAGAAGTCGAGATGAACCGGGGTCGCGAATGGAATCGCCACCAGCCCGGGGTCGCGAGTCTGCTCGCTGACCATGCGCAGCACGCAGGTGATGCCGAAGCCCTGGCGGACGATGGTCTCGGCGAGCGGGATGAGATTGGTCTCGAAGGCGATGCGCGGCTCGACCTCGAGCGCGGCGGCATGACGGTCGATGAACTCGCGCAGGAAGTAGCCGCTACGCGCAACCACCAGATCGTGTTCGAACAGGATCGCGAAGTCGATGCATTCGGCCTCCGCCAGGGGATGCGAGCGACCGACGTGTACCACCACCTCCTCGCGCAGGAAGGGATGGGTCTCGAGACCGTCGAGCTCGGCGTCGCTGGTCACCACGCCGAGATCCAGCCCCCCGGCGCGGATCATGCTCAGCAGACTCCGGGTGCCCGCCTCCTGCACCGACAGCCGCAACCCGGGATGACGGTGTTTGAAGGCCATCAACAGCGGCGGGAAGAAGTAGGAGCCGAGGATGCTCGGCAACCCGATCCGCACCTCGCCCTTGAGCAGTCCGCGCAACTCGCGCATCTGCAGCTCGGCGGCCTCGGCGCGCTCGAGCAGGGCCCGGGCGTGCCCGGCCAGCACCTCGCCCTCGCTGGTCGGCGTGACTCGACGCGTCCCGCGATGCAACAGCTCCAGGTCGAGCGCGCGCTCGAGCTTGCGGATGGCGATGCTCAGCGCCGGCTGGGCGATGCCGAGACGGGCGGCGGCGGCGGTGAAACCACCGGCATCGACCACGGCGAGGAAGTAACGCAGCTGCTTCAAATCCATATCGATTTCGAATCGAAAAAATATCTTAAATTTATTTTATTTATAGAGCATGGCGTTCATACAATGAACCCATGCCTCACCCATCCAGGATTCCAATGAGCCCACCGATCACCGCACGCACCCCGGCCTTCTGGCGCGCGACCCTGGCACTCTGTCTCGGCTCGATCGCCATCTTCGCCAACCTCTATGCCCCGCAACCGCTGCTACCGCTGCTGCGTGGTGATCTCGGCATCTCGGAGTTGCAGGCGAGCCTGACCCTTTCGGTCACGACCTTCACCCTGGGCTTGTCGCTGCTGCTCTTCGGGCCGCTCTCCGACGCCATCGGTCGGCGCGCGATCATGTTCACCACCCTGGCGCTGGCCACCGCCTGCGCGCTCGCGCTCGCCTTCGCCCCGGACTTCGGCACCCTGCTCGCCCTGCGCGCACTGCAGGGCTTCTTCCTCGGCGGCGTGCCGGCGCTGGCGCTGGCCTATCTCGGTGACGAGTTCGACCACGAGGCGCTGTTGTTGGCCGTCGGCATCTATATCGGTGGCAACTCGATCGGCGGTATCGCCGGACGCCTGCTCAGCGGCGCGAGCGCCGCCGAATGGGGCTGGCAGGCGAGCTTCCTCAGCGCCGGGCTGCTCAGCCTCGCGGTGCTGATCGCCTTCATCATCCTGCTGCCGCCCTCGCGCCGCTTCCAGCCCAAGCCGCCGCGGCCGCGCGCCATGGTCGCCGACCTCGCGCTGCACCTGCGTAACCCGAGCATCCTCGGCGCCTATCTCATCGGCGGGCTCAACTTCATGGTGTTCATCAACCTCTACAGCTATGTCACCTTCCTGTTGAGCGCCCCGCCCTATCACCTCTCGCCGATGTGGCTGGGGATGCTGTTCCTCACCTATCTCTCCGGCACCGTCGCCGCCAGCTTCTCCGGCCGATTGGCGCGCGGGCGCTCGCAACCGCTGGCGATGGCCGCCGGCACCCTGCTGCTGCTCGGCGGCACCCTGCTGACCCTGGTGCCGCACCTGGCGGCGATCATCGGCGGCCTGCTGGTCAACGCCGTCGGCTTCTTCTTCGCTCACTCCCAGGCCGCAAGCTGGGTCAGCCACAAGGCCACCCGGGCACGCGCCAGCGCCTCCTCGCTGTATCTGGTGTTCTACTACACCGGGGCGAGCCTCGGCGGCTTCTATCTCGGTCCCTACTGGCACTGGGCGGACTGGCCCGGGGTGGTGCTGGGCGCGGTGCTGATCCTGATCATCACCCTGGGGCTCGCGCTCTGGCTGCATGCCCGCGAGCACGGCCATGAGCATGCCTGTCCCTGGTGGCAGCGGCTCGCCGGCGCCTGTCGCGAGCCGGCCCTGCCTGCCGAGACCAGCGGACGCTGACCCCGCGCGCCCCGAAGGATATGCTCGATGCCTTGCACTGCCGCCCCAGCCGACCCAATGTCGGACTGGGACGGCGCGGGAATGAACCCGCGACCGGGTTTGCAGACAGCGACAGGAGGGAAGCAGATGCCGACCAAAGACGACTATCTCAGCCGCCTCAAACAGCAACTCGACGAGTGGAAGGACGACCTCGAACAGCTGCAGGAAAAGGCCGCGCAGAGCTCGGGGGAGGCGCGCGAGCGCGTGCAGCAGCAGATCGACGAACTGCGCGAGAAGTGGGAGGCCGGACACGAGAAGCGCGAACAGATTCGCGAGGAGGCCGACGAGCGCTGGGAGGAGATCCGCGAGGACGCGGAGGAGAAGTGGGACGAACTCAAGCGCGGCGCCCGCGACACGCTCTCGCGCATCCGTGCGCACTTCGACGACAAATGAAGGTGGGGCTTGAGCCCCAAGGGTCAGCCGAGTACATCGCCGTCGCACATCGATGACGCCGTAATCGGCGACTCCGGGCGTCGCTCCTTGGAGCGACGCCCGGGTCCGGCCAGCAGGCCGGGTCTTCCGGACGGGCATCCGCCCGTCCGCCGAGTCCGGACGCGACAGGGCGAATCCGGGCCCGGGGCGAGAGCGCCTTACTCCTCGCCTTCCTTGCAGGTGTTGATGTGGAAGGGCACGTAGGCCAGGCAGGTGCCGAGGAAACCGGTCGCGAGCACCACCAGACCGATGGCACTGGGAATCCAGCTGCCGCTGGCGATACCGCCGAGCACCAGCACGCCGCCGGCGGCGAGGCGGAAATTACGATCGGTCTTGCCAACGTTCTTGGGCAAATTCATGAGTCAACTCCTGTATTGCAAGCTTGGACGAGCCGAATGCGGGGCAGCGCATGACCAGGATTCCGGCTCGCTTTCCCCCGCGACATGGGCCACAGACCCGAGGTCTGCGACCCTGGTGGTCATCCCTGCACCACCATAGCATTGACTGCGCGGCCATTATAGACCCACACCTACTAGGTATACCCATCGATCCGAGCGATCGGACCGATAGCGACCAGCGACCAGCGACCAGCGATCAGCCGCCAGCGGCCAGTGATGCGCCCTGGCGGCTAACCAATCGCTCGACCACCCTTCGCATCCTTGATGCCTTGGCTGGTTCGAAGCAGCTTCCAGCCTCCAGTCGGGGAGGCTGGTGTGCATGATCGGCGATTGACGGGCAAGACAGTATCTTGGCGGTTCGAATTCGCTTCCAGCGATCAGCTGATAGCCACCAGCCCCGATGTTGGGTTAACCGTCGACGAACGCCGCAGATTCGTCGATGGCATGGTGGACGGACGGTTAACCCAACCTACGAGACTGAGGGCGGCCGCCAGGGGATTGAACCGCAAAGACCCAAAGGACACGAAGAAAGCGACCAGCCTTCAGCAAACAGCCTCCAGTGTCGGTATGCGGTTAACCGCGACGCGACGAGACAACCCTGCCCCCTCACTGGAGGCTGGCGGCTGGAAGCCTTTCCTCATCTTCGCGCTCTTCGTGTCTTGGCGGTTCAATCTCCCGGCGGTCCGAAGCGCGAGCTATGCTACCGTCTTCGCCCCGATCCACCCTGACTCGCGAGAGATCCCATCCATGGCAGCACCCTACCCCCTGATCCTGGTCGACGGTTCGAGCTATCTGTTCCGCGCCTATCACGCCATGCCGAAGCTGACCAACTCGCGGGGGGAACCGACCGGGGCGCTGATCGGCGTGCTCAACATGCTGCGCAAGCTCATCGAGACCTACCGACCGGACTATCTCGCGGTGGTGTTCGACGCCAGCGGCAAGACCTTCCGCAACGACCTCTATGCCGACTACAAGGCCCATCGCCCGCCGATGCCCGAGGATCTGCGCGAACAGATCGCACCGCTGCACACCATCATCGAGACCATGGGGTTGCCGCTGCTGTGCGTGCCCGGGGTGGAGGCCGACGACGTCATCGGCACCCTTGCCACCCAGGCCGCCGAGTCCGGCATCCGCACCCTGATCTCGACCGGCGACAAGGACATGGCGCAGCTCGTCGACGACCAAGTGCACCTGATCAACACCATGACCGACGCCCTGCTCGACGCCGCCGGGGTAGAGGAGAAGTACGGCGTGCCGCCGGCGCGCATCGTCGACTACCTGAGCCTGATGGGCGACAGCGTCGACAACGTGCCCGGGGTGCCCAAGTGCGGACCCAAGACCGCGGTCAAGTGGCTCGCCGCCCACGGCGACCTCGACGGGGTGATCGCAAACGCCGCCGCCATCAAGGGCAAGGTCGGCGACAACCTGCGCGCCGCGCTCGACCAGCTGCCGCTGTCACGCCAGCTCACCACCATCAAGTGCGACGTCGCGCTGCCGCTCGGTCCCACCGAACTGGTGCCGGGGACGCCCGATCGCGAGCGGCTGCGCGAGTGGTTCGAGCGCATCGAGTCGCGCAAGCTGCTCGCCGATCTCGACCGCCTCGACCCGACGGCCCCGGCGCCGACCGCGCCGGAGGCCCCACAGGGCGTGGCGGCGGACTACCAGGTGGTGCTCGATCGCGACGGGTTCCTCGACTGGGTCGAGCGGCTGCGCGCCGCGCCGCTGTTCGCCTTCGACACCGAGACCACCGCGCTCGATTACATGCGCGCCGAGATCGTCGGCGTCTCCTTCGCCACCGAGCCCGGCGCCGCGGCCTATGTCCCGCTCGCCCACACCTGCCCCGGCACCCCGGAGCAGCTCGACCGCGACTGGGTGCTCGGCGAACTCAAGCCCCTGCTCGAGGACCCCGAACGCGCCAAGGTCGGACAGAACCTCAAGTACGACATGAGCGTGCTGGCGCGTCACGGCATCACCCTGCGCGGCATCGCCCACGACACCATGCTCGAGAGCTATGTGCTCGACAGCACCGCCGGGCGACACGACATGGACTCGCTGGCCAAGCGCTATCTCGACTGTGACACCATCGCCTTCGAGGACATCGCCGGCAAGGGCGTCAAGCAGCTCACCTTCGACCAGATCCCACTCGAACAGGCCGGCCCCTATGCCGCCGAGGACGCCGAGGTGACGCTGCGCCTGCACCGACACCTGTGGCCCCGGCTGGAGAGCGAGGCTGGACTGGCGGCCCTCTATCGCGACCTGGAGATCCCGCTGGTGCCGATCCTCTCGCGCATGGAGCGCCACGGCGTGCGCATCGACTGCGAGCAGCTCGCCGCGCACAGCCAGGACCTCGCTGCGCGCATCCAGGCGCTCGAGACCCAGGCCCACGAGGTCGCCGGGCGGCCCTTCAACATGGGCTCGCCGAAGCAGATCGGCGCCATCCTGTTCGACGAGCAGGGGCTGCCGGTGGTGGCCAAGACCCCCAAGGGCGCCCCTTCGACCTCGGAGTCGGTGCTCGAACAGCTCGCCGCCGAGGGCCACGAGCTGCCGCGGCTGATCCTCGAACACCGTGGTCTGGCCAAGCTGCGCTCGACCTACACCGACAAGCTGCCGCAATTGGTCGACCCCGACAGCGGGCGGCTGCACACCTCCTACCATCAGGCGGTCGCGGCCACCGGCCGACTGTCCTCGAGCGACCCCAACCTGCAGAACATCCCGATCCGCACCGAGGAGGGACGGCGCATCCGTCGCGCCTTCGTCGCCGAGCCGGGCAACCTGCTGATCGCCGCCGACTACTCGCAGATCGAGCTGCGCATCATGGCCCATCTCTCCGGCGACGAGCGTCTGCTCGCCGCCTTCGCCAGCGGTCAGGACATCCATCGCGCCACCGCCGCCGAGATCCTCGGCATCACCCCCGAGGCGGTCGACGCCGAGCAGCGCCGCTCGGCCAAGGCGGTCAACTTCGGGCTGATCTACGGCATGTCGGCCTTCGGTCTGGCGCGTCAGCTCGGCATCGGCCGCGCCGCCGCCCAGGACTATGTCGATCGCTACTTCGAGCGCTACCCCGGGGTGCATGCCTTCATGGAGCGCATCCGCGCCCAGGCGCACGAGGACGGTCATGTCGAGACCCTGTTCGGTCGCCGCCTGCACCTCCCCGAGATCGCCAGCCGCAATCAGAACCGCCGCGCCGCGGCCGAGCGCACCGCCATCAACGCACCGATGCAGGGCAGCGCCGCCGATATCATCAAGCGCGCGATGATCACCCTCGACGACTGGATCGAGCGCGAGCGACCGCCGGCACGGATGATCATGCAGGTCCACGACGAGCTGGTGTTCGAGGTCGCCGCCGACGCGGTCGAGGCGGTCGGGGCACGGATCCGCGTCGCCATGGAGCAGGCCGCGGAGCTGCACGTGCCCCTGGTGGTCGACATCGGCGTGGGCGAGAACTGGCAGGCCGCGCACTGAGACGCACCCTCGGGGAACTCCGACTAAAATAGTCGGTCACAACCGACGTGTGCGATACAGGCCGCTTCTCCCCCCTGGGAGCGGCCCAGTGCCCGGCAGCCCTCGCCGGGGAAGCGACTCCCCCGCAGCCCTCTCCCCCTGGGCCGTCGGGGGTTTTTTTTGGGGCGCAGCCAGCAGCCAGCAGCCAGCAGCCAGCGGCCAGCGGCCAGCGGCCAGCGGCCAGCGGCCAGGAGATTGTGAGCCGCGAACACGAAAGAGCATCTTTGTCCGTCAACCGCCGGTCATGTGCGCCGGCCCGCCCGACTGGAGGCTGAAAGCTGAAAGCTGAAAGCTGGAAGCTGGCGACTGGCAGCTGGCGACTGGCAGCTGAGAGCTGAAACCGGCGATCGAGCTCGCCGGTCACGGCACCGTCAAGATCGCTGACTAAGATGGCCTGACCATCAACCCTATGGAGTCGCTCAGCGATGTCCGTCGAACGCCGCTACTGCGCGCGCCTGCCGATCGATCTGCAGGTCCAGATCCTCTACCGCAAGCGCCGCTTCTGCAGCGCCACCGCGCGCAACCTGTCCAGCCAGGGCATGTTCCTGGATGTCCGCAACGTCACCCTGCCCACCGGCACCCTGATCGAGCTGGAGTTCCAGGCGCTCGGTCGTCACTGGCTGATACCGGCGATCGTGGTCCATCACCATGGCGGCGGGGTCGGGGTGATGTTCCGCGACGAACACAACGCCCTCTACCAGGATCTGCCGCGTCGCCCCGCCGCCAAGTTCCCCGCCCAGGCGTCCGCCGCCACCGCTCGACTGCACGTCAGCAGTTACTGAGCCTCTTCACCACCCCTCCCTGCTCCGACCCCACCCTGTTCAGCCCTCGCGGGGCTGAATGGTCAGGGTGCCCGGGATCGGCCTCAGCCGTAGATCAGCCCCGGCAGCCAGGTCGCCAGCGCCGGCCACAACGCCAGCATCGCCAGCATCGCCAGCTGGATCAGGATGTAGGGCAGCACCCCGCGATAGATCTGCGCCGTGCCCACGCCGGGCGGCGCCACGCCGCGCAGATAGAACAGCGAGAAGCCGAACGGCGGGGTGAGGAAGGAGGTCTGCAGGTTGAGCGCGATCATCACCCCCAGCCACACCGGATCGAGTCCCATCGCCAGCAGCACCGGACCGACGATCGGCACCACCACGAAGGTGATCTCGATGAAGTCGAGGATGAAGCCGAGCAGGAACATCACCAGCATCACCACCGCCACCGCGCCGACCACGCCGCCGGGCAGCCCGGTGAGGAACTCGGTGATCAGGTCGTCGCCGTGGAAGCCGCGGAACACCAGCGAGAAGATCGCCGCGCCGATGAAGATCAGAAACACCATGCTGGTGACCGTCGCGGTCTGGCGCACCACCTCGCGCAGGATCGTCAGCGACAGCTGACGGCGCGCGGCGGCGAGCACCATGGCACCGACGGCGCCGACCGAGGCCGCCTCGGTCGGCGTCGCCAGACCACCGAGGATCGAGCCAAGCACCGCCACCACCAGCAATAACGGCGGCAGCAGCACCGAGACCACGCGACGCGCCAGCTCGCCACGACCGGCGGGCCGCTCCTCGGCGGGGATCGCCGGTACCGCCTGCGGACGGACGACCGCCAGACCGATCTGGTAGAGCAGATAGAGCCCGACCAGCAACAACCCCGGCACCAGTGCGCCGACGAACAGATCGCCCACCGAGACGGTGTCGGGCGACCACACCCCCATCTCCAGCTGCGCCTGCTGATAGGCCGAGGAGAGCACGTCGCCGAGCAGCACCAGCACGATCGAGGGCGGGATGATCTGCCCCAGGGTGCCGGAGGCGCAGATGGTGCCGGCGGCCACCGCCGGGTCGTAGTTGCGTCGGAGCATCACCGGCAGCGACAACAGCCCCATGGTGACCACGGTCGCCCCGACGATGCCGGTGCTCGCCGCCAGCAGCATGCCGACCAGGGTCACCGAGATCCCCAGACCGCCGCGCACCGAGCCGAACAGCATCGCCATGGTGTCGAGCAGGTGCTCGGCGATGCGCGAGCGCTCGAGCATCACCCCCATGAACACGAACAGCGGCACCGCGATCAGGGTCTCGTTGGTGATCACCCCGTAGAGCCGGTTGGGCAGCGCTTCGAGGAAGCTCGGGTCGAACCAGCCGAGCGCCTCGCCGGCGAGCGCGAAGGCGAGCGCGGTGCCGCCGAGCGACAGCGCCACCGGATAGCCGAGCAGCAGCACCGCCACCACCCCGATGAACAGAAACAACGGCATCAGCTCAGACACGGGCGCTCTCCCCCTCGCTGGCGGGCAGTGCCGAGTCGACACCGGCGAGATAGAGCGCGTTGCGCAGCGCATAGCTCAACCCCTGGGCCAGCAGCAACGCCGGCATCACCAGGATCAGTGTCTTGAGCAGATAGACCCCGGGCAGTCCGCCGGCCTCGCGCGAGGCCTCGCGCACCCGCCACGACTCGGCCACGTAGTCCCAGCCGAGCCAGAGGATGAAGCCGCACACCGGCAGCAACAGCAGCAGGGTGCCGCCGAGGTCGATCCAGGCGCGGGTGCGGCGCGACCAGCGCTGGTAGAGGATATCGACCCGCACATGACCGTTGGCGCCGAAGGTGTAGGCGATGGCGAGCATGAACATCAGCCCGTGGAGATAGGTCACCGACTCCTGGAGCGCGATCCAGCCGAGATCGAAGACATAGCGCAGCACCACCACGGTGAAGGTGACCAGCACCATCGCCAGCGCCAGCCAGGCGACCAGTTCGCCGATGCGCCGGATCGTGCGCTCGACCCGATCGGCGAGGGCGAGCAGACGCGCCGCACGGGTTGCAGAGTGATTGTTCATCTGTCGGTTTTTCGGTTTCGGAGACACGAGCCCGTCGCGCGCTCGCGTCCATGCGTTACAGGACGATCGAACCCCCCGGGGTCAGGACGACACCAGGGGCGGGAATGAGACGAAGACGAAGCGAGGCGTCCGGTCAGCACGGAGCCCCGGCCACATCCAGGGGCCGGGGCTCAGCCGCTCAATCCCAGCGGAACAGTACCCACTGGGGGACGGCGAGGTTGTCGGGCGAGCTGTCCTGCGCGTCCATCACCCCGTCACCATCGGTATCGAACAGATAGTAGGGCGGTCCCACCTGGGGCTGGACCTTGACCATGTACAGGGCGCCGCGCACCCGGTACTCGTAGACCACGGCATCGCCGTCCTCGCGGATGGTGATGTCGGGTTCGACGGCCTCGCCGGTGACCGGCGAGGGGACGACGGTCGGCACCTCCAGGAAACCACCACCGGACGCATCCGGCTCCTGGGCATGGAGCGTCCCGGCCATCACGGCCAGGACGATGATCGCGAGCAACCTCTTCACGTCGTCACCCTTCTCCTCGGCGTATACGAAGCCCCAATGGTATTACGAAACGCCCACCGCGTGCGCGATCGGCGGCTAACCAGCAGCCGTCAGCCTCCAGTGGGTGGCCCACTCAACGGTCGCGGCAGAGACCCGCCCCGCTGGTCACTGCCAGCTGGCCGCCGGTGGCTGGCGGCTGACCGCTGGTCGCTGACGACTGACGACTGACGACTGACGACTGGTCGCTGGCAGCTGGTCGCTGGCAGCTGGCAGCTGCCAGCTGGCGACTGACCGCTGGTCGCTGGTCGCTTCCCACTGTTGGCTCAATCCGTCTTCGTGTCATCGCCGCCCGTCTCCCCGTTCACCGGAGCGGCCTCATCGGGCGAGGTCTCGGACGCGGCCGGGCAGGCGCTGGCCAGCACCTTGTCGATGCGCTTGCCGTCGAGGTCGACGACCTCCAGGCGCCAGTCCTCCCAGTGGGCGACGTCACCGGTCGCCGGCAGGCGACCGAGCAGCCACATCATCATCCCCGAGAGGGTGTGATAGCGCCCGCGCTCCTCCTCGGGCACGGTGCGCAACCCCAGACGATCCTTGAGCTCGACCACCGGGATCAGACCATCGAGCAGCCAGGAGCCGTCCTCGCGCTCCACCGCCCAGGCATCGTCCTCGTCACCGAGTGCGTGGAACTCACCGGCGACCGATTCGAGCAGATCATGCAGGGTCACCATGCCCTGCACCTCGCCGTATTCGTCGACCACGAAGGCGAGATGAGTACCGCAGTCGCGGAACTGACCGAGCAGCTCCATGGCATTGAGCGACTCGGGGACGTAGAGCGGCTCCTGCAGGTCGCGGGTGAGGTCGATCGCGCCTCCTGCAAGCTGCTGGACGAACAGCTGTCTGGCGCCGATCACCCCGAGCACGTCACCGAAGCCGCCACGACAGACCGGGAAACGCGAGTGCCCGGCCTGTGCCACGCGCGCCAGGTTCTCATCGAGCGGGCGCTCCAGATCGAGCCACACCAGCTCCGAGCGCGGGGTCATCAGCGAGCTGATCGGCCGATCGTCGAGGCGGAAGACGTTGCGCACCATCTCGTGCTCGACCTTCTCGATGATGCCCGCCTGCGAGCCCTCCTCGAGCAGCGCCTGGATCTCGTCCTCGGTCACCGTCGGCGAGACCAACTCGCGCTGGCCGAGCAGACGCAGGGTCAGCGCGGTCGAGCGCGAGAGCATGAACACGAACGGACGCGAGGCGCTGGCCAACAGGTTCATCGGTCGCGCCACCAGTCGCGCGATGCCCTCGGGGTCGAGCTGACCGATGCGCTTGGGCACCAGCTCGCCGATCACGATCGAGACATAGGTGATCACCATCACCACCAGCACGGTGGCGCCGACCTCGCTGCTCGCCTGCTCGACCCCGAGCGTCTGCAGCCAGACGGCGAGCGGCTCGGCCAGCGCCGCCTCGCCGACGATGCCGTTGAGGATACCGATCGAGGTGATGCCGATCTGAATGGTCGAGAGGAAACGGGTCGGATCCTCACCGATCTCGATGGCGACCTGGGCGGCGCGGTCGCCATCCCCGGCGAGGCGCGCGAGGCGCGCGCGCCGCGCCGTCACCAGCGCGATCTCGGACATGGCGAAGACGCCGTTGAGCAGGATCAGGGCGGTCAGCAGTAACAGTTCCATGAGGCCTCGGGCAGACGGGATGAGGGCATCCGGTCCGCGCCGATCGCGGTCGACCTGGATGCATGACACGGACGGATCGGGGAGGTCAGGCCGGGACGCGCAACGAGCCGCCGGGCGCGGCGCCGACGCCGGCACCCGGTGGCGAGCGCGGCGCTCGGATGGTGACGCATCGGCGGGCGCCGGATACGGCGGACGATGATCATGGCACGAGGACTCGCCCCGCTCGGCTCCTGACGCGGTGATGACGCGCCCAATCATCGCCCAAGCCCCTTCGCTTGTCACCCGCGCCCCATCGCGCCGGGGCCCTGGGGCATAATGATGCGTTGACCAACCCGGCACGCCCCACCCCATGAGCGGACTCAACCCCCGACAGCGTCAGGCCGTGCGCTATACCGACGGCCCCCTGCTGGTGCTCGCCGGCGCCGGCTCCGGCAAGACCCGGGTGATCACCCGCAAGATCGCCCATCTGATCGACCACGGCGGCCTCAAGCCGCGCCACATCCGCGCCGTCACCTTCACCAACAAGGCCGCGCGCGAGATGCGCGCGCGCATCGGCCAGCAGCTCCAGGGCACCGACACCCGCGGCCTGGCGATCTCGACCTTCCACACCCTCGGACTCGAGATCCTGCGTCGCGATCCCGAGCCGGCCGGGCTGCGCCCCGGCTTCTCGCTGCTCGACGCCCAGGACGTCGAATCGGTGCTCAAGGAGCACCTGCGCCAATCGCGCGCGCCCGACAGCATCGCCCCGGGCGCGCTGCAGCAGCGCATCTCGCGGTGGAAGAACGACACCATCGGCCCGGCCGAGGCACTGAGCCGCGCCGAGGACGCCTTCGAGGCGGAGCTCGCCGGACTCTACGCCGACTACGAGCGCAGCCTGCGCGCCTACAACGCGGTCGACTTCGACGACCTGATCCTCGCCCCGGCGCGGCTGCTCACCGAGTGCCAGCCGGTGCGCGAGGCCTGGCGCGCGCGCATCCGCTATCTGCTGGTCGACGAGTACCAGGACACCAACGGCGCCCAGTACGAGCTGGTGCGGCTGCTCGCCGGCCCCGAGGGCGCCTTCACCGTGGTCGGCGACGACGACCAGTCGATCTATGCCTGGCGCGGCGCCCGCCCGGAGAACCTGGCGCGGCTGCGCGAGGACTACCCGCGGCTCGAGATCATCATGCTCGAGCAGAACTACCGCTCCAGCGCCCGTATCCTCGGGCTCGCCAACACCCTCATCGCCAACAATCCGCATGTGTTCGAGAAGCGGCTGTGGAGCGAACTCGGTCCCGGCGAGCCGGCGCGCGTACTGCGCTGTCGCGACGAGCGCGACGAGGCCGAGCGGGTCACCGCCGAGATCCTCCATCTCCACCACGCCGAGCGCGTCGCCTTCGGCGACATCGCCATCCTCTATCGCGGCAATCATCAGGCGCGGCTGTTCGAGCAGGCGCTCAGGGTCCACGACATCCCCTACTTCCTCAGCGGCGGCACCTCCTTCTTCGCCCGCACCGAGGTCAAGGACGTGATGGCCTATCTGCGCCTGCTCGCCAACCCCGAGGACGACGCCGCGCTGCTGCGCGTGGTCAACACCCCGCGCCGCGAGATCGGCCCGAGCACCCTGGAGCGCCTCGCCGCCCACGCCCGCGCCGAGGGCACCAGCCTGTTCGCCGCTTGCGCCGACCCGGCCCTGGCCGAACACCTCAACCCGCGCCAGCGCGACCGGCTCGGCGCCTTCACCGCGCTGATCCGCGAGCAGGCGCGCGCCGCCGCCGGCGACCCGCCGACGGCGCTGCGCACCCTGGTCGAGCGTATCGACTATCCCACCTGGTTGCGCGAGAACGCCTCCAGCCAGCAGGTCGCCGAGCGCCGCTACGAGAACGTCGAGGACCTGCTGAAATGGCTCGGTACCCTGCACCGCGACACCGAGCGCAGACGCGGACTGGGCGACCTGGTCGCCCACCTCGCCCTGCTCGACGTGCTCGAACGCCAGGACGAGGAGGAAGGCGGCGACCGGGTCTCACTGATGACCCTGCACGCGGCCAAGGGGCTGGAGTTCCCTCACGTCTTCCTGGTCGGCATGGAGGAGGAGCTGCTGCCGCACCGCACCAGCATCGAGGAGGACACCATCGAGGAGGAGCGCCGTCTGGCCTATGTCGGCATCACCCGCGCCCAGCGCGGCCTCACCTTCACCCTGGCGCGCCGCCGCCGGCGCTACGGCGAGTGGGTGCGCAGCGAACCCAGCCGCTTCCTCGCCGAACTGCCCGAGGACGACCTGATCTGGGAGGGCGGCCCCAAGGCCGACCCCGAACGCAGCAAGGCGCGCGGCCGCAGCCATCTCGACATGCTCAAGGAGATGCTCGGGTCCTAGCGCGCCAGCGACCAGCCGTCAGCCGTCAGTGGGTGCGGGCAGCGGGCGGTGGTATGGGACCGTCAGGGTTGCGTGGGCGACGGGCGGTGGCTGGTCGTGAACCGCAAAGCCGCGAAGCACGCAAAGTGAATGATGTGTGATGTCGGCGTGAGGCCACAGACGGCGCGGGTCCACACCGCCGTCGGGTGATCGCGCCCGCTGGCGGCTGGCGGCTGATAGCTGGTGACTGGTCGCCGGCGGCGCCCTTTGACGAACGCGGGCAGATTCGTCATAATCGCTCTCTCGATAGAGCCTCTGCGTCTATCGTGTCTCCCACGCGCTCGTAGCTCAGTTGGATAGAGTACAGCCCTCCGAAGGCTGGGGTCGCAGGTTCGAATCCTGCCGGGCGCGCCAACTCCCTCTCCCCTACTCCAGCTCCTCGCTTGCCGTTGCGGCCATGATGCGGATCGCCTGGCAGATCTCGGGGATCGTCGCCGGCGCAACCGGACGACTGAACAGGAACCCCTGCACCTCGTCGCAATGATGCGCGCGCAGCAATTCGAGCTGCGAGTGACGCTCCACCCCTTCCGCAGTCACCTTCAGCCCCATGGTCTCGGCCATCGCCATCACCGCCTGAGCAATGGCGGCATTGTCACGGTCACGCTCGATATCGACCAGGAAGGACTTGTCGATCTTCAGCCGGCCGATCGGGAAGCGGCGCAGATAGCTCAGGCTCGAATAGCCGGTACCGAAGTCGTCGACGGCCAACTGCACCCCGATGGTCTTGAGCGCGCGCAGGGTGGTCACCGTCTCCCGGGGCTGATTCATCAGCACCGTCTCGGTCAACTCAAGCTCCAGCGAGGTCGGATCGAGTCCACTCTCGCGCAGCACCTGGGCGACACGCTCGGAAAAGCCGGGACGCGCGAACTGGTTGGCCGAGACATTGACCGCCACCCGCGGGATGAACACCCCCTGGGCACGCCAGCGCGCCAGCTGTAGACAGGCCTGGCGCAGCACCCAGTCACCGATCTGCAGGATCAGTCCGCTCTCCTCGGCCACCGGGATGAAGAACTGTGGCGAGACCGCGCCCAGCTCCGGATGCGTCCAACGCAACAATGCCTCGACCCCACTGACCTCACCACGGTGCAGATCCACCTGCGGTTGGTAGTGCAGGGCGAACTCGTCCTTGGCGAGCGCCTGATGCAAGGCGTTCTCGATCCGCATCCGCTGGCGCATGTCATCGTTCATGCTGACGTCGAACAGCCGATAGGTGTTCTTGCCGGAGCGCTTGGCCTGATACATCGCCAGGTCGCCGTTGCGCAGCAGGTCGGTCGCGTTCTGCGCATCCTGCGGGAACAGGGTGATGCCGATGCTCGGGGTCACCACCACGGTGGTGTCGTCGAGTTCGAGCGGCTCGCTCAGATCGCGCTGCAGCTGACGCACCACCCGGATCGCACCACGCACCCCACCGACATCGGGCAACAGCAGCGCGAACTCGTCGCCACCGAGGCGCGCCAGACACTGCTGCGCATCGGGATCGGCCTCGCAGGTCTTCGACCAGCTGACGCTCAGGCTCGCAGACAGGCGCTCGGCGACGGTCTTGAGCAGCAGGTCGCCGAGATGGTGCCCCAGGGTATCGTTGATCTGCTTGAAGTTGTCGAGATCGAGGAACACCAGCGCACAGGCATGGCGGCGTCGGTGCATCACCGTCAGCACCTGCTCGAGACGCTGCTGGAACAGCACCCGGTTGGGCAGTCCGGTGAGGGTGTCGAAGAAGGCGAGCCGATGGATGCTGGCCTGAGCCTCCTGCAGCGCGGTGATGTCCTGGACCGCGCCATAGCAGCAAACGCCGCCAGGCGCCACGGAATGCGAGGGCTCGACGAACTGACGCAGATGGCGCACCTCGCCCCCGCTGGTCAGCACCCGGTGGTGCAGCTCGGCATCGCGATCGCACCGTTCGAGATGCGCAAACCAGTCGATCACCGCATCGCGCTCATCGAGCGGCACCCGCTCGACCAGGGCCTCGAGGCCACAGACATCCCTCGCGAGCGTGCAATCGAGGATCTCGAGCGCCTGTGCCGACCAGCGTATCCGTCCCTCACCGGGGAGCCACTCCCAGTCACCGATCCGCGCCATCCGTTGCGCGGCGGCGAGACGCCGCTCGCTGAGCAACAGCGCCTCGGTGGCCTCACCGGCACGCACCATGTAGCGAATGCGGTGCACCATCACCGAAGCGATGATCGGCTTGACCGCAAAATCGGTCGCCCCGGCTCGATAGGCCTGCTCGATCGAGCCCTCGTCGTCGAGACCGGTCATCATCAGGATGGGCAGATAGTCCCCCCCGGGAAGCGCACGCAGCCGCGTACAGGTCTCGAAGCCGTCGAGCCCCGGCATCATCACATCGAGCAACACGATCTCGGGCAGCCCCTCGGCGGCCACCCAGGCGAGCGCCTGCGCGCCACCATCGACCTCCACAACCTCCATGCCGCACTGTTCCAGGGCCTCGGCGAGCAGATAGCGCGAGGTGACGTCATCGTCGACGAGCAGCACGCGGATCGGAGAGACGGCGAGATGTGGACGCATCGGAAGATATCCTCAGGAGTCGCGCTGCAGCCGCTCGAGCGCGGCGACGAGTTCTCGGAACTGGGCCTCGGCTGCGGCGAGGGTACCGCCTGCCTCATCCAATGCGCCAGCGCGGGCGAGCCGTTCGAGGACGCGACAGGTCGCGGCGAAGCCGTGAGCGCCGAGGTTGGCGCTACTCGACTTGAGGGTATGCGCGGCAAGCTGGACCAGCTCGGCGGCGTCACTCTCCAGCCCCTGGCGCAGCTCCGACATCAATTTCGGGGCGCTGTCGAGATACAGGCCGATCACCTTGGTGAGCGGATCGGGCCGACCGTCACGACGCAATGCCCGGATCGAGTCGAGTACCGCCGGATCGAGCAGTGGCGGCGCCCCACCTCCACCCCCACCCCCGCCTCCCGCCTCCGGCGACCTGGCGACGACCCAGGGAGCAATGCGCGCGGCAAGTTGGCGTTGGGAGAAGGGCTTGCTCAGATAACCGTTCATGCCGGCCTCGTCGCAACGCTGCTCGATCCCCTTCTGCACGTTGGCGGTGAGCGCAATGATCGGGACCGATGAAGCAGGCCGCTGCTCGCCTTCGAGTCGACGGATCGCTGCGGTGGCGCTGAACCCATCCATCACCGGCATGTGGCAGTCCATCAGCACCAGGTCGAACGCATCGTGGGCAAACGCCTTGACCGCCTCTTCTCCGTTATCGGCGATGATGACCTCGAGCCCGAGGTCCTCGAGCATCAGCGTCGCCATCTCCTGGTTGACCGGATTGTCCTCGACGAGCAGAACCCGGCCGCGCAGGGTCGAGTTCGGGTCGGGCTCGGGCTCGTGCTCGACCCGGCCGGTCTCCAGTATACCGGGAGGGACTCGACCGCAGGCCTCGTCGAACCGCGCCTCGAGGGTAAAGGCGGCGCCCCGCCCCGGAGCGCTGTCGACCCGGATATCGCCCTCCATCATCCGCGCCAGCTGGCGACAGATCGCCAGCCCCAGCCCGGTGCCGCCGTAGTCGCGGGTGATCGAGCCGTCACCCTGGGCGAAGGCCTCGAAGATGTCCTCCTGCTGCGTCGGATCGATGCCGGGACCGGTGTCGCTGACGGTCACCACCAGGATCAGTCCACCATGTGCCCGCTGCCGGGTCAGCGCGCGTACCCGGACCTCGCCGGCGGCGGTGAACTTGACCGCATTGCCGATCAGGTTCATCAGGATCTGACGCAACCGCGCACCATCACCGTTGACCCGCACCGGCAGGTCCTCGGGCAGCTCGGTCTCGAGCCGCAGCCCCTGGATGCTCGCCGACTCGGCGAACAGCTGCACCGTGCCCTCGATCAGTGCCCGCAGCTCGAAGTCGTAACGCTCCAGGCTCAGCCGCCCGGCCTCGATCTTGGAGAAATCGAGGATGTCGTTGATGATCTCGAGCAACGCCTCGCCCGAGCGCTGGATGGTCTCGGCGAAGCGGATCTGACGGGCATTCAAACCGCTCTTGCGCAGCAGCTCGGCCATGCCGAGCACGGCGTTCATCGGGGTCCGGATCTCGTGGCTCATGGTGGCGAGGAAGTCGCTCTTGGCCCGGCTCGCCGCCTCGGCACGATCGCGCGCTTCGGCCAGCGCGGCCACGGTATGCTCGAGTTCTCGGGTACGCGCATGCACCTGACGCTCGAGATCCTCCCGATAGCTCTCGAGCCTGAGATCGCGCTGCTGGATCTGGTCGAGCATGTCGTTGAAGCCGTGGACCAGCGAACCGAGTTCGTCGCCACGCGACTCGCTCACCCGCACGCCGTAGTCACGCGCGCTCGAGACCCGCTCCATCGCCCGGGTCAGCGAGAGGATCGGCGCCGAGACCAGTCGTTGCAGCCAGTGCGCCAGCAGCAGCGCGGCGACCACCGCCGCGATCAGGGTGAGCGCGCTGATCGCCAGCGAGCGGTTGAGCGCCGCACGTACCCGCGCGGGGGTGTCGAGCAGATGGACATGGCCGATGACCTCGTCGTCGATGACGATGGCGCGCACCACGTGCAGATGATCGGGCTCGATGCCGATCCCCGGGTGTCCCTTGCCGCCGGGGCCGTACTCGTCCGGCGGCAAGGGCTCGGCACTCGGCGGGTAGCGCGCGAACAGCCCGCCGTCGAGGTCGTAGACATAGGCCCCGAGCAGCTGCGGGCGATCGGCGAGCGCGGCCAGGGTCCGGGCCGCGGCCTCGGGATCATCGAAGGTCAGTGCCGCGGCGACGTTGTAGGCGAGCATGTCGCCCAGGGCATTGAGCTCGTCGATGGCGCTGCGCTGCAGCACCTGGCGCTGGTTGAGTCCGTGACTCGCCCCGGAGAGCAGCAACACCGCAAGCGCCACCACCAGCATCAGCAGCATCAGCTTGTAGCGGATCGAGAGCCGTTCCAGCCACTGTCTCATCTCAGTCCCTCACCACGTCGACGGCCAGTTTCAGCAGCTGTGAACTGATCCCGAGTCCTGCGGCCCGCGCACTGGCGGCATTGATCTCGAAGCGCAGCCTGCGCTCGACGCGCACGAAGCGCACCATGCCGCCGGCGGCGACGAACTCGGGGATCTCGCTCACCGTGAGCACCGGCCGTCCGGCAAGCGATCTCAGCACTGCGGCAAGAAAGGGACGCTCGGAGTCGGCGACATAGACGATGTGGCAACTCTCGAGCGACTCGCCACGCGAGCGGCGCACCACCGTCATCGACCGTCCCTGGACCTGCTTCCCGTTCAGCGCCTCCAGCGCCTGAGCCGACTCACTGCGTCCATAGACGCACAGATGCAGGGACTCGGCGCGGGGTGGCCAATGGATGAACTTGGAGAAGTTGTAGAGATAGGCGGCCATCAACTCGCCTTCCTCGACGCCGGCGCACACCGCAGAGCCATAGAGCAGCATCGAGACCATCAGTGCCCCGCAACGACGCCGCATGCGCCGAACCGCGCGCCGAGAGGAGCGCTCAGAACTCGAGACGAACCGAGGCATAGACGCCGCGCTGGACCTCCAGCGGCAAGGCTGCGAAGGCCTCCGGGTAGCCTTCCGGATGCGCGGGACTCAGCAGATTCTGTCCCACCAGGGCAAGCTCCAAGCCCGCGCGCGGGCGCCAGGCCAAGCGGACATCCAGCTCCCAGTAGGCGGGGATGCGGCTGTCGCTGAACCGACCGATGTCGAACGGCGGGTAACTCGAATCGACATAGCGCAGCCACAGATCGAGGTCGACATCCTCGCGCGGGTTCATCAACGAGCGCAGCGAGAACTGCTGGCGCGGATCGGCACGCGCCAGGGTCTCGTTGCTGCGATCGAGACTGGTCTCCGGCACCTCGAGTTCGACCTCGAGATAGCCATAGGCCAGCGCCAGCCGCCACCACTCGCGCAACTGCCACTCGGCGGCGAGCTCGACGCCATAACCAGACCCGCTGGCCTGGTTGTCGAAGGGCAGGCTGAAGTAGAGCGCATCGCCATCGGCACCGGTCTGCAACACGGCGTCGCCCGAGGAGCGCAGGTCGTCGTAGTCGTTGTAGAACAGCGTGAGGTCCAGGTTCAACCGCGACGATGGGGCCAGCCGCCAACCCAGTTCATAGGCGATCAGCGACTCGGAGACGAAGTCGTCGTCGCCGGCGGTGGCGAACACCAGCGACTGCGGCCAGGATCCCGGCAACCCGGACTCGATCACCCGGGCCCAGACCTCGGCGCTGCGCTCGGCGCGCGACGGCGTGCGCACCGCACGCGAGACCGAACCCCACACCGAGGAGCGATCCGTGGCGTGCCACAGCAGCCGGATGTTGGGTTGCAGCTCGAACCCGGTGTAGTCGTTGTGCTCGAACTTGCTTCCCAGGGTCAGGTGCAAGCGCCCCGGCACCAGATCGATCTCGTCCTGGAGGAAACCGTTCCAGAGTTCGCGTGATTCGGCGTCCGGGTCGAGATCGACCAGCACGCCGCCACTGAAGTCGTCGGCGACATGCCGATAACCGAGCCCCCAGACCAGGTCATGACGCGCGCCCAGCATCACCCGGTGCTGGAACTCGACATCGAGGATGTCGTGGCGCTGCGAGACATAGTACTCGTCGCGCTCGACATGGTCGTAGTAGAGCTGCAGCGACACCTGCGAGCTGACCGACAGCGCCCGCTCCCAGCGTGCCAGGAAGTTCGCGCCGCTGGCCTGCAGGCGATCGTCGACCGCGACATAGCGCTCCGGCAGCACCTCGGGGGCGGGGACGTTGAGCTGCTGGCGCAGGTTGCTGCGATAGAGATCGCCCTGAACGGTGAGACGATTGCCGTCGGCGAACCGCGAATCGACCCGAAAGCCGCCCTGACCACTGTCCCAGTCGTCACGACCACCGTCACCATCGAGGGTGATCAGCGCGTCATGGTCCTGATACTTGGCATAGAGCCGGGCGAAGGTATCGGGCGCGACCTCGGCGCCATAACGCAGCGCCGCCATCGCCCGCTGCTCGGAGCCGGCGCCGAGGCTCGCCAGCCCGCCCAAGGTATTCTCGGCCGAACGGGTGATGATATTGATCACGCCGTTGACCGCATTGGCCCCCCACAGGGTCGCGCCCGGACCGCGGATCACCTCGATGCGCTCGATATCCTCGAGCAGCGGATTCTGCTGCTCCCAGTAGACACCGGAGAAGCTCGGCGTGTAGAGGGTGCGACCGTCGATCAACACCAGCAGCTTGTTGGCGAAGCGACCGTTGAAGCCGCGCGCAGAGACCGCCCATTTGTTGGCGTCGAGTCGGCTGACCTGCAGCCCCGGGACCATCCGCAACAGCTCGGGCAGCGCCGTCGCGCCGCTGCGCCGGATGTCCTCGGCACCGATCACGAACACCGCGGCGGCGGCATCGGCGAGCGCCTGCGACTTCTTGCCGACCGAGGTCACCTCGACATCGAGCAGCTCTTCCAGGCTGAGTGCGGTCAGGTCCTCGCCGTGCACCGGCATCACCAGCAAGGATGTCACTAGGGGCAGCATCCATCCTGCCACCATCCGCATCGCCATAGACTGCCTCCACCGTGTTCTGACGACCCCGCCATCATCGCCCCCTCTGCCAAGAGGTCGACATCGAGCAGCACTATAAACGTCCGGGCGTCGCATCGGGTAGGATCCGGCCATCGCCAACATCACCCCGAGAGGCAACCCATGAGCAACGCCGTTCAATCCTCCAGCGCACCGCATATCCTGCACGTCGCGCAACGCGCAACACTGGGCGACGCACTCGACGCCCAGCGCGGCACCTTGCAGGCTGCCAGCGGCAGACTTGCCTACTACGCCGACACCACCGCAACGGGACGCCCGCTGGTACTGATCCACAGCATCAACGCCGCGCCCAGCAGCTACGAACTCCGTCCCCTGTTCGAGCACTATCGTGGCAAGCGTCCGGTCTACAGCCTGGAGCTGCCCGGTTTCGGCCACTCGGAGCGCTCGGCGCGCAGCTATACCCCCGAGCTGTTCGCCACCGCGATCCATGAGTTCCTCGAACAGGTCGTCGGCGCCCCCGCCGACCTGCTGGCGCTGTCGCTGAGCAGCGAGTTCGCCGACCGGTTTCAGCGAGCGCGAACTGCCCAGCGAGCGCACCGGGCAGATCCTGCGCCGGGTGCTCACCCTGCCGCTGCTCGGGCGCGCGCTCTATGCCCTGGTCGCCTCGCGACCGAGCATCCGTCACTATCTCGGGCGCTCCTTCACCGCCACCCCGCCGCAGGCGCTGATCGACTACGCCCACGCCACCTCGCACCAACCCGGCGCCCATCACGCACCGCTCCACTTCCTCTCCACCCTGCTGTTTACCCGCAAGGCGCGCGAACGTCTCTACGGCCGGCTCACCGACCTGCCGGTGCTGGTGATCGCCGACCGCGATCCCTACATCGACTTCGCCGCCCTGCCCGGCTTCATCGCCAACCACCCCAACTGGCGCAGCGAGCCCCTGGCCCCGCACCTCGGCCTGCCGCACTGGGAGCGTCCCGAGGCGACCATCGCCGCGCTCGACACCTTCTGGGCGAGCGCCTGAGACACGGGGAGGGCCAGCGGCCAGAAGATTGAACCGCAAAGCCGCCAAGGGCGCGAAGGGAAGAAGGGCTTCCTGCGGTCAACCTCTAGCGAGCGGCGCGGGCTTGTCTCGTACCGCCTGGGTTGACTGCAAACCGACACTGGCGGCTGGCCGCTGATGGCTGGCCGCTTTCTTTGCGTCCTTGGTGTCTTTACGATTCGAATCAGCTTCCAGCGATCAGCCGCCAGCCGCCAGCCGCCAGCCGCCAGCCGCCAGAAGGTTGAACCGCAAAGTCACGAAGAACGCGAAGGGAAGAAGGGCTTCCTGCGGTCAACCTCTAGCGAGCGGCGCGGGCTTGTCTCGTACCGCCTGGGTTGACTGCAAACCGACACTGGCGGCTGGCCGCTGATGGCTGGCCGCTTTCTTTGCGTCCTTGGTGTCTTTGCGATTCGAATCAGCTTCCAGCGACCAGCTGACAGCCTCCAGTGGTGAGCCGCGTCGGCGCAGGAGGCTTGCATATCCAAACCCCTTTGCGTGCTTCGCGTCTTGGCGGTTCAATCTTCTGATCGCTGATCGCTGATCGCTGATCGCTGACAGCTGTCAGCGCCCTTCCAAACGACAACGGCCCCGACGGTCGCAGACCGTCAGGGCCGTTGGGAGCGGCGACCCCGCGCGCGGCGAGGCACGGCTCAGCGCGCGATCAGTTCCAACCGAAGCCGGCCGCGAACACGACGGCGTGCACCGCCAGCGCGATCACCAGCACGGCGTAGAGGATCGGCATCAGCCAGGTCGCGGGGTTGACCACCATCCAGATCTTCCAGTCGTCCTGGGGATTGCTCGGCTTCATGGTGTTTTCGCTCATGTTGATTGGTCCTTGCGGAGGGGGATCAGAACCAGGGCTTGGTCGCGATGAGGAACAGGTGCACGACGGCTGCGAGTCCGACGAACGCGGTGTAGGTCACCTTGAACTGTTCGTGGAACTCCTTCGCCTGCGCCTCGGTGATCCCGGACGTGTTCGCCTGCACGGCTGCAGGTGCAGCCTGCTGAGCCGGCGCTGCCTGCTGCTGCACGGGTGCCTGCTGCTTCGCGGGTGCCTGCTGCTTGTTGGCCGCCTTGGCCGCGCCGCGCGATTTGCCCGCGCCACCCTTGGGAGCGGAGAAGGATTTTTGATCAGCCACAGTGGCCTCCTGAGGGGTTAGAGATGATGTCGCCGCCTCAATCATGCGTTAAGGGAGACGCCATGACCCCGACCGCGACAGCTGGCGCGGCTCACCCGTGCACACGTCTCGCGCGTTCGGATGGACCCGCTCTGAGATCTTGAGCATGTCATCTTATATTGACACCAAGCAATGTCAATAACGATTTACAACAGCCACCCCTGGGCAGAAACCAATCGCAAGGGAAAGCGGCCAGCGGCCAGCGGCCAGCGGCCAGCGGCCAGCGGCCAGCGGCCAGCGGCCAGGAGATTGAACCGCAAAACCGCAAAGCACGCAAAGGAGAGAAGAGCTTCCAGCCATCAGCCTCCAGCCGCCAGTGGCCGCCTGTCTTCGAGTGTTGGTCGGAAACGCATGCCAACCGGTCGCTGACAGCGAATGGGGAGTGGCGCTATCGTCGACGCCGACCATCGACTGGCGGCTGGCCGCTGATGGCTGGTAGCTTGAATCCCTGCGCGCCCTTTGGGCCTTTGCGGTTCAAAGCAGCTTCCAGCGATCAGCCTCCAGCCGCCAGTGACTGCCTGTCTTCGAGTGTTGGTCGGAAACGCACGCCAACCGGTCGCTGACAGCGAATGGGGAGTGGCGCTATCGTCGACGCCGACCATCCACTGGCGGCTGGCCGCTGATGGCTGGCAGCTTGAATCCCTGCGCGCCCTTTGCGGCTTTGCGGTTCAATCCGCTGGCGGCTGGCGGCCGACCTCAGGGCAGCCCGACGAGCTTGTGCATCTGGATGCCGAGCCGCCAGCGCGGATCGGCGAGGCAGTGAGCGGCGGCGGCCTCGGTGTGGGCCGCGCGCTCGGCGTCGTCGAGCGGCTGGAGGATACGGTGCTCGAAGGCGAGTCCGACATAGCGCTCGGGCTCGGCGCCGGGCTGCGGATAGACCAGCTTGAGTTCGTCGCCACGGCGCACCATCAGCTCGGTCCCGGCCTTGGGGCTGATACAGACCCAGTCGATCCCCGCCGGCAGTGCCAGGGTGCCGTTGCTCTCGACGCCAACCTCGAAGCCATGCGCGTGCAGTGCCGCGATCAGGGCGGCATCGAGCTGCAGCGCCGGCTCGCCGCCGGTACACACCACATAAGGGATGGCCTGAGGGTCGGCATCGCGCGGCCAGCACGCGGCGATGTGCGCGGCGAGTCGCTCGGCGTCGACGAAATACCCACCGCCGGCGCCATCGGTGCCGCGAAAATCGGTATCGCAGAAGCGACACCGGGCGGTGGCGCGATCGCGCTCCAGCCCCGACCACAGGTTGCAACCGGCGAAGCGACAGAACACCGCCGCGCGCCCGGCCTGGGCGCCCTCGCCCTGGAGGGTGTAGAAGACCTCCTTGACCGCGTAGCTCATACCGGCAGCGCCGGGCCCTGCGGCCCCCAGCTGAGCACCGCGCCACAACCCGGGGTCTGGTGCAGGTCGATCCGATCGAGCGCGGGCAGCGCATCGCCGACCTCGGCGCGGATCCAGCGCGCCAGCGCGCCCGGCGCGGCCTGATCGATCCCCGGCAGGGTGTCGAGACGGTGATGGTCGAGCCGCGCATAGACCGGCTTGAACAGCCGCTTGACGTCGCCGTAGTCGACCGTCCAGCCCATCACCCGATCGAGCGGCGCACACAGATGCAACCGCAGCAGATAGCTGTGACCGTGCAGCCGACGGCGCGCGTCGCCCTCGGGCGCGGCGCTCAGGCTGAGCGCGCTCTCGAAGCGCTGCTCCTTCCAGATCCGGTAGCTGCTGCCGTCGAACTGGCAGCCGGCGGTCGCCGTCTCGTAGACGCTGACCCAGGACAGCGGCGCGAACTCGGGCTTGAGCCGCGCCCAGATCCAGGCGGCGAGCATCTCGCTGGTGGGGTTCTCGAGCCCGGGGATGTCGTTGAGACAGGCATGATCGAGGGTGGCGCCGAGCGGCGCCCAGAGGGCGTCGATACAGTCGTAGTCGACGCCCATGTCCTGATCCTCGGCCAGGGTCTGGTCGGCATGGAGGATGACCTCGAAGCCGTGACCGTGCATCCGCCCGCATTGGTGCCCCTCGGGGACGTTGGGCAGCTGGTGGGCGGACTCGAAACGGAAGCGTCGCCACAGATGGCAATGGCCGTCGGCATCGAGATCGACGCCCTGGTCGCGGGTGCTGTGGATACCGACCGACTCGACCCCGTCGAGGGCGAGATGATCGCGCACCCAGCGCGCCAGGTTCTCGTCGGTGGGCACCCGCAGCCGGGTGTTGAGATCGGCATAGTCGAGCGGCGCGACCGCCTCGGCGAGACGCTCGCGCAGCGCGTCGGTCTCGGCGCCGGCAAAGGGCGCCCAGCCGGGCGCCAGCTCGGTGCGCACCCGGGCGAGGAAGCTGTGGCCGTGGAGCGCGCGGCAACGGTGCTCGGCAGGCAGCACGGAGACGTGACGGGCCGCCTCGAAGGGGGCGGCGGCGACATGGAGAAGACGTTCGGTCATGGGTTCTCGAATCGGTTGAGCAGTGGATCGGCGACCCCGGCCTCGGCGAAGCCCTTGGCGCGCAGCAGGCAGGAATCGCAGCCGCCGCAGGGACGGCCGTGCGCGTCGGGGTCGTAGCAGCTGGAGGTGAGGGCGTAGTCGACGCCGAGCGCCAGTCCGCGCTGGATGATCCCGGCCTTGGTCAGGTCGATCAGCGGGGTGTGGATCCGCAACCGCTGACGCCCCTCGACCCCGGCGACGGTGGCGAGGTTGGCCATCTGCTCGTAAGCGGCGATGTACTCGGGGCGACAGTCGGGATAGCCGGAGTAGTCGAGGGCGTTGACACCGATGAAGATGTCGCTCGCCCCCAGGGTCTCGGCCCAGGCCAGGGCGAAGGAGAGAAACACCGTGTTGCGCGCCGGGACATAGGTGACCGGGATCGCCGAGTCCATCTCCTCCGCGGAGCGCCCCTTGGGCACCGCGATGTCGGCGGTCAGCGCCGAGCCGCCGAAACGACGCAGATCGATATCGGCGATCACATGCTCGACCACCCCGAGCTGCGCGGCCACCCGCGCGGCGGCGTCGAGCTCGCAGCCATGGCGCTGACCATAGCGAAACGACAGCGCATGGGGGGCGAAGCCCTGGTCCTTGGCGATCGCAAGCACGGTGGTCGAGTCGAGGCCACCGCTGAGCAGCACCACTGCTGGGGTCATTGGGTCGTGTCTCCGAAAAAAGCGATTGTCCGCCGGGGCGTGCTTGGCAGGGTTCGGCCCGGTGGGTGAAACTGATGGCGAGCGCGGGCGTCGAACCCCGCGGCGGGCGGGCCGCGAGCCCGTGCCGGGATTGTCCCGCCGCGCGGCCAGCGCGCGCAACGACGATCGTCAGCGCCCGCCGTCCGGAACCGTCGCCGCCCGAGGCGCGACGGCCCTTATCCGGGTCGTGACCGATCACGTCCCGGACTCAACCGAACCATGGATCGATCATCATGCAAGCATACCGTATCCGGCTCTGGGATCTGCCGACCCGGGCCGTGCACTGGCTGCTGTTCGTGCTGGTGGTGGCGGCCTACGTCACCGGCGAGATCGGCGGCAACCTGATGACCTGGCACGGCTGGATCGGGCTGGCGATCGCCGGTCTGATCGCCTTTCGCGTCACCTGGGGGGTGGTCGGCTCGACCTATGCCCGCTTCAGCCAGTTCGTGCGCGGCCCGCGCGCGGTGCTCGACTACCTGCGCGGACGCTGGCACGGCGTCGGCCACAACCCGCTCGGCGCGGTCTCGGTGCTGGTGCTGCTCGGCATCCTCGCCATCCAGACCCTCACCGGCCTGTTCGGCAACGACGACATCGCCTTCGAGGGACCGCTCTACCCGCTGGTCTCCAAGGACGTCAGCGACTGGCTGATCGGGCTGCACCGCCAGGCCTACTGGCTGATCATCGCGCTGGTCTCGCTGCACGTGGCGGCGATGCTGTTCTACGCCCTGGTGCGCAAGAACAACCTGGTCATCCCGATGATCAACGGCGTCAAGGAGGTCGACGACCCCGCCATCCCCTCGGCGCGCGGCGGTGGACCGATCGCCCTGGTGTTCGCGCTGCTGGTCGCGGCGCTGGTGGTGTGGATCGCCGCCGGCGGGCTCTTGCCCGCCCCGCCACCGCCACCACCGCCGGGCAGCATCCCGGCCTGGTGAGGCGATAACGCAAGAGGCCGCCCGGAGGCGGCCTCGTCGTTCCATGGGTCCGTCACCGGACCCGGGCCGGGCGATCAGTCGTCGGCGCGGAACTTGTCGTGACAGGACTTGCAGCTCTGGCCGAGCTTGCCGAAGGCATCCTGCACCGCGGCCTGATCGCCAGCGGCGGCGACCTCGGCCATGTTGTTGGCGGCGGCGATGAAGTTACGCGCCACCTTGCCGACCTCTTCCATGTTCTCGAAGAACTCGGGCTTGACGTCGGTCTCGACGTCGCCCACGTCCTTGTCGGTGCCGGGACCGTAGAGCGCGCCCATGCCCGAGTTGGCGATCGCGGCGATGGCGTTGGCCGCGGCCTCGACCTGCCCCTGATCAAAGTCACCCTGGAGGTTGGCCTTGATCTTACCCATGTTCCAAGCCATGAAGCTGTAGCCGGCCTGACGGTACTGGATCTGATCCTCGGGCTTGAGCTCGGCGGCGGAGGCGACACTGGCGAGCGCGACGGCGAGGACGCCGGCGACAGCGCTGGCTGGCATGCGTTTCATTGACTATCTCCCTTAAACGTAACTGACGGTCGGTTCATCCGTCTCGCCCATGCTGGCGAGCGCCCCCAATGTCGGGGCGTTGATCGAGCAATTCAACCCCGGTTGGCGACATATCGGTCAAGACCTGATCCTTGCCCGCCTTCTTCGCCCGATAGAGGCTGTCGTCGGCGAGCTTGACGAAGGCGTCGACGGAGACGCCGTTGAACTCGCACACACCGCCACTGATGGTCACCCGCAACCCCGCCTGCGGCCACCCCAGCGCGCTGACCTGCACCCGGATCCGCTCGGCCACCTCACGGGCCGCCGAGAGATGGGCATGGGGCAGGATCACCATGAACTCCTCGCCACCATAACGCCCGATCACATCGACCTCGCGAACGCACTGGCGCAGCTCCTCGGCCACCCGCACCAGCACCTCGTCGCCCACCGGATGGCCGTACTGATCGTTGATCTTCTTGAAGTCGTCGAGATCGAAGAGAAAGATCGACAGCGGCTGATGATAGCGGTGGAACATGTCCACCTCCTTGCCCAGCATCGAGAACAGATAGCGGCGGTTGTAGAGGCCGGTCAACCCATCGGTGAAGGAGGCCGCGCGCAGCTCCTCCTGGATCGCCTTCAGTCGGGTGACATCGACCAGCGACACCAGCCGCCCCTGACCTCCCGAGAAGCGCAGCTCGACCGTCGACACCAGCGCCCAGCGCAACTCGCCGTCCTCGGTCGGGATACACATCTCGCGCTGCTCGCCATCACCGCTCGGCAGTCCGGCGGCAAGCAGATAGCGCCAGTCCTCACTGCTCAGATCACCGGCCATCCCCTCCAGCGCGAGATAACGGCGCGCCGCCTCGTTGGCCCGCGACAGGCTGCGCCGCCCCGGCTCGTGGAGCACCATCGGGAAAGAGGCCGCCTCAAAGACATTGCGCAGGTTGGACTCGCTCTCGCCGAGGCGGCGCAGCAAGCGGCTGATACCGACCCAGGCCAGGGTGATCAGCACCAACATTGTCCCCGCACCCCACAGCAGTTTGCCACGCACCCCGGCGATCAGCTGCTGCAGGAACTCGGGATTGGCGTAGAACCGGACCACCCCGATGAGCAGATGGTCGCGCGGGTGATAGAGCGCGATCGGCACCAGCACGCAACTCTCGCAGCCCAGGTCGCCACGCGTCATGTCGAGACACCCCTTGGGCAGATCCAGCATGTCGTAGTCGAGCACCAGCTCGATGCGATGGATGAAGGCGATGCCGGTCGACTGGTCCTCGAGCAGCAGGATGGCATCGAGCGCCGCCTGCAGCTCGCCACGCAGATACTCGGGGCGGGCCGTACCGTCGAGCAGCCGCTCGAGTCCCGGGGCCTGGGCCTGGGCAAAGGCGCGTGACTGGCTCTCGTAGTGCTCGCGCAACAGGGGTTCGAGCGCGAACATCCAGTAGACGCTGCTGACGGCGATGATGGTGGCACCCAGCAGCGCGAAGATCAGCGCCAATACTCGCTCGAATCTCAGCGACGCCTGGCCCAGCATCACCATTGCGCCTTTATTCATGGATCTTGGCCACCTGCAGGAAGAAGGAGCGGAACCGAATCCCGGCACGCTCGGCCTGCCCGAGATTGACCAGCGGCAGGATACGGTCGGCCACGTGCAGACCGGCCACGGCGCCACGCTCGACGTCGCCGGCAAAGGGGGAGAATACCAGCACACCGTGCTCGCGCGACCAGGTGCGCAGCTGCCCGCTCGACAGACCCGGGGTGGCGACGAAGATCGCCCCCGGCGGCCCCCGGCGCCAGCGCTCGGCATCGAGTTCGTGGGCGGGCAGGGTCTCGACCCGCAGCGGATGATCACGCACCGTGGCAACCCCCCCGAGCACCTGGGCCGCCTGACGCGCGGTATCCAACGCACCTTCGTAGACCACCACCACGTGCAGCACATCACCCGCGCCGAGATGCCTCTCCAACCCCTCGAGCGCCCCCAGACAGGCGGGGAAGAGCTTCAACCCGACGCGCAATCGCTGCTCGTCCTCCGGCCACAGCCCGGTCCGCTCGGCCATTGCCTGCCCGGTATACAGCCAGCCCCCCAGCAGCAGCGGCCAGCAGAGCGCAAGAGGAGTGATGAGCACGCGCCATCGCGACATCGGAGCGCCCTCAGAAGCTGTATCCGACCGACAGCCACCAGCGCCGCCCCGGCGTCGGATAGCCATCGGGATAGACCAGCCCGACACCGTCATAACTGGTGAGCTGGTCGGGGAGCCAGACCTCGGTATCGGTCAGGTTCTTCACCCCGAGGTGCAGGAAGGGACCACCGCCGACCTGGCGATAGCTCAGCGTCAGGTCGAGCTGGGTACTGGCATCGACCGCATCGCGCGGATCGCGCTCGGCGCGATGTCGCGGCCCGACATGGCGCAGCTGCAATGCAGCGGTCCAGCGCTCGTGCGGTCGCCAGAGCAGCGCGAGATTGGCCAGCAGGTCGGCGCCGCCGGCCAGCGGCTCATCGCTGTCATGCCGACGTGCGTCCACCAGCGAGAGGTTGGCGTCGATCTTGAAACGAGCACCGAAGCGGTGCTGGTACTCCAGCTCGACCCCCTGCAGCCGAGCATCCGGTCCATTGACGAAACCGTCGAGACCCTGGTCGTCGAACTGGATCGGGCGGGTGAGATCGGAGTGGAAGAGGATCAGTCGCGCCTCCCAAGTCGGTCGCTTGAAGATATAGCCAAGCTCATAGCTGGCGATCTCGCCGGCGTGCAGATCACCCGCCGGGGCGTATTCCAGTTCGTAGAAGGTCGGCGGACGGAAGGCACGGGCGTACTGCAGCTTGAGGATGTTCGACGCGTCGATCCGCCAGACCGCAGCGAGCCGCGGACTGACCAGCGAGCCGACGTCGCTGTAGTCGTCGTAGCGCAGCGTCGCGGTCAGCATCACCCGCTCGCCGAGGTTGAACTGGTCCTGTATCAGCGCACTGAGGATCCGCCGAGAGCGGGCGGTGTCGAGCCATTCCGGCTCGAGCGCGAACGGCAATCCCGACCACGCCCAGCTCGCCTCGTCGATCTCGACATGGGCCGCCTCCAGACCGAGCAGCAGCGCGTGTCCCTCCAACCCGTACCAATGGAGATCGGCGACGGCCTCGTAGCGATGCTCGCGGTAGTCCTGATCCATGAACACCGCCTCATCGGCCAGATAACCGGCAGGAAAGACGAACAATCGATCGCGATCACGTTCATGCTCGATGGCCTCGGCCCGCAGCTCGAGTTCGAGCGTCTCGGAGAGCGCCATCCGGTGGCCCAGCTGCAGCGCCACATAGCGCTGGCGCGCGGCCAGATTGCCGTCGTCGGGCGGGAGGAAATGGTTGATGCCGAAATGATCGCCATTGGCGTCGTCGATCAGCCGCAGCTTGGCAAAGCTCGCGCCCCAGCGCAGATCGGTGAGGAGGGCACGATAGCGAAACGCGGCATTGGCCGGTCCCGGCGCATTCGACAGCCCGTCGAGCCCGAGCGGATCGAGGGCATCGCGCTCGACCCACGCCTTGCCGCCATCGCCCTGGGTGCCGGCCAGGTTGACCGAGACCTCCAGATCACGCGTCCGGTCCTCCCAGAACCAGCGCCCGGTCACACCCTGAGCACCACCCTCTGCAGCCATGCCCCCGAGCACACGTTCTCGGGTGCGCGTGATGACATTGACCACACCGGCAAAGGCATACTCGCCATGGACCGACGAACCCGGTCCGCGAATCACCTCGATGCGCTCGACCTGCTCGATGGGCATGTTGAGCACCGGATTGGCGGTGGCCATCATGGTCGAGTTCATCGACATGCCGTCGAGCAGCACCTTGATGTTGCCCGAGCCATAACCGTGTCCGACGCCACGACTGAGAACCTGTCGCTCACCGGTCACCTCGAGCGCCGGGCTCATCCCCGGGACCAGCGCCAGCGCCTCCCAGACGGTGCGCGCACCGCGCGCCAGCATCTCGTCACCGAGCAGGATGGTCGCCATCCCGGGGACGAAGTCGGCGTTCATCCCGCTACGGGTGGCCAGCTGCGTCTCGGTCTCCAGCAGATCGAGCAGACCCGCGATCTGATCGGCCTCGGTGCGCGCGGCGCCCTGCGCCTGCCCCCAACACACCAGCCCGGCGACACCGACCAGCCAGCCAAATTGCCAGGATCGCCGCTCACCCGAGCGGCCACCCCGTCGACTGTACACATCACACAGCGAATCCATACACCCTCGACTTCCTTCGAGTTGAGTCCATCCCTACCAAGCGGGCAGCGAGCGCGGGAACACGACCCATGGCATCGAAATGCATCGAGAAGGCGGCGATCATCCCCTTCTTCCTCGTATCGGCCCGCCGATTAGAGCATGCCAAGAGGCCCGCCAGGAGTCGGCACGGACAGGCGGAGCGACCAGCCGCGGGTCGGCCAAGGGCCAGCGGATCGCGATCGGGATGCAGCGCCGCCGACAGCGCCTGCCCCACCCCGCCTTCCAATACGAGCGAGACGGGTGCTAGCATCATGACGCCCACAGCCATGTCGGCAGTGATGCGAAAAGGGACTGACAACAAGGGACTGACAACGATGTTGATCAAATCAGCGCTGGGGGCCGCTTCGGCCGTCCTGCTCATGCATTCTTGGCTATCCACCGACGCCGCGCTCCCGGTCCATGAGGCGCCGACCCAGCCAGTCGGAGAGCAGCTCGCAGGCTGCCCGCCTTTCTGCGACCAGGAACCGGGCCTTGACATCCTCGCCAGCCACCCCGGCTGACGGCCATTCCCCACAAGTGCCCCTCGGCTCCTGCGGGGCACCGACACAACGCCGCTGGTGTCCTCCAACCACCCTCAGCACAGCGCTCCGCAACGAGGAGATTGAACCATGGAGCTAGCCGTTCAGCAGACACCCAGTGCGCAGATCATCGCCCTCCGCGGCAGGCTCGACACCCTCACCGCGCCGAGCTACGAGGCCCGGGCGCTCGCGCTCATCGATGACGGCGCCACCCGCATCGTACTCGACCTCGCCGGGCTCACCTACATCAGCAGCGCCGGACTGCGCTCGCTGATCGTCACCGCCAAGGCCTTGCAGCAGCAGGGTGGCGTCCTGTTGCTCGCCAGCCTCACCGGCAATGTCCGCGACGTGTTCGAGATGGCGGGACTCGACGCCATCTTCAAGACTTACGACTCCGTCGCCACGGCGCTCGACGCCACCTAGGGGCCGGTGACGACCCAGCGGCTCGAACTCCCGGCCGAGACCGCGGCCCTGCCCCGGGCGCTGGCCTTCGTCGTCGCGGCGGCCGAGCGGGCCGGGCTCGAAGCCGAGGCCCGGGGACGGCTGGAGCTGGCCGTCGAGGAGGTCTTCGTCAACCTCTGTACCCACGCCTACCCCGTCGATGCGCCAGGCTGGGTCGAGATCAGCACCCACCACGCCGACGACCGCCTGACGATCGAGATCCGCGACGGCGGCATCCCCTTCGACGGCACCCGCGCGCCGACACCGGACCTGACGCGACCGCTGGCGACACGCCCGGTCGGCGGTCTCGGCTGGGTGCTGGTCCGCCGTCTGGTCGACGCCCTCGACTACCGTCGGGTCGACGACGGCAACCTGCTGCGCCTGACCATGCGCCTCCCCGGCCAACCACGCCGATGAGACGCCCGAGCATCGCCGCCCGGCTGAGCCTGATCGTCTCGCTCTACACCTCGGCGATCCTGCTCGCGGTACTCGGGGTCGACTATCTGCGCTCGCTCGCCACCCTCGAGGCCGAGATCGACCGCGGCGCGCGCCTCCAGACCGAGGCCACCGCCAACGCCCTCGAGATCCCGCTGAGCGCAGCCGCCCGCACCGCCCGCGCGCTGGCCGCGGCGCTCAACCACGGCCACTTCGACGACGCCGGCGCGCGCGAATTGCTGCGTCAGGGCATCGCCGACAACCGCGACGTCCTCGGCGGCGCCCTGCTCTTCGCCCCGTCCCCGACCGGCACGCCACGCCCACGCGACCATGACTGCCGTTGGCGCGGCACCGAGGTCGAGTGTCTGGACGGGCGCGAGGTCGAACGCGGCCCGACGGACACGCCCCTGCCCCACCCGGCGCCGGTTGACGGGCTGTCCTGGTCGCCCCCCTACTTCGACGACGACCTCGGTCAGGCGCGCATGGTGACGCTGAGCGCCGCCTTCGACGGCGGTCGGGTGAGCCTCGACCTGAACCTCGACCGACTCACCCGCGAGGTCGCCGCGCTGCGCCTCCTCGACAGCGGTCACGCCGCACTGCTCGACGCCGGGGGCACCTTCATCACCCATCCCCTGGCCGGTCTGGCGCTGCGCCGCGACATCCACGCCGTGCCCGAGGCGCTCGGGCTCGATCATCATCCCGAACGCGCCGCCGAACTGCTCTCGGGGCACCCCGGCGTGATCGACGGGGTCGATGTCTCGGGCGATCCCATCCGTCTCTATCACGCCCCGGTCGCCCCCTCCGGCTGGACCCTGGTGGTAGTGCTGCCGGCCGAGGAGATCGACGACGACGTCCGCGCCCTGGCGCTGACCACCAGCGCCATCGGCCTGCTCGGGCTGGCGCTGATGCTGGTGGCGATCACCCTCAGCGCGCGCGCCATCACCCGACCGCTGCGCCGACTGGTCGCGGCGACCCGCGAGGTCGCCGCGGGACGACTCGACACCCCGCTTCCGGTCCACCCGCGCGCCGACGAGATCGGCGACCTCACCGTCGGCTTCGCCACCATGACCCGCTCGCTGCGCGATCACATCGAGCGTCTCACCGCCAGCACCGCCGCCCAGGCGCGCATCGCCAGCGAGCTGCACATCGCCCACGACATCCAGCTCTCGATCCTGCCGCGACGGCTGGCGCCGCACCCCGCCTTCGACCTCCACGCCCTGGTCGAGCCGGCACGCGAGGTCGGTGGCGACTTCTACGACTGCTTCGCCCTCGATGCCGAGCATCACTGTCTGGTGATCGCCGATGTCGCCGGCAAGGGGGTGCCGGCGGCGCTGTTCATGGCAGTGGCCAAGACCCTGGTCAAGGCGACGAGCACGCCCGGGCGCGGCCCCGCCGAGGTGCTCGAGCGGGTCAACGCCGAACTCGCCCGCGACAACCCGCGGTGCATGTTCGTCACCCTGTTCTGCGCCATCCTCGATCATCGCAGCGGTGAGCTGATCCATAGCAACGCCGGACACAACCCGCCGCTGCTACTGCGCGCCGAGGGCAGCGTTGAACCCCTGCCCTCGCAGCGACAACTGGTGCTCGGGGTGATGGAAGGGGCGCACTATCGCGACGCGCGCGCCCGGCTCGCGCCGGGCGATCGCCTGCTGCTCTACACCGATGGGGTCACCGAGGCGATGGACGCCGAGGCCGGGCTCTATGGCGAGGCGCGACTGCGCGAGGCCCTGCGCGCGCTCGGCCCCGGCTCACCCCGGAGCCTGGTCGAGGGCCTCCTCGACGAGGTCCACGCCTTCGCCGGCGACACGCCCCAGGCCGACGACATCACCCTGATGGCGCTGGCCTATCGCGGCGCGGGCACGCCGCTCGGGGACTGAGCCGCGCTAGCCGCGCTCGTCCACCGTCAGCCGGATCTTGCCGGTCTTGGGGTTGCGCTCGATGCCCTCGAGCGCCAGCACCTCGATGCGCGTCGGCGCCACCAGCCCGGCCTCGGTCATCGCGCGGATCTCCTTGGAGTCGTGCAGCAGGCGCCGCAACAGCGTCTCGGCGAGCCCGGCGGCGTCCTCCGACGCGGTATCGGCGGCGCGCTCGACCCGCACCACCAATTGATCGCGATGCCCGTCGAGGCGCGCGCGCAGCTGGAAGTGGGCACCCAGCCCGGGCACCGCGGCGATCGCCGCCGCCACCACCTCGGGCTGGATGTTGCCGCCGCCGATGATCAGCACGTCGTCGGCGCGCCCGAGCAGCTCCATGCGCCGGGTGCGCCGACCGCAGGGGCACTCGCCCTCGACCCAGCGCCCGAGGTCGCCGACGTCGTAGCGGATGGTCGGCATCAGCCGCCGCTGCAGGTTGGTCACCACCACCTTGCCGATCTCGCCCGGCCCCACGGGCGTCAGGGTCTCGGGGTGGAGCAGCTCGACATGGTGCAGGTCCTCGTGGACATGGTGCACCCCGCCCTCGCAGTGCGCGCACTGATAACCGATGGCGCCGGTGTCGTTGGTGGTGTAGCCGGTGGAGGCGAAGCGCGTGATGCCGAGCACCCGGCCGAGATAGGCGCGCGAGCCGGCGAACAGGTGCTCGCCGCCGGTGGCGACCTTGTCGATGCGCAGCGCCACCCCGTGCGCCTCGACGTACTCGGCCAGCGACAGCAGCACCGAGGGGATGGTGATGATGGCGGTGGCGCCGTAACCGGTGAGCTGCTCGACGATCTGCTCCATCGGCAGGTTGCCCGAGATCGGCAGGATGCGACAGCCGGTGACCTCCAGCGCCTGGTTGTAGGAGACGAAGGAGGCCCACATGCTGCCGGCGAAGAGCAGGTTGGCGACCACGTCGCCGGGCCCGAACACCGACAGCGACAGCCCCTTGCCGAGCCGCAGCGCGTTGGCGTGCTGCTCGGCGACGGTGCGATAGACCAGCTTGGGCGCGCCGGTGGTGCCGCCGCTGGAGAACACATAGCCGTCGCTCGCGCCCGCCGTCAGCAGCCCGTCGCCGCGCGGCGGCAGGTGCTGCTTGTAGTCCTCGCCGGACATCAGCGGCAGCCGACGCACATCGTCAAACCCGGTCAGGGCGATCCCGGCATAGCGCTCGCGCAACAGCGGCGAGTCCTGGCGACAGTCCTCGATCACCTGCAGCAGCCGCGAGCGAGTCTGGGCGGCGCGCTCGGCGTCGGGGAGGAAATCGAAGCTGTCGCCCGAGTCGTCGAGCCGGCGCCAGGGCGCGCTCTCCGCGCCCTGCTCGAGCCGATCACGCGCCAGCGAGGTCCAGCGCACCAGGGTCGCCAGCCCGCGGGTGCCGTCGTGCGGGGTGCCGTGCTTGCGCACCGCCATGCGCCCGATCTCGACCATGCGATCGGCGCCCAGCGCCGAGAGCGCGCGACCGAGCCGCCGCGCGCGCGCCTCGTCGGTGAGCAGCGCCACGGTCTGGATGTATTCGCCCATCGGCGCGACCCGCTCGATCACCGACTCCAGCCGATCGACCGGCTTGATGATCAGGGTACGGTGCTGGCACGAGGTCTCGAACTCGGGGTCGTCGCGCAGCGCCAGCGTCCAACCGGCGCCGCCGCCGTGCAGCAGGTCGCCCACGCCCATCGCCCGCTCCACCTTGGCCAGCTCGCGCACCTTGTCGATCTCGACCGCGGCATCGCCGCTGATCGCCCCCGGCGGGATCTCCTCGGCCCAGCAGGTCAGCGCCGCGCCGAGCGCCGCCATCAGCCGCTCGGCGGTCTCGCGCCCCTCGACATAGACCACGTGCGGCGAGGAGCAGGCCGACTGCTCCCACATCACCGCATCGCGCGCGATCAGTCGGGCGCAGGCGGACAGCCCGCGCCGCTCGAGCGCATCGGCGGCGACCATCACGAAGCTGTACTTGGGTCCGTACTCGATCAGCCGGGTGTGCAGCCCGAGATCGCGGCGATAGCTGCGGATGGTGTCGGCGCCGCCGTAGACGACGATGGCGTTGCAGTCGCGCTTGAGCACCCGCTCCACCCCCTGATCGCCGCCCTTCCAGGTCAGCAGCGCCAGCGCGCGGGCGATGTCGCCGCGCTGGTCGTGATCGCGCAGGCTGGAGGCGAAGAGCACCGGGAAGATCGGATCGACCGAGGACATCTTCATCAGGTTGACGTTGCGGGTGACGATGCCCTGGATCAGGCTGTCGACCCCGCCGACGAAGACGTTGCCGGCCGAGACATGGGCCAGCACCCCCAGCGGCTGGGCCTTGACCAGCCCCTGGAAGCGGGCATCGAACACCCAGTCGTCGAGCATCCGCGCATCCCCCAGGTCGCAGCCCAGGCGGGTGAGCAGGTTCTCGCGGCGCAGCAGGTCGACCATCACCTCGATCCCGGCCTCGATCATCGCCGGACTGAAGCCGATCCGCGCGGGCAGCTGCCGCAGCGCCTCGACCCGGTAGGGATAGTCCGGCGCGCTCCAGGCCCGCGCGACGCGATCGAGCAGGTCGAGCAGATAGCCCTGCGGGGTGGCGGCCACCCGCGCCTTCATCGCGTGCGCGCGCGAGAGGATCGCCTCCAGCCGCGCCCCGGTCAGCGGCGCCTCGGCATGGTCGATCTCGCCGTGGATGTAGTTGTGCATGGCGTGGCTCCCTCAGCTCTTGAGCAGCTCGGCGGCGGTGATCGCGCAGCCCTGGTGCTTGGCGACGCCGGCGCGCCCGATGATGTCGAGCGTGTGCCCGCCGCGCCCGCAGGGGCAGCCCTGGTCGACGATCGCGTAATCGGTGGCGAGCACCGACAGCGCCGGCTGCGCCAGGTTGTAGGGCGAGATCACCTGCAGCAGTCCCGGCTCGCCCCGCCCCAGCGGCTCCAGCCCGCCGGGGCGGCGGGTGAGCGCGCGGGCATAGACCGGGACGTGGAAGCGCCCGGCCTCGCAGGTCATGTAGGGCACGCCGTGCTCGACGAAGCCGTAGACGTCGTGCTGCGCCTCGGGCGGGATGCCGAGGTGCTCGGCGGCGACGGCGGCGAAGCGCGCGCGCGGCACCGCCTCGTCCTGGGCCGCCTTCCAACCGCCGGCGAGGATCATCAGGCTGCCGGGCGGGAAGGCGATGCGCAGCTCGCGCGCCGCCATCTCGCGCAGCATCCGCCAGGCGAAGGCGGGGAAGCCGATCACCCGCAGCGCCAGTCCGCTCGCGGCGAAGCGCGCGAGCTGCTCCAGACACTCCTCGACCCGGAACACCGCCGCGCCCTCGGCGTCGGCGTGGATGGCGAAGAAACGCTCGGCGGCGGGCGCGAAGGCGGTATAGCGGCTGTGCGCATGGGCCGCGCCCTTGCCCCCGGCGACCTCGGGCGCGTAGGCGAACACCAGATAGTTCGCCGGCTCGCTCGACTCCAGCCCGAGCCCGCGCACGATCGCCGCGCGCATCGCGTCCTGACGCGCCATCGAGCCCTGGTCCCAGGCGATCTGGCTCTGCTGACCGCTGGTGCCGCTCGAGGTGAAGGTGGCCACCAGCTCGCGCTCGGGCACCGAGAGCAGGCGATGGCGCTTGAAGACGTTGACCATGATCCAGGGCAGCTCGACGAGATCGTCGATGCGCGCCAGGCGCTCCGGCGTGAAGCCCTCCTGCTCGCAGAGCCGGCGATAGGTCGGACAGTGGGCGATGTGGTGGGCGCAGACCTCGCGCACGGCGGCGAGGAAGCGGCGGTCGGCCTCCGCGCCGGCGGCGAAGGCATCGAGTTCGAACAGTGCGTCCAGCGAGGCGATCGCGCTCATGATGCGGGCTCCTCGACCCTCAGGTCGTGCAGATGGCGGACCTTGCCGGTCACCGGGCTGCGCTCGAGACTGCCGAGCGCGACGAAGCGGGCCTCGAGCCGCGCCAGATAGCCGCGCTCGCGCGCCACCCCGAGCTCGGGGATGGCCGTCTCCAGCGCGCCGACCAGGGTCTCGGCGTGGGGCGCGGCGGCGGTCGGGTCGCCGGCCTCGACCACCAGTTCGAGGGCGATGCGGTTGGCCTCGTCGGCGATGCGCAGACAGTAGTTGGGGCTGATGCCGTCGCGCCCGGCGACCGTCTCCACCGCCCGCTCGACCACCGCCATGGCGACATAGGCGCCGCCGAGCTTGAAGTCGTCGCCGGCGCGCCCGGCCAGGCGCAGCACCGGGTTGCGATCGCCGCAGGCGCAGGGCTCGCCGGTATAGCAGCCGCGATCGCCGATGCGATAGCGCACGATCGGCTGCGAGCGCCGCGCCAGGTTGGTCACCAGCAGCTCGCCCTCCTCGCCGCTCTCAGCGACCCGTCCGCGCTCCATGTCGACGACCTCGATGAGCTGGAAATCGCTCGGCACGTGATAGGCATTGGGCGCGCAGCGGCGACACTGATAACCCATCAGCCCGGCGTCGGCGCTGGTATAGGCCAGGGCGTGGATCTCGACCTCGGCGCCGAAGGCGCGCTGCAGATGCGTCCGCACCGCCGGGCTCATGTGCTCGCCGGCATAGGCGATCAGCCGCAGCCCGGGGAAGCGGATGGCGTCGCGCAGCGCCAGATCGGCGAGAAACACGAACAGCGTCGGCAGGCTCAGCATCACCGTCGGCTGGAACTCGCGACAGAAGCGCAGCACCGTCTCCACCGGGATGTTGGCCGAGATCGGCAGGTGCAGCGCGCCGAGGCGCTTGATGATCTCGTGACCGCCGAGGAAGGACGGCCACAGACTGCCGGCGACCAGCAGATTGGCCACCCGGTCCTTCGCCCCGACCCCGATCAGCGCCAGCGCCCGGGCCTGTTCGGCGCAGAAGCGATCCCACTCGGCATGGGTGAGCACGGTATAGCGCGCCATGCCGCTGGTGCCCCCGGTCGAGGTCACGATCATCCCCTCGGGCGGCACGGTGAGCATGGTTCCGGTCCGCGGCCAGGCGTTGTCGTAGAGCTCCTGGCGGCTCAGCACCGGCAGCGCGCGCCACTGCGTCCAGTCCATCGGCGCCGGCATGCCGGCGTACTTGGCCGCGAAGAAGGGCGCGGCCAGCGCGGCGTGCCAGATCTCGCGGGCGCGTCCGAGCTGGTGCTCGGACTCGATCCAGGGAAACATGCGGCTACTCCTCCTCGTCCAGGATGAAACGGTGCTTGACGCTCGGGTCGAGAGCGGCGATGTCGCGCAGCTCGACCTCGATCAGCGACCCGCCGGCGGCGGCGCAGAGGTTGTCGTACTTGGCCGCGAACTCGAGGCTGTGCTCGCGCAGGAAGGCGAGCAGGCGCTCGCCGTAGTCCTCGGCGCGCCCCGCCCCGTCGCGGGTGAAGACCCGGAAGAACAGCCGCGCGACGCCCGCGCGCTCGCGCCGCACCACCTGGAACAGGCCGCCGTAGCCGAACGCCTCGGGCAGGCCGAGGAGGAAGTCGCCGATCGCCGCCACCGGCAGGTTGGTGCCGTAGAACACCAGCGCGTCGCTGACCCGACTGTGGACATAGAGGAGCTGCTCGGGCAGCGCCGCAAGCAGCGCCTCGGGCAGCCCCGTCTCGGCGGCGAGCTGCGCGCGCGCGAGCAGCCCGCCCTGGTCGCGGGTGTTGTAGCGCACCAACGGGATCAACTGGTCCTTGGTGACCACGATCTCGCCGCCGATGATCTCGATCAGCGCCTTGGGCGTGGGCGCGAGCAGCATCGGCGCCTCGGCGCGGCCGAACAGCGCCCGCAACCGCTCGGGACGGCGCGCGAGCCACTTGCGCAGCGCGATGGTCGCGGCGGTCTCGACGCCGAGATCCCCGGTATCGGCCGAGCCGTAGCCGGTCCAGACGCAGAACGGGGCCTCGACCGGGTGGCCGAAGTCGCGCGCCACCTGCTCGCGGAAGCTCTCGGTGAAGAACTCGCCGACCACCGGGAAGGCGACGCTGCCCGGGGCTAGGTCCGGGCAGTGCGCGCGCAGCAAGGCGCCGAGCAGGCTGATGTTCGACGGGTTGGTGAGGATCAGACACTGCTCGAACTGCTGATGGAAGCGCTGATACAGCGCTGCGGCCTCGCGCAGGTTGAGCCCCGGGGTCGCGACGGTGATCGGGTGACGGGCGCTGGCGGCCAGGGTGCGCAGGGCCGCGGCCAGCTGCATCCCGCCGATCCAGGTACCGAGGGCGAGACAGACCATCACCAGGGTACGTCTGCGCTCGATGCCGTGATGCGCGATCAGCATCTGCTCGATGGCGGCGACATAGTCGCCCTCGTCGGCCGGGCGCTTGGGCCAGAAGGTCGAGCCGCCGCGGCTGAACCCCGAGGAACTGCCGATCAGGTGGCAACCCTCGAGACTGCCGCCATGACAGAGCGTCTCCACCGGATAGGCGAGCAGATAGCCCTGCTTGTCCATCAGCGGCAGCGCCGCCCAATCCCCAGGCGCGCTCAACCCGGCCGCGGCGAGGAAGCGGCGATAGGCCGGCACCGAGTCGTGGACCGCGCGCACGAACTGCTCAGGATTCAACGCACACCTCCTTGAGGGCTTGCAGCCGGGCAACCCAGAGCGTGATCAGCAGCATCACCGCCGCGCTGACCAGCAGGGCCCCACCCGGGCGGATGAGATCCGTGACCACGCCCATCACGCCATAGGCCAGCGGCTGCAGCGACAGCGCCAGGGCGGTCACCAGGGCCATGATCTTGCCCCGGCTGGCATCCTCCAGCAGACGCTGGAACAGGGTGATGAGGGTGATGTTGATGGCGCTGAGCCCGACCCCGACCCCGACGAGTCCGGCCCCGGCGAGCGCCAGCCAGGGGCTGAGCGCAACCACCACGAGACACCCGGCCATCACCAGGAACCCGGCGAGCACCACGCGGCGCTCGCCGGGACGATGCCGCGTCGACAGCGCCAGCGAGCCGCCGAGCATCCCCGCGCCGAAGCAGGCCATCAGCAGCCCCAACCCGGCGGCGCCGGCGTCATGGACGCCCTCGGCCAACACCGGGGTGACCACGGGTACCGCGGCGAAGAAGAAGTTGACCACCGCCACCGGCCCCATCAGCGCGCCGATCAAGGGGGCGCGACGCAACGCCTCGCGCCCCGCGCGCAGCTCCGACCAGAACCCCAGGCGCGGCGCGACGCGGCGCGCCGGCTCGCGCACCGAGACGATGAACAGCGCCGAGAGCAGGAAGGAGACGGCATTGATGGCGAACGCCAGGGCGACCCCGATCAGCGCGATCAGGGCGCTGCCGAACAGCGGTCCGGCGACCGCGCTCGCCCCCACCAGCAGCTGGCTGGCGGCATTGGCGCGCAGCAGCGCCGCGGGCGCGACCAGCCCCGGCACCATCGCCAGCGCCGCCGGGTTGAAGAAGGCCGAGGCGATCGAGATCACCACCGTGGCCGCGATCAGCTCGGGCAGCGCCAGGGCGCCGCCGTGGGCCAGCCAGGCGAGCGCGCCGACCACCAGGGCGCGGACCAGATCGGCGCAGATCATCACCAGACGGCGCGGGTAGCGGTCGCAGACCATCCCCGCCAGGGGCGCGACGAGGATGCCGGGCAGCGAGGTGGCGATGAGGATGACGCCGACCGCCGAGGCCGAGCCCGACCAGTGATAGACCAGCCAGATCAGCGCCAGCGAGTGCACCCGGTCGCCGATCTGGGAGACCGCCTGCGCCAGCCAGAAGCGCAGGAAGGCGGGATGGGCGCGAAACAGCTCGAGCACCGGCCGTTACCGCTCGACGCGCCGGCGGTCGCGCTCGACATAGTCGAGCAGCCGCCGGGCGAAGGGCGCGACCAACTCGACCCGATCGAGATCGAGCGCGGTGTCGACGTACTGCAGCCGCAGCACGTCCTCGCCCTCGTCGAAACAGGGCGCGAGACCGCCGTAGAAGAAGCCGAGCCGCTCGGCCGCGGCCACCGCCGCCGCGCAACCGTGATCGCTCAGGCGCACGGTGAGATAGAGCACCCGCGCCCCGGCGCGCCGACACAGCTCGTTGCGCGCCGCGCGCAGCGCCTCGGCGACATCGTCGCCGACCCGTTCGAGACGGATCATGCCGAGATCGAGCGCGCTCAGATAATGGGCATCGAACCGGCTCGCGCCGGCGCTGCCGCCGGGCTCGCCGAGACGCGCCGGGATGCCGCTCTCGGCATAGGTCTCGAGCAGAATCTCGCGATGGTGCGCGGGGGGCAGGATCAGCCGCTCGGGCGGCGGGGCGAGCGGCTTGAAGTAGAGCAGACAGCTCTCGCGCTGCGCCGGGCGCTCCTCGGCCATCGCGCGAAAGCGCAGGTTGCCGGCGAGGAAGGCCAGCGAGAGCGCGCAGACATGGGCGCCGAAGCGCTCGTTGACCTTCTGACTGAAGGGATGGGTGGTCACCGGCTGGCCGAACAGCCCGCTCAGCCCGCGTTCGCGCGCGAGGGCTTCGAGCCGCTCGCGCATCCGCTCCATCAGCCGCCGCCCGCGATGCGCGGGGTCGACCACCGCCATCCCGGTCTCGGCCACGGCGAGGCGCGAGGCGCCGAGCTGACCGAGCCCGCCGAGTTCGAGCGCATAGTGCCCGACCACGGTGTCGGCGGCATCGGTCGCCACCACCGAGATCAGTCGACCGGCGCGGTTGAGTTCACACAGCCGGTCCGGGTAGTAGAGATCATCGCTCGGGTGGGTATAGCCATAGGCGCGATAGACCAGCCGCGAAACCTGGTACCAGTCGCCGTCGCGCGCGGCGCGGCGCACCGTATAGGTCTGCTCGGGTGCACGGGCGACGGACTCGGCGAACGGCTCCAGCGGACGGGCATCGAGATCGGCGCGGGCGACGATATCGGCCTCGGGGCGGTTGAAGACCAGCCGCAGCCGATTGCCCTCGCGCCCGCGCGACTGCCACTGCGCGACATCGGCGGCGGCACGGATCATCTGCCGCTGCAGACCGTCGAGGTCGATCTCGTCGACCCGATCGAGCACCGCGCGCGACGGCGGATCGGCCTGCGGCGTCGGCGGCGCCTCGCGATCGTCGAGGGTGAGGGTGAGGGTGAGCGGCGTCAGCTCGCCGACCAGCGCCAGCGGCTCGATGGAGTCGGGAGCGGCACGTTCGAGGACGCCGGCCACGCCTTCCTCCACCGCCACCTCGATGGCATTGGTCCGTCTCGAGTCGAAACCGGCCAGCGCCGCCAGCTCGCCGGCGAAGCCACGAGCCACCGGCAATGCCTCGAGCATTGGGGGCAGTTCCAACCTGCACTGCATCGCACCATCGCCAGCCACATCGGCCTCCAGTCGCTGCCCCGGGGGGCGCACCGCGCACCCTTCCATGCCCCACCCTGCCGTAGTCGTACACAGCATAGTCGGTATTCAGGCATTCCCAAGGGGGCAGGCGAGCGGGAGCAACGAAAACCGCCGCACATTACACGCAGAGACGACACGACTTCAGGGGTTCAGACCCCGTTGAGCCATCACCCCGCCGCCACGATCGTCCTCTGCCGCCGACGGCACCCAAGCCCTAGCGACCTGATTGAAAAAGGCCGGAAGCGGTAAAAACCCATTGGACTGATGGCTTGACGCCACCATCTCAACTCCCACCGCCAGACCATCGGGCACAGCAGTTCCATGTGGAGAAAATTGACGATACGTGAGCGATTGATCGCCTTCACCGTCGCGCTATTGATCCTCGTCGGTGGGGCCGCCCTGCTGATCTCGACCCACAGCGCAACCGCCATGGGCCGGCAACTGGTCGATCACACCCTGTCGATGAAGATCGCCGGCGACCTGGAGGCGGCGAAGGTCTATCTCGCCCAGTCCTGGGGGAACGTGCGAATGCAAGCGGGCGTGCTGGTCGATGCCGACGGCGAGGCGATCCGCGAGCGCTTCGAACTGGTCGACCGACTCAGCGAGGATCTTGGCGTACTCGCCACGGTGTTTGCCCGCGAGGGCGACGACTTCACCCGCCTCACCACCAGCATCCGGCTCGCCGACGGACGGCGTGCCGTCGGCACCCGGCTGGGCGAGGCCAGCGCGGCCTTCGCCCCGGTGATGGCGGGCAAACGCTTCATCGGCGAGGCCGAGATCCTCGGCGAACCCTATCTCACCGTCTACGACCCGCTCGTCGACGAGGCGGGACGGGTGATCGGTCTCCTCTTCCTCGGCATCCCCCGCGCTCAGACCGACGCCATCGTCGCCACCGGTGTCGATCAGCTCGAACGCCGACTCGCGGTCGGGCTGGCGCTGATCCTCGCCCTCGGCATCACCGGCGCCTTCGTGCTCGCACAGCTCACCGCGACCCCGATCCGTCAGGTCGCCGGGCGACTCGACGAGATCGCCCACGGCAAGGGCGACCTGACCCACCGGCTCGTGGCCGAGGGACGCGACGAACTGGCCGATCTGGCGCGCGCCTTCAATGCCTTCGTCGACAAGATCCAGCAGCTCATCGTCGAGGTGAACGCCGCCTCGGCGCAGCTGGCCAGCGCCGCCGAACAACTCTCGGCCAACAGCAGCGAGAGCCGCAACCAGGTCCAGCTGCAGCAACGCGAGAGCGAACAGGTCGCCACCGCCATGAACCAGATGACCGCCACGGTGCAGGGCGTCGCGCAAAACGCCAACGAGACCGCACGCGCGGTCAGCACGACGCTACGCGAGGCCACCTCGGGCGAGGCGGTGGTGCGTCACAGCGTCGACTCCATCGACGCGCTGGCCGAGGCCGTCGAGGGCGCCGCCGAGGTGATCAACCGGCTCTCGGCCGACAGCGACGACATCGGTCGCGTGCTCGAGGTGATCCGCGCCATCGCCGAGCAGACCAACCTGCTCGCGCTCAACGCCGCGATCGAGGCGGCGCGCGCCGGCGAGCAGGGACGTGGCTTCGCGGTGGTCGCCGACGAGGTGCGCACCCTGGCCGATCGTACCCGTCACTCCACCGAGGAGATCCGCGAGATGATCGAGCGGCTGCAGCAGAACGCCGACAGCGCCGTCAAGGCGATGCACGCCGGGCGCGTCAAGGCGCGCGACAGCGTCTCCCAGGCCGGCGAGGCCGGTCAGTCGCTCAAGACGATCAGCGCCTCGGTCGAGCGGATCAGCGACATGACCAACCAGATCGCCAGCGCCGCCGAGCAGCAATCAGCGGTGACCGAGGAGATCAACCGCAACATCACCAACATCGCCCACTCCATCGAGACCACCCTGGGCGGGTCCGAGCAGAGCGCGCAGGCCAGCGATCAGGTCGCACAACTGGCCGCGCAGCTGCACCACATGATGGCGCGCTTCAAGGTCTGAGCTCGCGCCCGCGCGCCGGCCATCACAGCAACAGTGCCAGCACCACCGAGAGACTGAGGAAGGAAAGCGCGGTGGCACCCAGGAGCGCCCCGCTGGCCAGCTCGGCGTGACCGTAGCGGGCGCCGAGGACGGGAAAGATGGCGAACATCGGACAGGCGGCGATCAGGATGGCGGCGCGCTGCAGGTCGGGATCGAACGCCGGCAGGGCCAGCACCATCGCCGCCACCAGCACCGGGTGCAGCACCAGCTTGGCCAGCGCGACCTGCCCGATCTCGCCGAGGCTGGCGTGGAGACGGCTGCCGACCAGGGTCGCACCGACGAAGAACAGCGCCACCCCCGCCGCCGCCTGTCCGAGCAACCCCAGCGCCCCGCTCAGCCCCGGCGGCAGCCTCACCTCGAACAGCGCGAGCGCGAGACCGAGGGTGATCGCCAGGATCAGCGGGTTGGTGACGAGCCGCGCCACGATCAACCGCGCGGTGGCCCGGGCGCCCGGCGCCCGCCCCTGCCCGGTGCCGAGTTCGAGCACGCTCAGCACCAGCGGCATCAGCACCAGGTTCTCGAACATCAACGCCATGGCGAAGCCGGCCACCGGCGGCTCGTCGAAGGCCTGCAGCAGCAGCGCGTAACCGATGAAGGCGCTGTTGGAGAAGGCCGAGCCGAGCGCCTTCACCGCCGCGCGATCAAGCCGGTCGCCCCGACCACCCCGAAACCACGCCAGCATCAGCCCGTAGGTGAGCAGCGTCCCGGTGCCGTAGGCCAGCAGGAACCCCGGCTCGATCGCCTGACGCAGATCGGTGCCGGCCAGGGTCGCGACGATCAGCGCGGGCATCGCGACATGGAGCACGAAGCGCCCCAGCACCGCCGTCGCCGCGCGCTCCATCACCCCCAGCCGCACCGCCACATAGCCGGCGACGATGACGGTGAAGACGGGGACGACGATATCGAGGATCGCGGTCATCGACCCGCGCCCCGACCACCGCTCGCGCCGCACCGGCAGGCGGTCGAGACGGGCGAGCGACCAACGGGCCGCGCCGCAGACCGCTCAACCGTCGCGGCCCGCCCGCGCCGGTCGCTCCCCGCAGAGGACATCCGCCCGCGCCGCGCCCTAGTCGAGTTCGACACGCACCCGTGCGGCGGCGCGCAACGCGCGCGCCTTGGCGTCCTCGACATCGGTGCCACGCGCCAGCGCCACGCCCATGCGACGCCGCCCCCGCACCTCGGGCTTACCGAACAGGCGCAGATCCGTGCCCGGCTCGGCGAGGGCCTCGGCCAGATGGGTGAAGCGGGGCCGGGGCGACTCACCCTCGACCAGGATCACCGCCGAGGCCGCCGGACCGTGCTGGCGGATCTCGGGGATCGGCAGCCCGAGGATGGCGCGGGCGTGGAGCGCGAACTCCGAGAGATCCTGCGAGATCAGGGTGACCATGCCTGTGTCGTGGGGACGCGGCGAGACCTCGCTGAAGATCACCTCGTCGCCGCGCACGAACAACTCGACCCCGAAGATCCCGCGCCCGCCGAGCGCCGCGGTCACCCGCGCGGCGATCTCCTCGGCCCGCGCCAGCGCCGTCGGCGTCATCGGGTGCGGCTGCCAGGACTCGCGATAGTCGCCATCCTCCTGGCGATGCCCGATCGGCGCGCAGAAGGCGGTGCCGTCGCGGTGACGCACGGTCAGCAGGGTGATCTCGTAATCAAAGGCGACGAAGCCCTCGACGATCACCCGCCCGCCCCCGGCGCGCCCACCGGCCTGGGCGTACTCCCAGGCGCGATCGAGCTCGGCGGCCTCGCGCACCAGGCTCTGCCCCTTGCCCGAAGAACTCATGATCGGCTTGACCACGCAGGGCAGCCCGATCTCGGCAACCGCCTGCTCGAACGCCTCGCGGGTGTCGGCGAAGCGATAGGGTGAGGTCGGCAGCCCCAGCTCCTCGGCGACCAGCCGGCGGATGCCCTCGCGGTTCATCGTCAGCCGGGTCGCCCGCGCCGTCGGGACGACGTTGAAGCCCTCGGCCTCCAGCTCGAGCAGGGTGTCGGTGGCGATCGCCTCGATCTCGGGGACGATATAGTCGGGACGCTCCAGCTCGATGACCCGGCGCAGCTCGGCCCCGTCGAGCATCGAGAAGCTGTAGGCGCGATCGGCCACCTGCATGGCGGGCGCATTGGCATAGCGGTCGCAGGCGATGACTTCGAGGCCGAGTCGCTTGAACTCGATGACGACCTCCTTGCCGAGTTCGCCGGCCCCGCAAAGCAGGACCTTGGTCGCGTTGGGGGAGAAAGGGGTTCCGATCGTAGGCATGTGGTCTCTGCTTGTCGGGGTGGTGGCTTCAGGATGGATCGCGGCACTCCCGCCAGCCGCAGCCGGTCCCCGCGAGTCACGCGCGACCGCCGCAGCCGCGACGGAGAGACCCCGGAGCAGTCCCAGTCCCGACACGCTCGCGCGCGCCGCTCCGGCAAGGGCGCGACCGATGGTACTCCGCCGACACCGCAGGGATCCAGACTCGCCGCCGCACGGGGAACCCTTCCCCGGTCAGGACGGGAGGCGAGCGCTCTCAGCGCTTGAAGGTCGAGAGGAATGCCTCGACGAAGCGTGGATAGTCGTCCTCGGCGAGGTGGTTGATGCCGGCGGCGGCCTTGCGTCCGCCACCGCTAGGGAACTGGCGGCACAGCGCGTCGGCGCCGTCGGGACGCGCCAGCGGGGCGCGCACGCTGACCAGGAAACCGCCCTCGGGCAGGCGGGTGAGCAGCGCATGGGCGCGCTCCGGGGCGGCCTGGGCCCGGGCGTTGGCGAACACCCCGCTGACCCGCCGCGCCCAGGGCGCATCGGGCAGCACGAACACCCGCCCCGCCGTCTCGTCGACCTCGGGGCGCAGTGCCTCGGCGTGCGCCATGTCATCGGCGTAGCCATCGCGGAGCTGGGCGAAGACCGGGTCGGCGGCGATGAACGCGCGCGGATCGGCATAGGGACGCAGGCGCTCGAAGAGCTGCGCCGGATCGACGTGGAGGTCGGCGACACGGGCACCATAGCCGTTGTAATTGAGATAGATGCCGAGTTCGCGCAGCCGTTCGAGCGTCGGCGCGTCGAACCCCAACGGCGCGGCGGCCTGGCGCGCGGCGGCGTCGAAGTTGTCGCCGAAGGTACCGACCACCGCCCAGGCGCGATGGGCGCCGTCGAGCGCGGCGTCGACCAGCAGACTGGTGCCGCGATCGGGTGCGGTGTCGATATGGGCTTCGAGGCCCGGATGGTCGGGGATCTCGCCGGGGAAGTGGTGGTCGAAGTAGCGCACCCGCACGCCGGCGGCGAGCAGCCGCTCGAGCGCGGCGCGGTTCTTGTCGAGCGAGAGGTCGAGCACCCGCACCTCGTCACCGGCGCCGGCCTCGACGCGATCGAGCAGCGCGATGTCGCGCTTGACCCCGGTCACCAGCACGCTCTCGCGCGGCTCGGCCAGGTGCAGTTGCAGGAGCGCGCAGAGTCCGTCCGCGTCGCCGTTGAAGACATCGTACAGGGCCATGCGCGTCTCCTCCCTGGCCGATCCCCGGCCCGGCTCGATTCGAGTGGAATGCGAGGAGCCTAACCAGCGCGCGACTATCCTGACAAGCGCGCATCGGCATTGCCCGGTACAGCCGCTGACGTTAGACTTGCCTGCTCACCGACTTCTTTTGATCTTCTCAGGTTCTCCGGCCCTGGCTCGGCGTCTCGCGATCGGCGACGACGGCGTATTGGTGGTTGCCGGAGCCAGGGAAGCCCGTGTGTCCTAACATCATCCTTTAAGAGTTCTTCAGGAGCCCGCATGGCCATCGAACGCACCCTCTCCATCATCAAGCCCAACGCCGTCGCCAAGGACGCCATCGGCGCCATCCTCGGGCGTTTCGAGGCCGCCGGCCTGCGCATCGTCGCCGCGCGCATGATGCACCTGAGCCGCGAGCAGGCCTCGGCCTTCTACGCCGTGCACCAGGAGCGTCCCTTCTTCGGCGAGCTGGTCGACTTCATGACCTCCGGCCCGGTCATGGTCCAGGTCCTCGAGGGCGAGGGCGCCATCGCCAAGAACCGCGAGATCATGGGTGCCACCAACCCGGCCGAGGCCGCCCCGGGCACCATCCGCGCCGACTTCGCCGACTCCTTCACCGAGAACGCGGCCCACGGCTCCGATGCCCCCGAGACCGCCGCCGAGGAGATCGCCTTCTTCTTCCCCGAGGGCGTCTGCGAGCGCACCCGCTGATCCTGATCCGGTGACGGCCATGAACGCCAGCGAACCCAAGACCAACCTGCTCGATCTCGACCGCGCCGACTGCGAGGCGCTCGCCGTCGAGTTCGGCCGCAAGGCGTTCCATGGCCGCAACCTGTTCAAGTGGATCCACAAGCATGGCGTCGTCGACTTCGACGCCATGACGGATCTGCCGCTCGCGCTGCGCGAACAGCTGCGCGAGCGCACCGAGATCCGCCTGCCGCGGATCGTCCACGAACACCCCTCCGCCGACGGGACGAAGAAATGGGTGATGGAGTTGGCCGACGGCCAACACATCGAGACCGTATTCATCCCCGAGGGCCGCCGCAGCACCATCTGCGTCTCCTCGCAGGTCGGCTGCGCGCTCGACTGCCGCTTCTGCGCCACCGCCAAGCAGGGCTTCAATCGCAACCTCACGGTCGGCGAGATCATCGCCCAGGTGTGGCACGCCACCCGCCAGCTCGAGACCGCCCCGACCAATGTGGTGATGATGGGCATGGGCGAGCCGCTCGCCAACTTCGACCCGGTGGTCAAGGCGATGGCGATGATGCAGGACGACCTCGCCTATATGCTCGCCAAGCAGCGGGTGACGGTGAGCACGGTCGGCATCGTCCCCGCGCTCGAGCGCCTGCGCGAGGTCAGCAACGTCTCCCTGGCCGTCTCGCTGCACGCCCCCAACGACGCCTTGCGCGATGAGCTGGTGCCGATCAACCGCAAGTACCCGCTCGCCGAGCTGATCCCGGCCTGCCGCCGCTATGTCGCCGACGACAAGCGCCGCAAGGTGACCTGGGAATACATCATGATCGCCGGGCTCAACGACAGCATCGCCCACGCCAAGCAGCTCATCCGTCTGCTCGAGGGCACGCCGTCGAAGATCAACCTGATCCCCTTCAACCCCTTCCCCGGGGTCGATTACACCACCAGTCCGCCCGAGCAGGTCGAGGCCTTCCGCCAGCGACTGCTGCGCTCGGGGCTGATCGCGATCACCCGCAAGACCCGGGGCGAGGAGATCGCCGCAGCCTGCGGCCAGCTCGTCGGCCGGGTGCAGGATCGCACCCGTCGCCAGGCCCGGGTACAACTCGAACAGGACCGAACAGGAGCGCCATGACCCCTCGCTGGCCTCGCCCGCTCGCGTTGGCCGTGCTGCTGTGCCTGACCCTGCTGGCTGGCTGCGGTGGCGCCGAGAAGCGCCCCGAGGGCGGTGACGCGCTCGGTCTCGAACCCGACGACAGCCCCGCCGAGATCTACGTGCGGATGGCCGAGCAGTACTATGCCCGGGGCCAGATCGAGGTCGCCTTCCGCCGTGCGCTCCAGGCCCTCGAGGCCGATCGTCGCTACGCCCGCGCGCATGTCTGGATGGCCTTTCTCTACGAGCAGCTGGGCAAGGACGCACTGGCCACCGAGCACTACGAGCGCGCCGTGCAGCTGGCGCCGAAGAACCCCGACGTGCTCCACGCCTACGGCTCCTATCTGTGCCGTGAACAGCGCTATGCGGAGGCCGAGGCCCAGTTCCTCGAGGCACTCGACAATCCGCTCTATGCCACCCCCTGGGTGACCATGACCAATGCCGGCGACTGTGCCCGCAAGAAGGGCGACGCGAGCCAGGCGGAGGCGTATTATCGCTCCGCCGTCGCGGCGAATCCGAAGTTCGGCCCGGCCTTGGTCAAGCGCGCGGCGATGGCCTATGCCCGTGGCGAGATCAAGGCGGCAAAGGGGGACATCGACCGCTATTTCGGAGCAGAGACCCTGCGCACCGCGACCAGCACGCGCGAGGCCCTGCAGCTCGGCGCCAGCATCGAGCGCCAGCTCGGCGATCGCGAGCGCGCCAACTTCTACCAGCGGGCACTGCGCGAGCGCTTCCCGGACGCGGCGGCATCCAGAGAATCCCAGGGAGTCCAGTTGGATGAGCGAGACCAGATCACCGAGTCCTGAGGCGCCGAGCACGCCAGACATCATCATGCACCCCGGTCAGCGCCTGCGTCAGCAGCGCGAGACGCGCGGCCTCGAGATCGCACGCGTGGCCTCGCAACTGCACCTGCGCCCGGAGATCATCGAGGCGCTCGAACAGGATCGTTACGATGCGCTGCCCGGGCCGGTCTTCGCGATCGGTTATCTGCGCAACTACGCCAGACTGCTCGGCATCGACCCGACACCATTGATCGAGTCGGCACGCACGGTGACCCAGGAGCAGGCCGCCGCCCAGACGGGGCCACGGACGCGCGGCAACCTCGCCGAGACCACCTCGCGCTGGCTGATGCGCCTGATCAGCCTGGCGCTGATGGCTGCGGCTGTCGCCATGCTGGTGCTGTGGTGGCAGAGCCGCCCCGAGATCGCCCCGGCGCCGCTCGCAGACGACGTCGCGCCCAGCGAGCAGCCGCGCCTCGACCCGGCACCGTCCCAGGCCACACCCGCCCCTGTCGCTCCGGCACCGACGACGCCCGAGCCCCGGGCCCCGCAGCCGGCGCCACGTCCGACCCCGGCGCCCGCCCAGCAGACGTCGGCGCTCATCGCCGCGCCCGAGCCGGGGGCGACACCGGACACCATCTCGACGCCGCCCGGCGCCGCGCCCGCGCCCGCGCCCGCGCCCACTGTCGCATCCGGGATCGACGAGGATCGTCCGGAGGCCGCGCCGACGAGCGTCGAAACGGCACCGACGCCGCCCGAGGTCGCGCTCGAGTTCACCGGCAACTGCTGGGTCGAGGTGCGTGACGTCAACCGTCGCATCATCCTCACCGGCGAGCTGCGTGCCGGCGACCGACGCGTGCTCGAGGGCGAGCCGCCCTATCGCTTCATCATCGGCAACACCGCCATGGCGCGACTCACCATCGACGGCGAACCGCTCGATCTGAGCGAGCGCGCCCGAGGCAACGTCGCCCGCTTCACCCTCGATCCCAGTCAGCCCGACTGAGTCCGGCGCGCTGCGATCCCACAGGCCATCAGTATCCGCCCAGCATGAGCAAGAAGATCCAAGCCATCCGCGGGATGCACGACATCCTGCCGGACCGCATCCCCACCTGGCACCGTCTCGAGGACACCGCGCGGCGGGTCCTCGAGGGCTACGGCTACAGCGAGATCCGTACCCCCGTCGTCGAGGTCACCGACCTGTTCAAGCGCTCCATCGGCGAGGTCACCGACATCGTCGAGAAGGAGATGTACACCTTCCCCGACCGTAACGACGACAGTCTCAGCCTGCGTCCCGAGGGGACGGCGAGCTGCGTGCGCGCGGCCATCGAGCACGGCCTGCTGATGCAGCCGCAGCGGCTGTGGTATCGCGGCCCGATGTTCCGCTACGAGCGCCCACAGCGCGGGCGCTACCGCCAGTTCCACCAGATCGGCGTCGAGGTCTTCGGGCTCGAGGGACCGGACATCGACCTCGAGCTGATGCTGATGACCGCGCGACTGTGGCGCGCGCTCGGACTCGAGGGCTTCCGCCTGGAGATCAACTCGCTCGGCGACGCCGAGGAGCGCGCGGCCTATCGTGCCGAGCTGATCGCCTATCTCGAGGCGCGCATCGACCAACTCGACGAGGACAGCCGCAAGCGGCTGCACAGCAACCCGCTGCGGGTGCTCGACTCCAAGCATCCGCAGACCCGCGAGGTCGTCGCCGACGCGCCCTCGCTGCTCGATCACCTCGGCGAGACCAGTCGCGCCCATCTCGATCACATCCGCGCCGGACTCGAGCGCGCCGGGGTCGACTACCAGCTCAACCCGCGTCTGGTGCGCGGACTCGACTACTACAATCGCACCGTGTTCGAATGGATCACCGACGAACTCGGCGCCCAGGGCACGGTCTGCGCCGGCGGTCGTTACGACGGTCTGGTCGCCCAGCTCGGCGGTCGCCCGACCACCGCCGTCGGCTTCGCCATGGGCATCGAGCGTCTGGTCGAGCTGCTCGAACTGAGCGGCGCGCAGGATGATCCCGGCATCGACGCCTATCTGGTCGCGCTCGGCGAGCGCGCCCAACAGGAGGCCCCGGTGCTCGCCGAGCGACTGCGCGACGCCCTGCCCGAGCTGCGCCTGGTGGTGCACGCCGGCGGCGGCAGCTTCAAGAGCCAGTTCAAGCGCGCCGACAAGAGCGGCGCGCGCTACGCGCTGATCCTCGGCGAGGACGAGGCCGAGCGCGGCGTGGTCGGCGTCAAGGCGCTGCGCGAACAGGTCGAGCAGCGCGAACTCGACCTCACCGCACTGACCGAGCTGCTCGCCGGCGCGCCGGCCTGACCCCATCGAGACCCACCCGCGCCGCTCGACAGCGCGCGCGCACCCATAGAGGACAGACCTGTGAGTTACCAAACCGACGAGGAAAAGGCCGAAGCCATCAAGAAGTGGTGGCGTGACAACGGCGTGGCCGTGTTCGCCGGTCTCGCGCTCGGCCTGGTCATCATCTTCGGCTGGCGCTACTGGAGCGACTACCGCACCGACCTCGCCGCCCAGGCCTCGACCCACTTCGAGCAGATGCTCTACAGCGCCGAGGACGCCGATGCGGCCACGGTGCTGGCCAAGCAGTCCGAACAGCTCGACGCCGACTTCGGCGCCACACCCTATGCCGCGCTCGGCGCCCTGGTCGCGGCCAAGGGGCTTTATCAGGCCGGTGAGGCCGAGGCGGCCATCGCTCGACTCGAGCGGGTGATCGATGACGCCCCGGACGCCGCGCTGGCGCGTCTCGCCGCGTTGCGCCTGGCGCGCATCCAGCTCGCCGAGGGCGCGCTCGACGCCGCCGAGTCGACCATCACCGACCATGACGACAGCCCCGAGTTCAGCGCCGACTTCGCCGCGGTGCGCGGTGACCTGGCCGCCGCGCGCGGCGACCTCGACACCGCCCGCGAGGCCTATGAGACGGCCATCGAAGGTGGCGCCGCACTCTCGCAACTCATCCAGCTCAAGCTCGATAACCTGCCCTCGGCCGGCTAGACGACACACGGAAGGAAGTTATGGCGATCCACACCAGAGCGGCGATCACCGGCGCCAGCGCACTGCTGTTGAGTGCGCTGCTCGGCGGCTGCAGTCTCATCCCCTGGCTCGGCAGCGAGGAGGATCCGACACCGCCGAGCGAGTTGCCCGAGCTCGACCAGTCGTTGACCCCGACCACGCTGTGGTCGGCGCGCGTCACCGACGGCACCGACGGGCGTCGCCTCTATCTGGTGCCGACGCTCGCCGCCGGTCGGCTCTATGTCGCCGACGCCCGCGGCACCCTCGCCGCGGTAGCCGCCGACAGCGGCCGCGTGCTGTGGCGCCAGGAGACCGAACTGGCCTTCAGCGGCGGTCCCGAGGTCCACGGCGAGCGTCTGGTGCTCGGCACCACCGGCGGCGAGCTGGCGCTCTTCTCCACCGCCGACGGCACCGAGCTGTGGCGGACCCGGCTCGGCAGCGAGGTGCTCTCGGTGCCGCGCTTCGCCGATGCCGAGACCATCGTCGTCCACACCCTCGACGACAGTCTCTACGGCATCGAGGCGGCCACCGGCGAGCAGCGCTGGCACCTCACCTACCCCGCCCCGGTGCTCACCCTGCGCGGCAGCAGCACCCCGGCGGTGGCCCCGGACGGGGTCATCGTCGGGCTCTCCGGCGGCAAGCTGATCAAGTTCGACGTCGCCGACGGCACGCCGCTGTGGGAGGTCACCATCACCCGACCGAGCGGGCGCTCCGAGCTCTCGCGCATCGCCGACATCGACGCCGATCCGGTGCTGGTCGGCACCACGGTGTTCGTCGGCACCTACAACGGCGACCTGGCTGCGGTCGATGCCGTCACCGGTACCGTGCTGTGGCGCCGCGAGCTCTCCGCCCATGCCGGTCTCGCCGCCACCCCGGAGGCGCTGTTCGTCACCGACTCGCGCGATCAGGTGTGGGGCGCCGACCCGCTCAGCGGCGCCGGGCGCTGGGTGCAGGAGGCGCTGCGCTATCGTCGGCTCACCGCGCCGGCGCTGCTCGGCCAGGTGGTCGCGGTCGGCGACCTGGAGGGCTATGTCCACCTGCTCGACGCCGCCGACGGTCAGCTGCTCGGGCGCACCCGCGTCACCAAGAAGGCGCCGATCACCGCACCGCCGCTGGCCGCCGCCGGGCGGCTCTATGTCTATGCCGACGACGGGACGCTGAGCGCCCTCAGCGTCGGCGCCATCCCGGCGCGGACGGCGCAACGCGCGCCCGAGCAAGCCGATAACGCGAGTCCCTGAATACCATGCTCCCCGTCATCACCCTGGTCGGTCGTCCCAATGTCGGCAAGTCGACCCTGTTCAACCGGTTCACGCGCACCCGCGACGCGCTGGTCGCCGACTTCCCCGGGCTCACCCGCGATCGCCAGTACGGGGTCGGGCGGATCGGCCCCGGCCCTTATGTGATCGTCGACACCGGCGGTATCGCCACCGCCACCGAGGGCGTCGAGACGCTGATGGAGCGTCAGGTGCAACTGGCCATCGAGGAGGCCGATCACCTGCTGTTCGTGGTCGACGCGCGCGACGGCTGCACCCCGGAGGACATCGCCATCGCCGAGCGGCTGCGCCGTATCGGCAAGCCGATGACCCTGGTGGTCAACAAGAGCGACACCTTCGACCCGCTGCTCGCCACCGCCGAGTTCCACGCCCTCGGGCTGGGCGAACCGCGTGCGGTCTCGGCCACCCAGGGGATGGCGATCCGGCCGCTAATCGAGCACGTCTTCGCCCAGCTCCCCGAGGCCGCCGAGGAGGAAACGCCCGAGGACGACGACGAGCGTGGCGTCAAGGTGGCGATCGTCGGTCGCCCCAATGCCGGCAAGTCGACGCTGATCAACCGTCTCGTCGGCGAGGAGCGCGTGGTCGCCTTCGACAGCCCCGGCACCACCCGCGACAGCGTCTTCATCCCCTTCGAGCGTGATGGCCAGCGCTACACCCTGATCGACACCGCCGGTCTGCGCCGTCGCGCCAAGGTCAAGGAGGCGATCGAGAAATTCAGCGTGATCAAGACGCTGCAGGCGATCGAGGCGGCCAACGTGGTGGTCCTGGTGATCGACGCCCATGCCGGCATCGGCGAGCAGGACGCCACCCTCGCCGGCCATGTCATCGACAGCGGCCGCGCCGTGGTGGTGGCGATCAACAAGTGGGACGGACTCGACGCCGAGGCGCGCGAACAGGTCAAGGCGCAGTTCACCCGCAAGCTCGGTTTCCTCGACTTCGCCAAGCTGCACCGCATCTCGGCGCTGCACGGCAGCGGCGTCGGGCTGCTGCTCGACGACGTCGACCTGGCCTATGCCAACGCCACCCGCAACCTCTCCACCCCGGAGCTGACCCGGCTGCTCGAGGCGGCGGTACAGGAGCACCAGCCGCCGCTGGTGCGCGGCCGGCGCATCAAGCTGCGCTATGCCCACCAGGGCGGGCGCAATCCGCCGGTGGTGGTGATCCACGGCAACCAGACCGATGAGACCCCGGCGAGCTACAAGCGCTATCTGATCAACCGTTTCCGCCGTGAGCTCGACCTGCTCGGCACCCCGCTGCGCCTGGAGTTCAAGAGCGGCGGCAATCCCTACGAGGGCAAGCGCAACCCGCTCACCCCGCGCCAGATCAAGAGCCGCCAGCGGCTCAAGAAGTTCACCTCGCGCAAGCATTGAGCCATCGGTGCAGGGACGCACCACCCTCGCCGTCTCGTCGACGACGGCTCTATAATCGACATCCCCGGCAAGACTCAGGACGAGGGCGCAGATGGCCGATCAGATCGAGGGCGATTCAGCCCAGCACGGAATCGAGGCGCTGATCCAGGCGCTCAGGGACGACACCGCACAGCGCGCCCGACTCGGCGAACAGCTCGAACGCCTGCTCGCGGCGAGCGGTCCCGAGCGCCAGCTCACCGACATCCACGGGCTCGAACAACGTCTCCACATCGAGGAGCGGCGTCACACCCGTGCCAAGTGGTACACGGCGGTGCTCGGCCTGTTCGCGCTACTCATCGGTGCCGTACTCTTCTATCTGGTGTTCATGATGGCCCGCGACATGAACCGGATGGAGGACTACATGTACAACATGGGTCATGCCACCGACGACGCCCGCACCCGCCCCTTCGAGTTCAAGGCCCAGGGCGAGAGCTACATGGCCACGATGGCCGGGGACATGGGCGCGATGCGCACCAGCATCGAGGCGATGCGCGAGGACATGGGACGGATGCGCCTGAGCGTCGACGGCATGTCCACCGACATCACCGCGATGAGCCGCGACATGACCCAGATGAACGCCACCATCGGTCGCATCCAGTACGACACCCTGCTGATGCGCCAGGGCGTCGGCGGCATGGCCAGCGACACCCGCGCCATGGGCGCGCCCTTCCGCGTGATGGACTCCATGGCCCCCTGGTGATCCGGACCCGATCGATGCAACGGCTCGCCATCCCGCTCGTCACCGCATCGACTGTCACCGCGGTCGAGACCGCTCTCGACGACCACCTGCTGATCGTGCGCACCGCACCCGCACCCTGAGCCCCCGGGACGCGCCCGGCTGTCATACAATGCGGGATGCAACCCAAACCACCCGACCGCAAGGGGGCCCCACCATGAATGCACCACGCTCCACCCAGGAACTCGCCGCCCTGTTCGACCTGCCGGCCCCCGAGCGCTACACCCTCTTCGTCACCGAGGTGCTGGAGCACGGCCAGGTGTGGACGCTGTGCGCCGAGGACGGCTTCGTCGCCTTCAGCGACGAGGAGGACACCGACTGCTTCCCCTTCTGGCCGGCCCCGGAGCTGGCCGCCGCCCTGGCCGACGACGACTGGGCCGACTGCCGCCCCGAGGCGCTCGCGCTCGACACCTTCATGGAACGCTGGCTGCCCGGCATGGACCGCGACGACCGTCTGGTCTCGGTGTTCGCCGCCCCCGACGGCAGCGGCATGGTGGTCGATCCGCTGGAGCTGCTCGCCGACCTCGAGGCCGCACAGCGAGCGCGCGACTGAGAGCGCCTCACCCCCGCGCCGGCGTCCGTACCAGCAGGAACAGACCCGCGAGCGTCATCACCGCACCCGGCAGCGAGGCCGGGTGCGGCCACTCACCGAGCACCGCGACAGCGGCCAGGGCGGCGACCAGGGGCGTGAGCAGCCCCAGGGTCGTGCTAATCAACGGGGACAGACGAGCGGCGGCGATCCCATAGGACAAGGTCGGCAACACGGTCGAGACCAGGGCAAGCGCCAGGATCACCGGCAACTCCCCGGCAACCGGCCAGCGTGGGGCCGCGGCCCAGAGCCAGGGCAGACTCACGACCAGCCCCCAGAGACAGGCCACCGCGGTGAGCGCGAGCGGGTGAGGACAGCCCCCAGCGAGCGCGCGCCGGCGCACCCCGATCGCGTAGAGCGCCGCGACCAGCGCGCAGCCGAACGCAAACCCATGACCGACACCCAGACCGCCCGCGCCCAACGCCGGGGCGAGATAGAGCGCCAGGCCGGCGAGCGCGAGCGCGACACACCCGAGCTGGCGTCCACTCGGCGCCGCGCCACCAACCCACTGCAGGAGCACCGCGATCACCGGCGCCGCGCCGATCACCAGGGTCACCTCGACGACCGGCGCGCGCACGAAGGCCTCGGTGGCCAGCACATAGTAGAGCCCCATCGCCAGCGGCAAGGGCGTGCGCAGTGCATGCACGGCCTGGCGCCGATGGATCAGCAGGAAGGGCGCCAGTACGAGCAGCCCGACGCCCAGCCTGGCGACGACGATCACCATCGCCGGCAGATCGGGCAACAAGCGCACGAAGACCCCGGTCAGCCCCCAGGCCACCGGGGTCACCAGCGCAGCCCCCAGTCCGACCATCTCGACCGAACCCGTCGGCCTCATCCCTCGCACAGCACCATCCCCCTAACCGCATCAAGAGGCACGCAGGCTAGGAGGCGCCGACGGCGCTGTCTTGAACGATCTTGGCAGCCTAGCGACGGCGGCGTGTGCGCGGATGACCGTGGTCGGAGCGATAGCGCCCCGGGGTCACCCCGGTCAGCCGCTTGAAGGCGCGGGTGAAATGGGCCTGGTCGGCGAACCCCAGCGCCGGCGCGACGGCGGCGACCGCCTCGCCCCGGGCGAGTCGCGACTGCGCCGCGCGCAGCCGGTACTGCAGGTGCCAGGCATGGGGCGGCAACCCCAGCTCACGGGTAAAGGCACGGGCCAGGCGGTAGGCATCGAGCCCCGCCGCCGAGGCCAGCTCGGTGAGCGAGACTGCGCGCTCCGGACAGTCGCCGAGATACTCCAACGCGCGGCGCACCGCCTCGGGCTCGCGTCCGCTGCGCACGATCGCGGGACACGGGCGCGCGTGCCGCGCGAGGAAGCCGGCGAGCACATCGAGCAACCGGGTCTCGAAGCTCAGCGAGGTCACGCGATCGGTCAGCGCCTCATGCGTGGCGGCCAAGGCCGCTGCAAGCGCTCGGTCACTGATGACGGGGGCGGACGCGAACCCCGCGGGCGGCCCCTCGCTCACCTGCAGCAGCAGACGCTCGGGAATGGTCAGGACGCGATAACGCCAACCCTCGGCGTCGATCGCCGAGACGGCATGGACCACCCCAGCCGGCATGGCGACGATCTGCCCGGGGGTGGCGACCAGCCGACCGCCCGCGGACGCCACCCGCTGCGCGCCGCCGTCGATCAGCGCGATCATCAGCCCGTAGTGACAGTGACGGGGAAAGGCATGGTCACGGAAGGTCCCGCACAGCACCTCGACCCCGGGGATGTCGGGGAGCTGACGGCTGCGGGGAGGATCGTCTCGAACCGTCATGGATAGACGCGGTGCCCTCGCTCATCGGCCAAGGATCATGACACCTCCCTCGCCGTGATCCTCGGTCAGATCGAGGATCGGGCCCCGAGGCTCCACCGGCGCGGGACCTTCCGTCGACTGCCCGTCGAGCTGGAGGCAGCTCCGGTCGATGGCGGCGGGTGAGCGCCAGTTGCACGGAACCGAGCCCGAAGCAGCGGCCTGGACTCGGTTCGGGTCATCAGCGTCGGAAGCGCCAGACCGAAGCCTACCCTGACACCGCCGCATCAACCACCCGCACAGCGTCCGATCACCGCCGAGCAGCGCTTGATGCTGCCAAAGCCCCAACCGGCGCGGTTGTCGCTGGCGATGGCGACGACGCGCCCGTCGCGCACGCGGATGTCGAAGACACAGGCGCGGGCGTCGTCCTCGGGGTCCGGGGCCGGGGTGGCGCGCAGCAGACCGTCTGCACCGCGGCGCTGCGCCGAGGAGTAGTGGCGCAGCGTGACACCGGGCTCCGTGGCCGGTCGAGTGACCGACAACGGCTCGCCGATGCAGTGCGCGAGCCGCTCGACCTCGGCGCCGAGCAAGCGCTGCTCGGCCTCGTGGACCTGACGCAGGTGGGGCGCGCCGCAGCCGCCGGAGAGCAGCGCGACGGCGACGAACAGGAGTGACAGCTGGATACGCATGATCGCCGCCCCCCGCTCAGGTCCGCACCGGCTGGCCGCGCAGCCGACCGCTCAACCGCAACCCGTCGCGCAGGCTCAACCCGAGCAGCGTGGCGTTGACCGCGCCGGCGACCAGCTCCAGCCCCTGCACCGCGTAGAAGACGCCATCGAGCTCCCCCGCCGCGGCCTTGGCGGCGAGAAAGAAGGCGCAGGGCACCAGCACCAGCAGCCCGTTGGCGGCGATGATCGGCATCCGCCGGCGCTTGGCCGCGACCCGTTCCCCCTGGCGGTCACGCGCCAGCGCGAAGCCCGAGCCGCCGACTGCCGCAAGCGCCGGGACCAGCACCAGCAGGCCCCAGGGGATGGCGGTCTTGACCGCGACGATGGCCGCCGGGGCGCCGAGGGTCTCGACGATCACGGTGGCGAACCAGAAGCTCAGGATGGTCAGCAGCGCCAGCGCGCCGGCGATGGGATGGATCCACTTGGTCATGACGGTCTCCGCTCCGGGACTAAACATAGCTTGCTATATAGCATTGCATTCCAAGCTATACAAGTGCTATCAAGACGCCATGACATTCAGCAGAGACGACTCGGCGGGCTATCTCGCCAACCATCTGGCGCGACTCTTCGCACGCGAGCTGCAGGCGCGGATCAAGCCGCTCGGTCTGAGCATCGGCACCTTTCCCGCGCTGTTGGTGCTGTGGGAGGGCGACGGGCTGACCCAGCGCGAGCTGATCGCCGCGCTCGACATCGAGCAGCCGACCATGGCCAACACCCTGGCGCGGATGGAGCGCGACGGGCTGATCCAACGCCGGCGCGACCCGCACGACGGACGCGCCCAGCGCATCTGGCTGACCGAGACCGCCCGCGCCCTGGAGGGACCGGCGACGGCGGCGGCCACGGCGGTCAACGCCCACGCCCTCGCCGCGCTCTCGGCGACCGAGCGCGCGACCTTCGTCGCGCTGATGCGCAAGGTCGTCGCCGGGTTGCAGCCCGACGACGGGGCCGTCTGAGCCCTCCGCACGCGGGTGTTGGGTTGCCGGGTACGGCCGCCCAACCGACGGCATGACGACATCGGGAGGTCTCAGTCGCGCTCGGCCTCCAGCGCGCCGAGCCAGCCGAGGTCGTCGAGGATGGCGTAGAGCGCGGGCACCAGCAGCAGCGCGGCGAGCGTTGCGGTGGTCAGCCCGAAGGCCAGGCTGGTGGCCAGCGGGATGAGGATCTGCGCCTGCAGACTCTTCTCCAGCAGCAGCGGGGTGAGCCCGGCGATGGTGGTGACCGAGGTCAGCAGGATCGGGCGAAAGCGTGCCCGCGCCGCCTCGGCGGCGGCCTCGACCACCGCCGCGCCGCGCGCCCGCGCGGCGCGGATGAACACCACCAGCAGGATGGAGTCGTTGACCACCACGCCGAACAGCGAGGCCATGCCGATCATGCTCGGCATCGCCAGATCGATGCCGAGCGCGAGATGGCCGAACACCACCCCGACCAGCGCCATCGGGATCACCACCATCACCGTCAGCGGCGCCAGATAGCCGCGGAACTGCAGCGCCAGCAGCATGTAGACGCCGATCAGCCCGAGTGCCACGTTGCCGACGATCGACTGCCCGGTGAGCCGCGACTCGCGGATCTCGCCGTGGAAGGCCACCTGGATCTCGGGGTAACGCGCGCGCAACCCGGGCACGAACTCGGACTGAGCCAGGGTGAGCAACTCGCGGGCATTGACCCGATCGCGGTCGACCTCGCCCTGGATGGTCACCGCGCGACGCCCGTCGATGCGGTGGATACGCGCCCAGCCGCGCACCGTCTCGACCTCGGCGACCAGCGACAACGGCACCAAGGCGCCCTCGGCGCCGATCACGCGGAAGTCGTCGAGATCGTCGATCCCCATGCGATCGGCCGCCACCACCCGCAGGTTGACCTCGTAGCGCTCGCGCCCGACCTGGAACTCGTCGATCTCCACCCCCTGGAAGGCCGCGCGCACCTGCTCGGCCACCGCCCGCGCGTCGAGCCCGAGGACATCGGCGCCGGGCTTGAGCCGCAGCCGCAGCTCACGCTTGCCGGGACGCAGGTCGTCGCCGAGGTCGAGCACCCCGGCATGGCCCAGCAACCAGCCCTGGAACTCGGTCGAGGCCGCACGCAGCCGTTCGAGATCGGCGCCGAGCAGACGGATGTCGATCGCCCGACCCGCCGGGCCGATCGCCGGTTCGGTGTATTTGATGTTGATGACATCGGCCAGCGGCCCGGTCTCCTCGCGCCAAGCCGCGAGCAGCTCGTCGAGGGGGAAGGCGCGCCGCTCGGCCTCGAGCAGGTCGACCACCACCCGGGCGACATGGGCGCCGCCCTCGTAGGCATCGGGGTTCTGGCCGAAGCGCACGGCGACGTGTCGCACCAGCGGCCCAGCGTCGGGTTGTCCGGCCATGACCCGCGCGGCGGCACGCCCGAGCGCGGCCTCGAGTTCACTCACCACGGTCTCGGTGCGCGCCAGCGGCGTGCCCTGCGGCAACAGCACCCGGGCCTCGATGACATCGCCGTCGAGCTCGGGGAAGCCGACGAACTTGAGCCGTCCGCCGGCGATCATCGCCACCGAGACCAGGAGCAACAACAGCGCCAGCCCGAGGGTGAGATAGCGCCAGGCCAGGGCACGATCGACCAGCGGGCCGAAGACCCCGTCGCGCAGCCACGCGAAGCCGCGCTCGACACCCCGGCGCAACCGCGCGGGCGGACGACCGCGCTCGCGCGCCAGGGCGTGGTTGAGATGATGGGGCAGGATCCAGAACGCCTCGATCAGGCTCACCGAGATCACCAGCAACAACACCACCGGCATGATCCGCAGGATCTGCCCGAGATCCCCGCCGATGAACACCAGCGAGCCGAACACCAGGGTGGTGGTGGCGAAGGAGGCGAGCACCCCGGGCAGCACCTCGCGCGCACCCGCGATGGCCGCCTCGGCGGGGGCGGCGCCGCGCGCCAGCCGGGCGGCGATGTTCTCGGCGATGACGATGGCGTCATCCATCAGCAGGCCGATGCCGATCAACAGCCCGACCATCGAGATCATGTTGACGGTGATGCCGAACAGCGGCATCAGCACGAAGGCGCCGAGGAAGGAGACCGGCAACCCCATGGTCACCCAGAAGCTGTAGCGGATGCCGAAGAACAGCCACAGCACCAGGAACACCAGCGCCAACCCCTGGAGACCGTTGCCCACCAGCATCTCCAGCCGGTCGCCGACCATCGAGGCGACGTCCTGGGTGAGCGTGAGCGCGATCCCGGCGGGGGCGCGCTCACGCTCGGCGGCGACGAAGGCGCGCACCGTCTCGTAGATGTCGAGCACGTCCTGGTCGCGGGTCTTGCTCACCGCCAGCAGTGCGGCGCGGCGTCCGTCGAAGCGCACCTGGTCCTCGGGGCGGTCGAAGCGGTCGGTGATGGTGGCGATCTCGCCGAGACGGATCTGCGCCCCGCTCGCACCCGAGACCACCACCAGATCGGCGAAATCGGCGGCGCGCTTGCGCTGATCGTCGAAGCGCAGCAGCAGATCCTCGTCCGGTCCCTCGATCCAGCCGAGCGGGGTGCCGACGCTGTGACGGGCGACGACCTCGGCGACCTCGGCGGCGGACAGACCGTACTGGCGCAACCGCCAGGAGGGGATCTCGAGACGGATGTGATGATCGGAGAAGCCCTGGATGTCGATCTGGGCGATCGCGGTCTCGGCCAGCATCCGCGCCTCGAGGTCCTCGGCATAGGCCTTGAGCGCGACCGGATCATCGGGACCGGTGACCGCCACCGCGATCACCGGATCGGTGCGGCCGAGCTCGCGCACCACCGGGCGCTCGGTCTCGTCGGGAAAGTCGTCGATGGCCTCGACCTCGGCGTTGACGTCGTCGAGAAAGCGCATCATCTCCGCGCCCTCGCGCATCACCGCGACCGCCACGCCCTGCCCCTCGACGGCTTCGCAGCGCAGCTCGTCGAGGTCGTTGACCGCCTCGAGCGCGTCCTCGATGCGCCGGCAGACGGCGTCCTCGACCTCGCCCGGGGTGGCGCCGCGATAGACCACCCGTACCTCGACCTCGTCATTGGCGACCTCGGGCAGGGTCTCGCGCTGCAGCCCCGGCAGGCGGGTCAGACCGAGGATCATGATCGCGGCCATCAGCAGGTTGGCCGCGGTCTGGTGACGGGCGAACCAGGCGATCATGGTTGCACCGCCTGGGCGCGCAGCATCCGTGTCAGACGCTCATCGGGCTCGACGGCCAGACGCATGCCCTCGACCACCGGCACCAGGTCGGAGACCACCACCCGCGCGCCCGGCTCCAGCCCCGCGGCGATCACGCACAGCTCGCCCTGGGTGTAGCGCACCTCGACCGGGCGACGGCGCAGCCGGTCCTCGGCGTCGGCCACCAACACCGCGCCGTCGCGTACCGCCAGACGCGGCACCACCAGCTGCTCGCCGGCCGGACGCGCGCGCAGCACCACCTCGACGAACATGTTCTTCGACAGCGGCGGGCGATAGCCGGGACGGATCTTGTCGAAGGGACGATCGACCGCGACCACCACGCCCATGGTGCGGGTGCGCGGGTCGACGGTATCGTCGAAACGCACGAACTCGGCCGCCCACTCGGCGACATGGTTGCCGAGATCGAGCCGCACGCGGGCCTCGACCCCGGTGACCGAGGCGACCAACTCGCCGAGCCGGGTGACATCGACCTCGACTGCGGGTCGATCGAGGAACAACCGCCGCAGCGACGCCAGCGGCACCTGCGCCTCGATCTCCATGCGTTCGACGGTATCCCCGACGAACAACCGCTGACCGACGCCGACGTACTGCTCGGCCTCGACCGCGAGATCGGCCACCCGCAGCTCGAAGGGGGCGGTGATGCGGGTGTGGGCGAGATCGCGCTCGGCGCGCCGTGCCTTGGCCTCGAGCAGGGCCCGCCGGGCGGGGATCAGCGCCAGGGTGTTGTCGAGCCGCCGCACCTCGGCGCGACTGGCGAGCAGCGCCCGCTCCGAATCATCGACCACGCTCTGCGAGGTGGTGCCCTGCCCGATCAGCCGCTGGTTGCGCGCCAGCGCCGCCTCGGCCAGCTCGAGGTTGCGCCGCTCGATCACCAGCAGCGCCTCGGCGTTGCCGCGCTGCACCTCCAGATCGGCGAGTTCGGCGCGCGCCTGCGCCAGCAACAGCTCGTAGTCGACCGGGTCGATGCGCAGCAGCTCGCTGCCGGCGGCGTGGATCTCGCCCTCGCGCAACCTCGGGTGGACCCACACCACCCGCCCGGCGACCTGACTCACCGCCGCCCACACCCGCTCGGGCTGCACCGAGCCATAGCCCGCGGCGGTCGGCGCGAGCGCCACCAGAGTGGCCTCGACCACCCGCACCGCGCGCACCGGCTCGACCGGCTCGGTGAGCACCGGCGGCTCGCGCCCGCGCACCATCAGCACCAGGATCAGCACCCCCAGCATGATCGGGGGGAACAACAGCAGGCGACGCCAGCGCGGCGTGGGACTCGGGTTCATCGTTGCGCTCCCTCGCCGGGGGTGGCGAGGGCGCTCTCGGCGAGCGCGGCGACCACCCGGCGGATGTGGACGAGATCGCCCTCGTCGAAGCCCTCGCGATCCATGTAACGCAGCAATGCGGTGCGACCGGCGCGGAAGATCACCGCCTGACCGATCAGCGCATGGGCGATCACCCGGATCTCGTCGTCGTCGGCCGGGCGATTGCGGGCGCGACCGATCAGCTCACCGAGGACGTGGTGGACGGGACCGAACAGGGTCTCGTAGAGGATCTCGAAGGCCTCGGTCGGTCGCCCCTGCTCGCGGATGATCAGCCCCGGCACGTGACGCCCGAACTCGTCGCCGAGCAGACGCGAGGCCAGACGCCCGATCAGGTCGCCGACCAGCCGTCGACACTCCTCGGGACTGGCGTCGGCATAGGTGCTGCGGATCCACGACAGATCCTCGTGCAGCAGCGCGCGCATGCGCTCGCCGAGCAGCCGCGCGGTGGCCAGATAGAGCCCGTGCTTGCCGCCGAAGTGATAGGAGATGGCGGCGAGGTTGACCCCGGCGGCGGTGGCCAGCTCGCGGGTGCTGACCGCATCGTAGTCACGCTGGCCGAAGGCCTCCAGCGCGGCCGCGAGCAGACGCTCGCGGGTCTCCTGGGTAGAGGGTCTGGTGGTCATCTCAAGGGACTCGCTGATCGGAACACACCAGAAACATAGTTCAAACGAATGTTTAATTCAAACGATCGTTTGAAATCTATCCCCACAGAGGCACGGCCGAATCGCTGGCGGCGGTTGAGTCAGTCTCCAGCCGCCAGCTTTCAGCCACCAGTGGGGAAGCTCTCGCCGACTCCCCCTCAACGCCCTCCCACCCTTCACACCATTGCGGTTCAACTTCTGGAGGCTGGAGACTGACAGCTGACGGCTGACGACTCGCGAAAAAACCGCCTACCCCCCATCAAACCCTTCGCGTCCTTCGCGGCTTTGCGGTTCAATTTCCTGGAGGCTGGAGGCTGGAGGCTGGAGGCTGAAAACTGGCAACTGAACGACCCGGGCGCCGGATTGCCCGGCGCCCGACTGGCATGGACGGTCTAGAACTTGAACCGCCCGACACGCTCCTGTTGCTCGGCCGCGAGCTGTGCCAGCTCACTCGCAGCATGGTTGATCTGGGTCGAACCGGCAGCGATGCCCTCGACCGCCTGGGTGGTGTTGATCAGGTTGCGATCGACCTCCTGGGAGACGGCCGACTGCTCCTCGGCAGCGCTGGCGATCTGGGTGTTCATGTCCTTGATCGCACTCACCGCCTGGGTGATCTGATCGAGCGAGTTGCCCGCCTCGGCGGCCATGCCGACGCTCTCCCGCGCCTGGCTGCGACCCTGCTCCATCACCGTCACCGCCTGCCCGGCGCCGGACTGCAAGCGCTCGATCATCTGCTGGATCTCGGTGGTCGAGGCCTGGGTGCGGCTGGCCAGGGTGCGGACCTCGTCGGCGACCACCGCGAAGCCGCGGCCCTGCTCGCCGGCGCGCGCCGCCTCGATCGCGGCGTTGAGCGCGAGCAGATTGGTCTGCTCGGCGATGCCGCGGATGACGTCGAGTACCTTGCCGATCTCCTCGGAGTCGGCCGAGAGGCGACCGATCACCCCGGTGGCCTCCTCGACCTGTTGCGACAGCGCCTCGATCGAGCCGATCGCGCGAGCGACCACCTCGCGACCGGCGCCCGCATCCTGGTCGGCCTGACGCGTCGCCTCGGCCGCCTCGGTTGCATGGCGTGCGACCTCGGCGACGGTGGCGGTCATCTCGTTCATCGCGGTGGCGACCTGATCGAGCTCGGCCTGCTGACGGCGGACCTGTTCGTCGGTCTGCTCGCTGGTGGCCGAAAGCTCCTCGGCGGCGGCGGCCAGCCGCTCCCCTCCCCCGGCGACCTGAGAGACCAGCTCGCGAACCTTCCCCTGGAACAGGTTGAAGGCGGTCGCCAGCTCGGCCAGTTCGTCCTTGCCGTGGACCTCGATCTGGCGGGTGAGGTCGCCCTCGCCCTCGGCGATGTCGCGCATCGTCTCCGAGACACCATGGATACGGTTGACGATGACCCGCGCCACCAACAGCATCACCCCGACGCCGACGACGATGCACAGCACCGCCACGCCGAGCATCACCGTCGCGGCCCGCTTGGCGCTGGCCTCGGCCTGATCGGCCGCGGCGGTGACCACATCCATGGGCACGGCCACGCCGACCGACCAGGGGCGCTCGTTCTCGCCGAGCCGGATCGGTACGAAGGCCAGCAGCTCACCGTCCACCTCGCTCACCGTGGTCTTACCGGCCTGGATGTCGTCGATGATCCGCCCCGACTCGGGGTGCAGCTCGGAGAAGGGCTTGCCGACCAGATCCGGTCGCCGGCTGGAAGCAACCAGCGTCCCCTCATAGGAGACCAGGGCGATCTTGCCCCTGCCCTCATAGAGGGTCGAGGCAGTCTCCTCGACCAGACGCTGCAGGTGCGCCAGCGCGATATCGACGCTGACCACGCCACGGAAGCGATCGTTGCTGGTGATCGGCACCACCACCGAGGTGATCAGCTGCTCACGTCCCTGTATCTCGTAGAGATAGGGATCGATCACCTGCTCCTTGCCGGTGCGCTTGGGGATCAGGTAATAGTCACCCGACCCGGCCACGTCATAATCACGTGACGCCTCGAGCACCAGCTCGCCATTGCCGCCACGGCTCCAGTAGGGGATGAAGCGACCACTGGCGTCGGTCCCCGGGGTGTTGGCGAATTCGGCATCCATGCCGTCGAAGGCGTTCGGCTCCCAGACGGTGTAGAGACCGGCGAAACCGGGGTTGTTCTGCAACACCGAGCGCAGCATCTGGTTGATGTCGTCGCGGCTGTAGAAGGACATGTCGTCGGACCAGAGCCCGGAGGCGAGCACCCAGCCCCATTCGGGCACCAGGCGACCATAGGACAACTTGGGCGTGGTGCCACTGTCGCCCGGTCGGCTCCAGTTGTAATGGATGTAGCCACCGCCCTCGGCGCGGGCCCGATCGCCGAGCGCGACGAACAGGTTTTCGTTTCGCCCCATCGCGGTGTTGTAACGCGGATCGTTCAGTACCTGCCCCTCGAGCTGGGGCTGATAGGGGTGCATGAGCATGCGCGGATAGGGCGTTCCCAGATCCTGGATCCACAGATAGTTGTCACCATCGAAACGCATGCTGCGCACCAGCTCGATGGCGCGATCCTGGGCCTCGGTCAGCGGCATCTCGCCACGCTCGGCCGCAGCGACCAGGGGGGCGATCGCCGAGGCGGCCAACTCCGAGACGACCTCCATGCGCTTGTAGCGCGCACGCAGTCGCGTCCAGTCCGAGGCACTCAGTGCCTCGCCGTCCTTGTGCGCGGCCGAGGCGAAGGCCTGGGCGAGGCTGCGCACCACACCGAAGGCACGATCGGCATCGCCCTTGATGACCGCGGCCTGCTCGCGCGCGGCGTTGACGATGAAGGCACGACCGTTCTCCAGCGCCTCCGCGCGCTGCCGGTCGGCCATCTGTGCCATCTGGTTGAGGGCATAGGCGGTAATCACGCCGCCGAGCACGATCAGCGTCAACCCCGACCACAGGGCGATCTTGAAGCCAATCGAATGTCGATTGAGTAGCGTCACACTAATATCTCCTCACTTCACTGTCGGACGCTCGCGCCGGCGTTGACACGTCCCCCCGGACCGCTCGTCGCATCCAGCGCGAACCCGGGCAAGAGATCAGCCTTTAACGCGCCAGTCCATGTCGAGTGACAGACAGTGTGTGTCAGATCAAGCTTTTTGATGAAAGCGACTCAAGTCCGTCATGCGAATCGCGACCGCTGGCGGGATGCCGATCAGCAAGCCCGATGGCACGATATCATCAATTCTCGCGCGCGCGCGCGAAGTTCAGAGCGTCGGGTAATTGTGTACCCGCAGGCAGTGTTGGCATCAATTCTCTCGCGCGCGCGAAGTTTAGAACTCGACTTGATCTTCGCGGATCTCAATGAATCGCGATCAAATATCTCTCGCGCGCGTGCGAAGTTTAGAGCAGCCACCGCCAGGGCCGGCGACCGGCATGATGAGCACGCAGCCGCCGCAGGCCACGCCACCGCGACGATGCACGCGTACAGCATCAACGCATCATCGGCTGCCTTGGCGAGCCATCAAGCCGTCCCCATCCACTGCTCCAGACAGGCCCGCCAATGCCCCGCCAGGATCTCACCATGCGCCACACCCTCCCGCCCTCTCTCACCCGACACGGGCTCATCGCACGCCTCATGCATGCGACAGCGCTGATGCTGCTGTGCGGCGCGGCCGCCCTGGCGCAACCGGCCAGGGCGGCGACCGAGACACCGCAACTCAACGTGATCTGCGACCTCTGGGCGCCCTACCAGATGGTCGTCGACGGCAGACTCGACGGCTTCAGCACCCAAGTGGTGCGCCGCATCTTCGAGCGGCTCGATGTGGCCGTCCGCGAGACCCGGGTCTACCCCTGGAAGCGCGCCATCATCATGCTCGAACGCGGTGCCTCCGATGCGCTCTTCTCGGCCAACTACACCGACGCACGCAGCGAGTTCGCCCTCTATCCCGAACAACCGCTGGTGGAAACCCCCTGGGAACTCTGGACCTCCCGCGAGCTGGCGGCGACCTACCACGGACTCGACGACCTGCGCGGCCACCGCGTCGGCGTGGTCCGCGGCTACAGCTATACGCCGGAGTTCTGGGCGTTCGTCGAGCGCCATCAGGTCTATGAGGCAGCCGAGAGCGACGAGCAGAACTTTCGCAAGCTCCAGGCCGGTCGGCTCGACTTCGTGATCGCCGAACACGGCAATGCCCACCACATCATCGAGCGGATGGGGATGCTCGATAGCATCGTTCCGATCACCGCTCACCCGATCAAGAGCGACGGCATCTACATCATCTTCAGCAAGGCGCGTGTCTCCCCCGAGCTGGTCGAGCGCTTCTCCGTCGAACTCGCCCGCTTCAAGCAGGAGCCCGAGTATCAGCAACTCCTGCGGGACTATCTCGGCGAGGGCCAGACACACTGAGCGGCGCAACCAGGGGTTGACATCCAGTACGCGAGAGACTAGCGTTATCGCAAACGATAACGATTGTCATTTGTAAGATTCACCAACGCGAGACTGGAGACCGAGCGCCGTGACCATGCCATCCGTTCCCTCGACAGACAGCCACCGCCAGGCCCCCCTTTGCCGCAAGGGCCCGCCGCAGATGCGCAGCATCGACAGCCACACCCTGCTCGGCGGTCAGCACCTGCTGCTCATCGATCACGCCGGTGAGCGCTACTTTCTCAGGATGACCCGCAACAACAAGCTGATCCTGACCAAATAGTCCCAGCCGACGCGGCGCCGGGTCTGGCCCCTCACTGCCAGTCCCGCTCGCCGCGCGGCCCTGCCGACCGGACCAGGAACACACAGACCCCGACATGGACATCGCCACACCAGAACCCGCGCCCTCCGGGGCGGCAACGCCACCCTGGACATCCCCGCCAGCCCTGACCCAAGGGCATCGCTGCGCCGCACGGATGCGGCACCCTGTCGACACCTCTCCAGCGGCACGCGAACACCCTCGCCCCGCCGCAGCCGAGAGCGTGTCTCCGATGACGACCTCAGAGGTACAGGATATGCAGGAGATCACCGACCAGCTCACCGCCCAGGACCTCCACCGGCTCGCGCCCGGCGAGTTGGAATCACGGCTGCGCGAACTCATCCGCCGCTATGCGCGCGAGGGCTCGACGCGCCATGCCCGGGCCGTGATCCAGCACATCGAGGCGCTCTATCTGCACCCCGCCGGCAGCCGCGACCCCGACCAGCAGTGCCACCTGCGCCGCTTCGCCCGACACTGGCGCTGGCTGGCCGAGCAGCGCGCCGGCACCCTGGTGCATAGCCATTGAAGGATTGCCACCGACGCCCTAGATCACCGGGCACGGAACCAGGCCGCGCCAGCCCGATACCGGCCAGCAGCGCCTCCCTGGCCAGCGCAGCTCGGCCCTCGCCCGCGCGCGGGGAGCGGCCACCGCCTCAAGCCTGATCGACAGGAGCCGCAGATGCACGCCAACGCCAACCTCGCCACCGTCACCCCACTGCACCCTGCCACGCCATCGCCACCGCACCGCCGGTGCTGGGCCGAGCTGCTGTGGGACCTCGGCTGTCTCGATCAGGTGTGGATCGAGACCGAGCTACCGGGCATACAGCTCACCCAGCAGGCGCTGTTGCAGGGTATTCGGATCCGCGATCACTACGCCTGGCTGGAGGGGCGCGGCTTCGCGCTACACGGCTTCCTCGCCCACTGGCAGCGGCTGCAGGGCCAGCCACGCGGCCTGCGCATCGAGGACGCCGGCGGCGCCAAGCTGCTCGGCATCTCGCTCGCGCGCGACGCCAGCGACTTCGCCCTGCGCACGCTCATCCATACACATCAAGACGACGACCGTCGTGTTCCTCCTGGCCAGGGCCGTCACCAGCCAGCCCCGTCCACCTGGCAAGGGCCGACCGACCCCGACACCAGACACGACCTGGCCGAGGTCTGCGGCTGGCTCAGGCTCCATCCGCCCCGGCTGCGCGATCACGGCCGGCTCACCCTGGTCGATCACGAGCTGGTCGGGTGTCTGTTCGAGGCCCTCGCCGACCAGGGCCGCGCACTGCACGTGCTCACCGGCACCCGCGGCGTCGCCCAGCGCTTCAGCGGCGTCTTCCACACCCATCACCGCCGCGCCGGGCCCTGGCTGCAGCTCATCGGCGACGGCGCGCGACTGCGTCTCGACACCGGGGCGATCGATAGCGCCTGGGTGTTCCAGCGCGCCGACACCTCCAGGCGCCAGCTGCGTCTCTACGACGACGGCGGACGCGCGCTCGCCCTCGTCGAGGACCAGCCATCGCTCGACGGCAGCGAGGACCCAATCTGGCGCACCCTGATCAACGCGCTCTCGGACTGACCGAAAAACACGCAACGTGCTAGCCTGTTGGCGCGCCATCCGCCGGCAACAGGAGTACGCCACCATGTCGACGCCGATCCGTCTCGAGGCACTGCGCGAGGAATACACCCGGCTTTTCAACAGCTGCACGACCGCCCCCGATCGTACCGGCGCCGTCGAGCGACTGGCCGCACGGATCCTCGCCCAGCAGGAGCGCTATCGCGCGCTCGGTGCCATCGCCGCGGTCCCCTGGCCGGTGATCGCCGTCATCCACGCGCTCGAGTCCGGGCTGCGCTTCGACCGTCATCTGCACAACGGCGACCCGCTGCACGCCCGCACCCGTCGCGTCCCCGCCGGTCGACCACCGGGCGAGCCGCCGTTCAGCTGGGAGCGCTCGGCGCTCGACGCGTTGCACCTGAGCGGGCTTGCCGGCTGGCACGACTGGGGACTGGCCGGCACCCTGTTCCGGCTCGAGGCCTACAACGGCTGGGGCTATCGCAAGTACCACCCCGAGGTGCGATCGCCCTATCTGTGGTCCTTCTCGGGGCACTACCGCAAGGGCAAGTATGCCGCCGACGGCCGCTTCGACCCCGAGCTGGTCTCGCGCCAGTGCGGCGCGGCGACCCTCCTCAAGGCGCTCGAGGCGCACGGCGTCGAGGTCTTCGACGAGCCGGCGACGGCGGAGACGACCGGCGCGCCCGCCACACTCGACTACCCCGGGGTGATGCTGCGCCAGGGCGTGCGCGACAGCGCGCTGGTGCGCCGGGTACAGAGACGACTCAACGCCCTCGGCTGCGCCGCCCCGGCGCTGGTGATCGATGGCGATTTCGGCAGCAAGACCGAGGCGGCGTTGCGACTGTTCCAGGCACGCAGCGAGGACCCGCGCGGCGAGCCGCTGGTGGTCGACGGCATCCTCGGGCCGCTGACCTGGGCGGCGCTGTTCGGCGCCGAGCCGCCCCGCAGGCGCGCCGCCGACAGGCTGCTGACCCAGGTGCTGGAGATCGCCCGCGGCGAGATCGGGGTGCGCGAGGAACCACCGGGGTCGAACCGCGGCCCCCGGGTCGAGGCCTATCTCGCCAGCACCGGGCTCGACGGCGGTCACCCCTGGTGCGCGGCCTTCGTCCACTGGTGCTTCGCCGAGGCCGCGCGCGGCCTCGGCATCGACAACCCCTGCATCAACACCGCCGGGGTGCTCGATCACTGGAACCGGGCCGGGCACGAGGGGGTACGCCGCATCACCCGGGCCGAGGCGAGCGCCGACCCGACGCGGGTCCAGCCCGGCGCGATCTTCGTGATCGACACCGGCGACCCCGGCGGCGCCGGTCACACCGGGCTGGTCGAGCGCATCGAGGGGGCGCGGCTGGTGACCATCGAGGGCAACACCAATGTCGCCGGCGGGCGCGAGGGGATCGGCGTGCTGCGCCGACACGGCCGCAAGATCAACAGCATCAACAAGGGCTTCATCGACTACGCCAGCAACGGCTGAGCGCGCTCAGTCGGGCTCCGCCACCGACTCGACCCGGGCGATGAAGCACCCACCGCTCACCCGCACCCCGACCCGCTGCCCCGGCGCCAGCGCACTCGGATCGCGCACCGGGGCACCACCCGGCGGCTGGGTGACCAGGGCATAGCCACGCGCCAGGGTCGCCAGCGGACCGCGCGCGTCCAACCCGGCGACCGCGCGCGCCAGCCGCGCGCGCTGACGCTCGAGCTGCGCCGCCTGCCCCTGATGCAGCCGCCGCTCCAGGGCCTCCAACCGTACCCGCGCCGGCGTCAGGCGCCGCCCCGGATGACAGCGCTCGAGACGATTGGCGAGCGCGTCCAGACGCTGCGTCTCGTGCCGCAACCGCACCGCCAGCGCCGCGCGCAGCCGCGCCTCCAGACGATCGAGCTGCTGGGCGCGCTGTTCGAGCCGGGCACGCGGGTGGAGCAGCCGCAACCCACGCTCCAACCCCTGCACCCGTCGGCGCTCGGTCTCGATGCGTTGGCGCAACGCCAGCGCCAGCCGACCCTCGAGCCGATCGAGCCGGGCGAGCAGCGGCTCGCGCGCCGGGGCGACCAGCTCGGCCGCCGCCGAGGGCGTGGGCGCGCGCCGATCGGCGACCAGATCGACGATGCTGAGATCGGTCTCGTGCCCCACCCCGCTCACCACCGGGATCGACGAGGCGGCGACGGCGCGCGCCAGGGTCTCGTCGTTGAACGCCTCCAGGTCCTCGCGCGCGCCGCCGCCGCGGGCGAGGATCAGCACGTCGCACTCGGCACGGGCATTGGCCTGCGCCAGCGCCGCGACCAGCGAGGCCGCGGCACCCTCGCCCTGCACCTGGGCCGGGTAGATCAGCACCGCCAGCCCCGGCTGGCGCCGTCGCAGCACCACCAGCAGATCGTGCAGCGCCGCCCCGCTCGGCGAGGTGATCAGCCCGACCTGACGCGGAAAGGCCGGCGGCGCGCGCTTGCGCTCGGGCGCGCACAGACCCTCGGCCTCGAGCCGCGCGGCCAGGCGCTCGAAGGCCAGCCGTGCGGCGCCCTCGCCGTCGGCCTCGAGCGACTCGACGATGAGCTGGAAGTCGCCGCGCGGCTCGTAGAGCCCGACACGCGCGCGCACCACCACCTGCTGACCGTTGGCCGGACGCATCGCGAGCGAGCGCCCGCGGGCGCGAAACAACGCGCAGCGTACCGCCGCGCCGGTGTCGCGGAGGGTGAAATAGAGATGCCCCGAGGCCGGCGCGGCGAGGTTGGAGACCTCGCCGCGCACCCGCAACAGCGGGAAGGCGCCGTCGAGCACCGCACGGACCTCGCGATTGAGCCGCGAGACCGTATAGACATCCGGATCGAAGATCGCGCTCATCGCCACACCCCGAGACCAAGGGAAAACGCCAGTTTACAGGAGTCCATATACGTTTTATAATTATAGGTTACCTTCCACCTTGCACCACCCCGGAGCCCTTTCACCCATGCGCCTGATCCAGGAAGCACTTACCTTCGATGACGTCCTCCTCGTCCCGGCTCACTCCACGGTGATCCCGAGCGAGGTGGATTTCCAGACCAAGCTCACCCGCGAGATCGATCTGCGCATCCCGTTGGTGTCGGCGGCCATGGATACGGTGACCGAGGCACGGCTGGCGATCTCGATGGCGCTCGAGGGCGGCATCGGCATCATCCACAAGAACATGACCATCGAGCACCAGGCCCGCGAGGTGCTGACGGTCAAGAAGTACGAGAGCGGCATCATCCGCAACCCGATCACCGTCTCGCCGCACCTGAGCATCGGCGAGGTGGTGCAGATCACCCACGCCAACAACATCTCCGGCGTGCCGGTCACCGACAACGGCGAGCTGGTCGGTATCGTCACCGGTCGCGACCTGCGCTTCGAGAAGCGGATGGACGCGCCGGTCTCGGCCATCATGACCCCCAAGGAGCGACTGGTCACGGTGCGCGAGGGCGCCGACCGTCAGGATGTCATGAACCTGCTGCACAAGCACCGCATCGAGAAGGTGCTGGTGGTCAACGACCGCTTCGAGCTGCGCGGCCTGATCACCGTCAAGGACATCCAGAAGGCCAAGGACTTCCCCAAGGCCTCGCGTGACAACCAGGGCCGGCTGCGCTGCGGCGCCGCCGTCGGCGTCGGCAAGGGCACCGAGGAGCGGGTCGCGGCGCTGGTCGAGGCCGGCGTCGACGTGGTGGTGGTCGACACCGCCCACGGTCACTCCAAGGGCGTGCTCGACCGGGTGCGCTGGGTCAAGCAGCACTACCCCGACGTGCAGGTGATCGGCGGCAACATCGCCACCCCCGAGGCGGCGCGCGCGCTGGTCGAGGCCGGCGCCGACGCGGTCAAGGTCGGCATCGGTCCGGGCTCGATCTGCACCACCCGCATCGTCGCCGGTGTCGGCGTGCCGCAGATCACCGCGGTGGCCAACGTCACCGAGGAGCTCAAGGACAGCGGCGTCCCGGTGATCGCCGACGGCGGCCTGCGCTTCTCCGGCGACGTCGCCAAGGTGATCGCCGCCGGCGCCAACAGCGTGATGATCGGCGGCATGTTCGCCGGCACCGACGAGGCCCCCGGCGAGGTCGAGATCTACCAGGGTCGCTCCTACAAGTCGTATCGCGGCATGGGCTCGCTCGGCGCCATGGGCGCCACCGAGGGCTCCAGCGACCGCTACTTCCAGGAGAACACCGACAAGGAGAAGCTGGTGCCCGAGGGCATCGAAGGGCGCGTCCCCTACAAGGGCAGCCTGCGCAACGTCATCCACCAGCTCGTCGGCGGTCTCGGCTCGAGCATGGGCTACACCGGCTGCGCCACCATCGACGAGATGCGCACCAAGCCGCAGTTCGTGCGGGTGAGCGCCGCGGGCATGCGTGAGTCGCACGTCCACGACGTGCAGATCACCAAGGAAGCGCCCAACTACCGCATCGACAACTAAGCCCCATCGCGGCGCCCTCGGGCGCCGCGATGCGCTTTGCGCCGATGCCCCAGGCGCGGCCGGGTCGGTCGGACCCGCGCGGCGGCGACCAGGGGTGGCGCCAACCCCTAGCAGCAGACCACCAATGTCCAGTCACACCACCAACATCCACGCCGACCGCGTCCTGATCCTGGACTTCGGCTCCCAGTACACCCAGCTGATCGCACGCCGCGTGCGCGAGGCCGGCGTCTATTGCGAACTCCACCCGTGCGACATGGACGCGCAGGCGATCCGCGACTTCGCCCCGCGCGGCATCATCCTCTCCGGCGGCCCGCAGTCGGTGCACGAGGCCGAGACCCCGCGCGCCGATCCGCTGGTCTTCGAGCTCGGCGTGCCGGTGTTCGGCATCTGCTACGGCATGCAGACCATGGCCGCCCAGCTCGGCGGCAGCGTCAACGCCGCCAACCACCGCGAGTACGGCTACGCCCAGGTGCGCGCGCGCGGTCACTCGCGCCTGCTGCGCGACATCGAGGACCACACCAGCGAGGCCGGCTTCGGTCTGCTCGACGTGTGGATGAGCCACGGCGACCGCGTCGAGAGCCTGCCCGAGGGCTTCACCGTCATCGCCGAGACCGACAACGCCCCGCTCGCCGGCATCGCCGACGAGAGCCGCGGCTTCTACGGCGTGCAGTTCCACCCCGAGGTCACCCACACCCGTCAGGGCAAGCGCATCATCGAGCGCTTCGTCCACGACATCTGCGGCTGCGCCAGCCTGTGGACCCCGAGCAACATCATCGACGACAGCATCGCCCGCATCCGCGAGCAGGTCGGCGGCGACAAGGTGCTGCTCGGACTCTCCGGCGGGGTCGACTCCAGCGTGGTCGCGGCGCTGCTGCACCGCGCCATCGGCGATCAGCTCACCTGCGTGTTCGTCGACAACGGCCTGCTGCGTCTCGGCGAGGGCGATCAGGTGATGCGCACCTTCGCCAACCACATGGGCGTGAAGGTGATCCGCGTCGACGCCGAGGAACGCTTCCTCGGTCGGCTCAAGGGCGTCTCCGACCCCGAGCAGAAGCGCAAGATCATCGGCAACACCTTCATCGAGGTGTTCGACGACGAGGCCAGCCGCATCGAGGACGTCAAGTGGCTCGCCCAGGGCACCATCTACCCCGACGTGATCGAGTCGGCCGGCGCTAAGACCGGCAAGGCCAAGGTCATCAAGTCGCACCACAACGTCGGCGGCCTGCCCGAGGAGATGAACCTCTCGCTGGTCGAGCCGCTGCGCGAGCTGTTCAAGGACGAGGTGCGCAAGATCGGCGTCGAGCTGGGCCTGCCCTCGGAGATGGTCTACCGCCACCCCTTCCCCGGTCCCGGCTTGGGCGTGCGCATCCTCGGCGAGGTCGAGAAGGACTATGCCGAGACCCTGCGTCAGGCCGACCACATCTTCATCGAGGAGCTGCGCGCGGCCGATCTCTACGACCAGGTCTCGCAGGCCTTCGCCGTGTTCCTGCCGGTGCGCTCGGTCGGCGTCGTCGGCGACAACCGTCTCTACGCCCACGTCATCGCGCTGCGCGCGGTCGAGACCATCGACTTCATGACCGCCCGCTGGGCCCACCTGCCCTACGACTTCCTCGAACGCGTCTGTCTGCGCATCGTCAACGAGGTCAACGGCGTCTCGCGCGTGGTCTACGACATCACCGGCAAGCCGCCGGGGACCATCGAGTGGGAGTGAGGTCGGGAGGGCTGTCGCTGGGGTGTGTTGCTGGCGGCAGCTAGAGATCAGGAAGAGAGGAAGAAGCCCGCGTGAGCGGGCTTTTTTTTGTTTTTGCAGGAGGGGGAAGTGTAGGATTTGGTGGTTGGGGGAGTCGGAACTTGGGTGTCCTTTTCCTCCGCGCGGGAGGGGATTGTGACGACGCGGGGAGGAGGTTGAACGGCGAGTAAAGGTTTACTCAAATTTCTGATGCCGAATTGCTCGGTGGGGGTGATAAGGTCTGTCCCAGGTAAGGTGCCGGATATAGCGTTCAGTTTCTGTCTAGTGTTGCGGACTCAGCCGTGTTTGGTGTCGCGAATAGATGGTATGAGGCACCTGGCAGCAGTGCTGACGAGGGGTTTCTGGAGTATCGTCGGTCTGCGTGGGCGGACGGATTTGGCATGGGGGCGCTGCTAGACAGAATCTGTCTAGCACGGAAATTAGAGAATCCGTCTAGCGCCATATTTAGGGATTCTGTCTAATCAACTGTTAGGGCATTAAAAATACAGAGGAAATACTATGGATCCATTATCTCTACTATCTGCTATAAGCGCAGCTGTTGCAGCAGCTATAGGTGCAGACAAAATCAAGTCTTTTCTTAAATTAAAGAAGAACAAAGAACAGTATGAAAGTGCTTTATACATAAGAAAATATGTAATTAAAAATTGGGCAAAACATCTAGACCTAGATAAACACTCGGAATTCATAAAAAGAATAATAATTTCGGACAAAGATATGGCTAGTGAAAAGACTATAAAAAATGCCTATTCACATTTGCTAGATGAATATAAAAATATAAAAATTGATGAGATAAGAT
>NZ_RHFI01000012.1:55926-105239 GCF_003718685.1 Marichromatium sp. AB31 | reverse complement strand
AGATCGATGCCGCGTCGCGCGCGCGCAATCGCCGGGTCGAGGTCTATTTCACCCTGCCCGGCGTCGGCGAGGACCGCGACCCGGCGTAAGGACTCAGCCGGTCGCCGCCAGTGCGACCGGGGTGTCCTCGTCGAGCGCGGCGATCTCCTCGAGCAGGCGGGTGAAGTCGTGCGAGTCCTGGGCGGCGTAGTTGAGGTTCTTCAGTAGCGCGGTGAGCCGGGTGAAGAAGGCGCGCGCGGCGTCCTTGTCGGTAAAGGCGCGCTCACGCCCGATCAGGCTGTCGATCAGCTCGAAGATCTGGCGCTGGCGCGCCAGTGGTACCGCCGCGTCGACCGCGTCGAAGGCGTCCTGCTGGAGGAAGGTCATGTCGAGCAGCAGCGCCTGCTGGTAGGTGACGTAGTCCTCGGTGGTCACGCCCTCCTCGCCGGTGACCTGCATCATCTGCTGCACCGCCTCGCCACGGACCAGGAGCTGCTGCATCGCCTCGACCCGACGGTTCCAGTCGGCACCGAGATGTTGTTCGTACCAGGGGGCGAGCTGGCCGAGATAGCGTGACCAGGAGATCAACGGGTCGATCGCCGGATAGAAGCGCTTGTAGGCGCGATCGTAGGACAGTCCGAGGAAGCACTTGACGGTGCTCAGGGTCGACTGGGTGACCGGTTCCTCGAAGTTGCCCCCGGCCGGCGAGACGGTGCCGATCATGGTCAGGCTGCCGACGCTGGCGTCGGCGGTGCGCACCACCCCGGCGCGCTCGTAGACGCTGCGGATCGCCGAGTCGAGATAGGCGGGGAAGGCCTCCTCGCCGGGGATCTCCTCGAGCCGCCCGGAGGTCTCGCGCATCGCCTGCGCCCAGCGCGAGGTGGAGTCGGCCAGCAGCAGCACCTGATAGCCCATCTGGCGGTAGTACTCGCCGAGGGTGATGCCGGTGTAGATCGAGGCCTCGCGCGAGGCCACCGGCATCGACGAGGTGTTGCAGATGATGATGGTGCGATCCATCAGCGAGCCGCCGGTCTTGGGGTCGGAGAGCTGGGGGAACTCGCTGATGGTCTCGACCACCTCGCCGGCGCGCTCGCCGCAGGCGACCACGATCACGATGTCGACGGCGGCGTGCTTGGCCAGCAGGTGTTGGAGCACCGTCTTGCCGGCGCCGAAGGGGCCGGGGATGCAGCCGGTGCCGCCGCGGGCGATGGGAAAGAAGGTGTCGATCAGACGGATGCTGGTGGTCATCGGCTCGTCCGGATAGAGCCGCTCGGTGGTGCGCGTGCGCAGCATGTGCTCGGTGAGCGCGCGGCGTACCGGCCAGCGCTGGATGAGATCGAGCGAGCGCTCGTGGCCGCGCCGGTCGCGGATGCGCGCCACCGGGGTGTCGACGGTGATACTGCCCTCCTGGATCCAGGTCACCTCGACCTCGCCCTCCTGATCGAAGGGCACCATGATCTTGTGGGTGTAGCGTCCCTCCTGGACGGTGCCGAGCACCCCGCCGGCGCGCAGCCGCGCGCCGTGCTGGACCAGCGGCACGAAGGACCACTTGCGGTTGCGATCGAGGGCGTCGAGATCGACCCCGCGCGGCAGGAACACGCCATGGGTGATGGCGATCTTCTCCAGCGGGTTCTGCAGGCCGTCGTAGACCTCGCCGAGCAGTCCCGGGCCGAGCTCGACCGAGAGCAGCTCATCGGACTGCTCCACCGGATCGCCGATGCTCACCCCGCGGGTGTCCTCGAACACCTGCACGTCGGCGAACTCGCCGCGCACCCGCAGCACCTCGGACTTGAGTCGCTCCCCGTCGCTGCGCTCGGGGCGGATGAACACCACCTCGTTCTTCTTCAGCGGCAGGCGCGTACCGTTGCGCCAGCCGGCCTCGATGGTGGCCAGGCTCTCCTGGACCGAGACCACCCGGGCGGGCGAGTCGGCCTGGACCTGGGGTGTCAGCGCGTCATCCATTGCGGGTTCCTCTTCGGCAAGGTCGGGCGATCGGCGCGGCGCGCTCAGGCCGCCGCCTCGGGGGTGAGTTCGACCCCGTCGAGCGCGGTCTCGATCAGGTCATCGAAGCGCGCCAGTGCGCGCTCGTGGTGATAGCTGGTCCAGCGGGCCACCAGATCCCAGCGCAGCGCGTAGATGATCACCGCGGCGAAGTCGAAGTGGTGGCCGTCGTGGAGTCGTTCGAGATGCTCCCAGACCGTCCTCAGCAGCAGTCGCTCGACGCCGATGGCATCGCCCTGGTCGAGACGGCGCGCGGCCTCCGGCAGCCAGGGGCAGGCGCGTTCGAGCCGGAACGCCGGTTCGTTCCAGTGGCGGCGCACCTGTTCGGTCCAGCGCCCGTACCCCCAGCGCCGCTCGCTCGGCGGCGGCTCGCCACGATGGCGACGGCGCAGCGCGCAGATCAGCGTGCGCATCTCCAGTCGCCAGTCGGCGAGGTCGCGGGCGAAGGGGTCGGGCAGGGTGGGGATCTGCCGCCGGGCGCGCTCGAGGACGGCCTGGTCGCTGCTGTGCGGGTCCTGCTCGGCCCATTCGATCAGGGTGCGCAGGGTGCGCAGGGTGCGCGCGTCCTCGGCGTCGAGCTGGGTCAGGCGCTGTTCGAGACGGATGCGCGAGAGCGGCGTCTGGCGCGCGGTGAACAGCGCCCCGTGCGCCGGCAGTGCGCTCAGCAGCATGGCGTAACGGTGTGAGTCGGTCATGGCGCCACCCCGCTACTTCACCATCCCCTCGAGGATGGCGCGGAAGCGAGGCTGGAGGTGGGCGAGCAGCAGCGCCGCGACCTTGTCGTCGGTGAGGTCGATCTGCACGTCCTGGTCGCGCAGCGAGAGACGGATGCCCTGGCTGTCGTCGTCGCCGACGCTGAAGGTCACGCCCTCGGCGAGCACGTTGCCGGCGATCGAGAGCACGAAGTGCGACAGCGAGCCCTCGCGCAGTTCCAGCGGGTTGCGCCGCAACTCCTCGGGGCCGACCAGCGCCTTGGGCAGCTGGATGTCGACCGCCTGGCCGGCATCGATGCCGGCCTCCTCGCGTGCGGCGCGACCGACCTCGAGGATCAACTGTTGGAGGAAGCTCTGCTGTTCGAGCTCGGCGGCGATCAGCCGCTTGACCTCGTCGCTGAAGCGGTCGGAGAGCTCGGACTTGAGCCGCAGCACGGTGTCGCGCATGGCGATGCGCAACGCCTCCTCGCCGCCCTTGCGCAGGGCCTCGGCCTCGCGCCGTGCCTCCTCGACGATGGCCGCGGCGCGCTCATTGGCGGCGCGCTCGATCTCGCCGGCCTGACGGCGCGCGGCGCGCTCGATCTCGCCGGCCTGGTCGCGCCCGGCGCTCACCCCTTCCTCGCGCAGCCGCGCGATCAGGGTCTCGATACCGGAGGAGGCGAGCCCCTCGGGGATGCCGCTGTCTGTGGTGGTCATCTGTTCAGCTCCCCCCGGTTCAGGCCGGGATGCCGCCGGCGAGCACCAGCGCGAAGACGAAGGCGAACACCGCGAAGCCCTCGACGATCGCCGCCGGGGCCAGCGACAGACCGAAGATCTCGGGCTTGGTCTTGCTCGCGTGGATCGCCGAGGCACAGGCCTGGCCCTGGCGTACCGCCGAGAACAGCAGCGCCAAGCCGGCGAGGATGCCGATGCCGAACAGCGCCGGGGCGGTGTCGACGGTGACCTCGCGCTGCAGGGTGAACATGATCACGATGCCGTAGATGACCTGGGAGGAGGGCATCACCGAGATGCCGATATAGCGGCCGTAGCCGGAATCGGTGTCGACCATGGCGCCGATCGCCGCCTGACCGGCGATCGCGCAGCCGATGATGCTGCCGATGGCGCCGAGCGCCATGGCACCGCACAGCCCCGCCCAACCCAGTGCAATCACCAGTTCGTTCATTCGCTCAGCTCCGTCTTCTTGAAGGGCTTGAAGGGATAGCCCTCGCCGGCCAGCGCCCAGTTGTAGAACTCGATGAAGTTCAGACGCAGTCCGTGCACCACGCCGCTCATCAGACAGAGCGCGAGGTTGAGGACGTGACCGACGAGGAGGATGAGGATCGAGAGCAGCAGTCCGAGTCCGGGCTGGCCCTGCTGGACGTCGCGCGCCAGCTCGTTGAAGGTCAGCGCGAGCGAGGCCGAGGCCAACCCCAGCGCGAACAGGCGCAGATAGGAGAGCACGTCACCGAAGGCCTGGGTGACGCGCACCAGTTGGCGCAGACCGTCGAGCACACGTAGCAACGCCGAGGTCGGGCTGCGTATCGGACGGTCGCTGCCGAGCGTGAAGAGCGCGATCAGGCCGCCGCCGAGCAGCCACTGGCCGAGGGTGGCGAGCCAGAGTGGTCCGCTCGGGCCGGTGCCGCTCCACAGCGCGAAGCCGCCGAGCAGGGCGGCGATCCAGGCGAGCGCGATACGGCGCTCGGCCCCGGGAGCGCTGCTCAGCGCGCGTTCGACATTGGCCAGCACCAGGTGGAGCACGCCGATCGCCACCGACAGCCACATCATGGTGGCGAAGTCGTCGAGATCGAAGACCCTGAGCTGGCCGAGCAGCCCATCGGGCGCTGGCGTGACGCCGAAGTAGCTCCCCACCAGGATCCCCCAGAGCAGCGCCCCGCCGCACAACGCGAGCGCGAGCAGGCGCAGCCGCCCCCTGGTCTCGCTGCGCCCGAGGCGGCGCCAGCCGAGTGCCAGCGCGGCGCCGAGCACCAGCGCGTAGCCGGCGTCGGAGAGGATCATCGCGAAGAACAGGGTGAAGGAGAAGAACAGCACCCGCGACGGGTCCCAGCTGCGATAGGCCGGCATCTGGTAGAAGCCGACCAGGTCCTGACCGGCGGCCACCGGGGCCGGATTGTCGAGCCGGGTCGGTGGTTGATCATCCGCGCCCGGGGCCTCGAGCAGCAACGCGAGGCCGAGCTGGTCGGCCAGCGCCTGCACGCCGGGGCAGTCCTCGAGCGCGACCCAGCCCTGGACCAGGAACAGCGCCTCGTCGTCATAGGTCTGGGCGCGGGCGTAGTTGAGCCCGGCCTGGTCCTCGGCCTCGGCGAGATGCGAGGAGAGCAGATAGATCCAGCGGGTGAGCGCGTGACGCTCGGCGATCACCGCCTCGAGTTCGATCTCGGCGCGTTCGAGCCGGCGCGCGACCTCGGAGCGACTGAACGCGCCGGTGTGGGTACGCGCCACCGGCAGGGCGTCGGCCGGCGGTTCGCGCTCGGCGATCACCACCACCCAGGCCTGACGATGGTCGCGATGGACGATCTGCCAGGGCAGTTCGAGTCGGGCGAGGGCGTCGAGCTGACGCAGCGGCAGGATGTAGAACCACAGCTTGCGTCCGGCGAGCGCCGCCGGCTCGGGGAGGCTGAACTCGCCCCAGGGCTCGAGTTCGGCGAGGCGCTGGCGCAGGGCGTCGCGGCGATCGCTGATGTCGCGCAGCCGCTGCTGGTTGTCGAGCACCTGGGTGATGGTCGCGGCGAGGTCGAAGTCGGTCGGCTCGCGGACCTGGCGGCGTTTGTCCGGCACCTCGCGCAGATGGCGCAGCGCCTTGCGCGCCTCCAGGGCATGGGGCGAGGGGGTGCGCTCGGGCTCTCTGGGGTGAGCGCCGAGTTCGACCAGGTGCATGCAACCGAGCTGCTGGAGCTGCTCGAGCACCGCGTCCTTGTCGGCCGCGAGTCCGGCCAGGGTGACGCGGCGCATCGTCATGATGCTCATGCCAGACCTCCCCGTTGACGCTTGGCCTTGGCGATCTTGGAACGCACCACGGCGGCGCGCTCGGCGTCGGAGAGGGCGACGCGGATGCGCTTGATATGGGCGCGGGTGCGTGGGATCAGCACCTTCTCGAACAGGTTGACGCGCTGGGTGACCTTGCGCACTGCGGTCTCGAGCAGGGTCACGCGCTGTTGCTGCAGACGCAGTCGGATGCGCAGTTCGAGCATCTGTTCGAGCCGCTCGACCAGTGGATCGACCCAGTGCGGGCGGCTCAGGCAGCCGTAGTCGACACGGTCGAAGTCGACTCCGACGAGCCGCGGCAGCCGGGTGCCCATGCGATTCTCCTCGTCGATGCGGATCTGGGTGACGCGGGTCAGTCCGGCCAGCGGGATCTCGGTGTTGGCGAGCATCGGCAGCTGTTCGCGCACCTGTTCGCGCAGGGTGGCGATGGCTTGCTCGAGCGCGGTGCGCTCGTCCTGGGCGCGGGCGCGCTCGGCGAGTAGCTGGCGGCGCTTGAGATCGAGCGAGGGCAGATAGCGCTCGAAGGTCTGCAGCTGGCGCTGTTGCTTGGCCAGCGATGACTTGCTCAGGCTCAGTCGTGCCATGGCCGCGCTCCCGGGGTCAGGCGACCGCGTCGTGCGGGTCGTCGAGGCGGGGGAAGTACTTGTCGATGAGCTGTTGCTTCATCAACAGGTCCGCGGGCTCGAAGCACTCGGCCAGGGTCTGCCAGCAGAGATCGAGCGCGGCCTCGAGCGGCAGGCTGACCTCGATGTTCATGAAGCGCTCGCGAAACAGCCGACCGAACCTGAGCAGGCGGTGGTCGAACTCGGAGAGTTCGAAGGCCATCGCCTGTTTCTGCTCGGCGTCGCGGGCGCCGGAGTAGAAGCGGATCATGGTGTTCATGATCTGGCCGTGGTCCTCGCGGGTGACCTTGCCAATGACATGCTGCTTGAGTCGCGAGAGTGAACCGAAGGGGTCGATGGCGCCGTCGTGCAGATAGAACTGCCCCTCGGTGATGTAGCCGGTATTGTCCGGGACCGGATGGGTGACGTCGTCGCCGGGCATGGTGGTGACCGAGAGGATGGTCAGTGAGCCGCCGTCCTTGTAGTCGGCGGCCTTCTCGTAGCGGCGCGCGAGCTGGGAGTAGAGGTCGCCCATGTAGCCTCGGTTCGAGGGGACAGACTCCATCGCGATACCGACCTCCTTCATGGCGTCGGCATAGGCGGTCATGTCGGTCAGGAGCACCAGCACCCGCTTGCCCTCCTCGACGGCGAAGCGCTCGGCCACCGCCAGCGCCATGTCCGGCACCAGCAGCCGCTCGACCACCGGGTCGGAGGCGAGGTTGACGAACATCACCGTGCGGGCGAACACCCCGGCATCCTCGAAGCGACGCAGGAAGTAGTGATAGTCGTCGAAGATCAGCCCGAGGCCACCGAACACCACGATGTCGGCGTCGGCCTGGATGCCGATGCGCGCGAGCAGCTGGTTGTAAGGCTCACCGGCGACCGAGAAGATGGGGATCTTCTGGCTCTCGACCAACGAGTTGAAGACGTCGATCATCGGCACGTCGGTGCGGATCATCTTCGAGGCGAGCAGTCGGCGCGCGGGGTTGGCCGGCGGACCACCGATGTCGAGCTTGGGGTCCTGGGAGAGGTCGGGGGCGGTGTCGAGGGGCTCGCCGTCGCCACGGAATACCCGCCCGAGGATGTTGGCCGAGTAGGTGACCTGCATCGGGTGCCCGAGGAAGCGTACCGAGGCCTCGGTGGAGAGCCCCTTGGTGCCGGCGAAGACCTGCAGCGAGACCAGGTCGCGGTCGATGCGGATGGCGCGCGCCAGCGAGCTGAAGCCACCGGGGTCCTCGACCAGCGCCAGATCGTCGAAGGCGACACGGGTCTGAGTGTTGCCGCCGCGGCTCGGGACCCTCACCTTGAGGATGTCTCCGACGATCTCGACGACCTTGGAGTAGCGAACCAGGGTTTGGGTCACCTTGAGGGTCTCCGTGCTGGTCTGGCGCGGGGCGGATGCCTCGGGCCTGCTCTCAGTCGATGGTATCAGCTGCGTCTCGATGGCTCCAGTTGACAATGGTCTGGTCGGTGCTCGAACGGTGGCCCTGTGGGGCGTTGCCGACGGTCATCCGGCGGTCGTGTTTTCCTCGTCGAAACATGCGATTGTAGACCTCCGGGCCGATTCCCCAGACCTGCTGTCGGGGGTGTTCGGGCAGACGAATGGCGCCTCCCCAGGCTTGACAAGCACGGCGCTGGCCGCCAGAAACAGGTGAGCGACCCCGGCCCCTCGGGCCGGATGTAACGAAGGGGTCTGACTTTAAGGATGGCCAAGGCGCATGCTGCCGAGAGACCACGGCGGGTGCGCTGTCACGGAGGGCGCGTCACGCGTTGATCGGGGTGGGCGAGATCGCCAGCGTGTGACGTGGGGCAAGTCGTCGGAGACGAACATCACGTTGACGACCCGGGCGTGCGCGACACCTCCTGCCCGTCGTGACTGGCGGCAGGCGCGCGAGTCTTGCAACAACGGATCGAGCGATTTCCGACAAGTCCATGGCATGGCTTTTCCGACTTGGCGAGCGTGGGGCCGGTAAGGCCGCGAACGCCGAGGCCTTTTTCGAGAACCTGGTGCGCCAGCTCCCCGATCCCACCTGGGTCAAGGATCTGGATGGCCGCTATCTGTATTGCAATCCCGCCTTCGAGCAGCATTTCGGCATCGCCGCCGAGCAGGTGATCGGGTGCACCGAGGCCGACCTGTTTCCGCCGTCCTTTGCCGCCGCGCTCGGCGAGCAGGCCGCGGCGGTGCTCGGTGACGGGGGCGAGTCGCGCCGCGACCAGCGTCTCGAGCGTCCCGGTGGCGGTGAGTCGCGCTGGTTCGAGATCAGCTGTGCGCCGCTGTGCGATGAGCAGGGGCGGCGGTTCGCGCTGCTCGGCAGTGCGCGCGATGTCACCGAGCGTCGCCGCGCCGCCGAGGCGGCCTGGGATACCGAAACCCGGTTCCACGCCTTGTTCGAGCAGGTCGAGGCGATCTCGGTGCAGGGCTATGATCGCAACCGTCGGGTGATCTACTGGAACCCGGCAAGCGAGGTGCTCTACGGCTACCGCCCGGCCGAGGCGCTCGGCGTCAAGCTCGAGGACCTGATCATTCCCGACGCGCTGCGTCACTATGTGATCAGCGCGGTCGACTCCTGGGTCCACGGTGCCCCGGTCCCGCCGGCCGGGGAGATGACCCTGCGTCGCGCCGATGGCTCGCCGGCGCACGTCTTCTCCAGTCACGTGATGTTGCGCGGCCCGGACGGCGAGCCGCAGATGTATTGCGTCGACATCGACCTGAGCGAGCGCAAGGCCGCCGAGGAACATATCCGCAAGCTCTCCCTGGCGATCGAGCAGAGCCCGGAGAGCATCGCCATCACCGACCCCGATGGCACCATCGAGTATGTCAACGAGGCCTTCGTGCACAACAGCGGCTATGCCCGCGAGGCGCTGATCGGCGCCAACCCGCGCATCCTGCAGTCGGGGCGCACGCCGCGCTCGACCTATCGCGACCTCTGGGCGACGCTGGCCCGTGGCGAGGTGTGGCGCGGCGAGTTCGTCAACCGTCGTCAGGATGGCAGCGAATACATCGAGATGGCGGTGATCGCGCCGATCCGTCAACCCGACGGGCGCATCACCCACTATGTCGCGGTCAAGGAGGACGTCACCGAGAAGAAGCGCATCGCCGAGGAGCTCGAGCGCTATCGCGATCATCTCGAGGAGCTGGTCGCGGCGCGCACCCGTCAGCTCTCCGAGGCGCGTGAGCGCGCCGAGGAGGCCAGCCGGGCCAAGAGCGCCTTCCTCGCCAACATGAGTCACGAGATCCGCTCGCCGATGAACGCCATCCTCGGGCTGACCTATCTGCTCGGGCGCGAGATGGCAACGCCGCAGCAACGTGCCACCCTGGCCAAGATCAAGGGGGCGGCCAACCACCTGCTGTCGATCATCAACGACATCCTCGACGTCTCCAAGATCGAGGCGGGCAAGCTCACGCTGGAGACCCATGACTTCGCCATCGCCGAGCTGTTCAACCAGGTCGAGGCGTTGGTCCAGGCGCAGGCCGCGGCCAAGGGGCTGGCACTCGACTGCGAGGCCGAAGGGCTGCCGGCGGTGCTCCATGGCGACAGTACGCGACTGCGCCAGGCGTTGCTCAACTATCTGGGCAATGCGATCAAGTTCACCCACGAGGGCCGCATCCTGCTGCGTGCCGAGGTCCTCGAGACCCGTGGCAGACGCCTGTTGATCCGTTTTGCCGTCACCGATACCGGGATCGGCATCGAGCCCGCCGATCTCAAGCAGCTGTTCCAGCCCTTCACCCAGGTCGACAATTCCGCCACCCGTCGCTATTCGGGCAGTGGGCTGGGGTTGGCGATCACTCGCCGGCTGGCCTTGATGATGGGAGGCCAGACCGGGGTCGAGAGCGTTTCCGGCAAGGGCAGCACCTTCTGGTTCACCGCCTGGCTCGGTCAGGCCGAGAACCAGGATCCGATCGAACTCGGTGTGCCACGCGAGGAAGGGGATGCCGCGGCGCATCTGAGCGAACGCCATCGTGGTGCCCGGGTGCTGCTGGTGGAAGACAACCAGGTCAACCAGGAGGTCGCCGCCGAGATCCTCAAGGATGTCGGGCTGGAGGTCGACGTCGCCGACAATGGCCGCGAGGCGGTGACCATGGCGCGGCGGGTTCACTATGATTTGGTCCTGATGGATCTGCAGATGCCCGAGATGGACGGACTCGAGGCCACCCGGCGGTTGCGCCGGTTGCCCGGCTGGGAGGAGCGACCGATCATCGCGATGACCGCCAATGCCTATGATGACGACCGGCGCCGTTGCGAGGCGGCGGGGATGAACGGTCATGTCTCCAAGCCGGTCGACCCCCAGACCCTCTATGCCACCCTGCTCGACTGGCTCTCGCGCACCATGACCGAGACACCGAGCGCGCCCCCATCGGGCGCCGTCGCTGCGGGCGCTGTGGTGCTGGAGCAGGGGGACGAACAGGTCGCCACCGGCGACGTCCTGGAGCGGCTCGCCCAGCTCGGTCATGTCGATCTGAGCTTCGCCCTCAGGAGCCTGCATGGCAAGCGCGAGGTCTATACGCGACTGGTCGGCATGTACGCGGAGCATCATCGCGAGGATCTCGCCAAGCTACGCCGGGCGTTGCAGTCGGGTGATCGCGATCAGGCGCGGCGGCTCGCACATGCATTGAGCGGTGTCGCCGGGACCCTGGGGTTCGTCGAGCTACAGCGGTTGTGCCGCACCCTCGATGTCGCGCTGCGCGATGAGACCGAGATCGAGATACTCGAGGTGTCGCTGGCGCGCGCCGAGGTCCTCCAGGGACAGCTGCTGGCGGCGATCGCCACCGACCCCGGGCGCGGCTGAGCTCGGTCGGAACACTGTCGCGGCGAGCGCTCAGCGTTGCTCGACGAACACCGTCAGCAGGCGTCGGGCGAGCAGGGTCAGCCCGACGATCAGCGCCAGTGCCAGGGTGAGCAGCAGGAACTGCTCGGGACCGGCGCGGCGCAGCAACGCCATCAACCCCTCGGCGAACACCGCCATCGTCGCCACCCCGGGCAGCATCCCGATCAGGGTGCCGATGGCGTAGTCACGCAGGCGGATGTGCGAGGCCCCGGCGAGCAGGTTGAGCAGGGTGAAGGGGGCGACCGGGACGATGCGCACGGCGATGATGGTGAGGATGCCGCGCCGTGCCAGGCGCTCGCTGAGGCGGTGGATGCGTCCGCCGGCGAGCCGGTTGACGGCGGGTCGACCGAGATAGGCACCGAGCCCGTAGGCCGCCAGCGCCGCGAGCAGCGAGCCGAGCAGGGCATAGCTGGCCCCGGCCAGGGGGCCGTAGACCAGCGCGGTGACCAGGATCAGCAGGGTCACCGGGATCGCCAGCAGACTGCCGACGACGAAACCCGCGAGCAACAGCGCCGGCCCCCAGGGGGCGTGGAGCTGATCGGTCAGTTGCTCGGCGAGCTGCTGCGGATCGAGTGATTCGCCCAGGCCGCTCCAGCGCCAGAGGATCGCCAGCGCGGCGAGCAGCACGACCAGCGCGATCCCGAATCTGAGTCGGCGCCGCGCGTGCGGCAGATGACGACGCCCGAGCACGGCGTCGCCGACATCGAGGACGTTGAGTGGGCGCTTGGGGTCGATCAGCCGCTCGTCGGGGAGCTGGCGTTCCCACTCCGGGTCGACGGCGCCCTCCAGCGGGGTCAGGGTCTTGCGCCCCGGAGGGGCGTCGGCGCGGATCGCTTCGATTGCCCCGATCAGTCCGCCGGCCTCCCGTTCGGCGCTTGCCAGGTGTTGCGGCTCGCAGTCGAGCAGGTTGCCGATGAGTTCGCGGCGCAGCGCGGCGATGCGTGCCCGTCCCTCCTCGTCGGTGACCTCGAGACAGAGGTCGCACTCAGTATCCAACCCCATCGATCGATTGCTGAGATTGGCCGATCCGACCCGCAACCAGCGGTCGTCGACGATCGCCAGCTTGGCGTGGACCATCAGGCAGCCGCTCTCGAGGCCGGGGACCTCGGGGTGGTAGACGCGCAGTCGAGCGTGCCGATCGGCCTCGCGCAGGCGCTCGAGCTGGCGGGCGCGAAGTATGTCCATGGTGTGCTGTTCGAGCCAGGCGCCGGTCTCGCGCGGCAGCACGATCACCACCTCCGGGCCGTGCGCCTCGCCGAGGCGTTCGCACAGCGCGCTGCACAGGGTGGTCGAGGTCAGGTACTGGTTCTCGAGATAGATCAGCCGCTCGGCGCGTGCGAACAACGCCAGATAGAGCTGCTCGACCTCGCGCACCTCCCGCTCCGGTGCCTGGTCGTCGCGCGCCGGTTGCTGCGGCTGGGTGCGGGCGATGGCGCAGGGTTGGTCGCGCAGCAGCGCAGCGACCCCTTCGGGCCAGGGATCGTGTACCGGTGGTGGGCTCGGCGCGGGCGTCTCCTCGCCGCAGCGCGCCCAGCGCGCGCGCGCCAGCTCGGCGAGTGCGCCGGCGCTCTCGCCGTCGACCATCAATTGCAGGTCGTGGAAGGGCGGGTAGGGCTTGCCGTCGGGATCGCGTCGGCGGGCATCCTCGGCCTGGTGCGCGCTGCTGTCCCAGCGCCACTTGCCGAGGTCGAAGCCGCCGCAGAAGGCCAGTGCGTCGTCGATGACCACCAGCTTCTGGTGGTGACTGGCCGCCAGCGGATGATTGTCATCGAGGGCGAAGTGCAGGCGAGGGTGCTGGCGCCAGGGGTGGATGCCGAAGAGCAGCGGTTCACGCTCGAGCGCGTAGATCGGCGCATAGTCCCAAAGCAGGATCCAGGCCTCGAGCCCGGGGGTGCGTTCGAGCAGGGCATGGAGCAGCTCGCCGAGTCGGGTCGGCAGCCCGTCGCCGGGGTCCTCGCGCACCAGCTCGAGCTGACTGTGCAGGTCCCAGCCGAGGATCAGGATGCGATGCCGGGCATTGATCAGTGCCCGACGCAGGGTGGCGAAGTAGCGTTCGCCATCGATCAGTGGAGCCAGACGGCGGGTGCCGGTGATCTGCCAGCAGGTCTCGCCGGGTACCAGCAATGGGTTGGGCGTGTGACGTTCCATCGGGGGGTCATCCTGTTCGGGTGGCGCGCGGCAGCGCCAGTTCTGCGTAGAGCGGCAGGTGGTCGGAGGCGATGCGGGCCCGTGGGTCGCGGCTGCGTTCGAGTCGCTGCAACAGTCCCGCCGGTCGGGTCCAGACGCGATCGAGCGCGAGCAGTGGCCAGGCGGCGGGGAAGCTGGCGAGCCTCGGGGTGGGCCCGAGCAGCCGGGAGAGCTGGCGTTCGGTGCGCGCCAGCGGCCACCAGGTGTTGAAGTCGCCCAGTACCACCAGGGGGGCGGGTGAGTCGCTGATCCAGGGGCGCAGGCGTTCGACCTGGCGGCGTCGCTCCCGGGTCTTCAGCCCGAGATGGGTGGCGAGACAGCGCAGCGGGGTGCCGTGCGCGGTGCGCAGGTCGGCGACGATGGCTCCGCGCGGCTCGCGCCGGCGTTCGCTGAGGTCAAGACAGGTGAGTGCGATGACCGGCAGCCGGGTGAGCAGGGCGTTGCCGTAGTGGCGATCGTGGGTGAGGATGGTCGGACCGGGAATGGCGTGATAGTCGCCGAGTTGCGCCAGCTCGTGCATCTGTGCCGAGGGCGCGTGTGCTGTCGGGGTCGAGTCGACCTCCTGGAGTGCGATCAGGTCGGCATCGAGCGCGCGCAGCACCGTGGCAATGCGTCCGAGGTCGCGGCGACCGTCGCGGCCGATCCCGCCGTGGATATTGTAGGTGACCACGCGCAGCTGCTGGCGCGGGTCCTGGTCGGCCATCATGTTCCATGACATGGCTGCCGCGTGGCGTGATTCAACCGCGGCCACGTCGTCCCCGGGCCGGTTCCCCTATACTGTGGGCAGACGAAAAGGATGTCGCAAGGCGTGTTGGTTCAGCGTCAGCGCAGGAGTGAGCACCATGATCGATGTCCCGGTTTCGGTTCCCTTCGTCCCCACCGGTGCGCGTCCGAGCATGTCGGAGCGGCTTGGGCTCGGGCGGGTGGCCACGCGCCCCGAGTCGACACGTCCGGTCAACGATCCCGAGGCGGTCGGCCCGCGCCGCCCGAGCGACGAACAGGCGCGCGACGGCGCAGTGCTGGGTGGCGAGATCGGCGCCCGCGTCCGTCTCGCACTCGAGGCCGGCGAGCACACCGCCGAACCCGCCTCCACGACCTCGCAGACGAGCGGGGAGGCGCGCTTGAGCGCGGCGCTGGATCCCGGGCCGGCGGCGCCGACGCGCGGGTCGTTCGACGCCGAGGCCTGAGCCTCGCTGTCGGGGTCAGTCTTCCTCGTGGGGCCGCGGTGTGCGGCGGCGGCGGGTGGTCTCGAAGGCGAAGGCCACGGCGTCGGCGACCTCCTCGGCCATGCGCGAGCGTTCCTCATCGCTCTGGTGCGAGGCGAAGTCGATGCTGTGGCGTACGTAGCGCGGCGGCAGATAATTGAGCGCGACACAGGCGAGATCGTCAAAGTAGTCTGCGTCGAAGGCTTCGCCGCGCTCGGCGAGCAGCTCGCTGATACGCGCGGCGACCAGGCGTTCATAGTGATTCTCGATGCTGGAGAGCATGACGGTCGACTCCGGTTCTGCCTATCGGGATGGCGCCGGCCCCGGGGTGGGCACGATGCGCCATGGGTCGGCGCTATCTTAGCCGAAGCCTCGCGATCTCGACCATGACGCAGGGCGTGTCGTCCAGCAAGTCCCGAGTTCGATCCCAAAGGAGCGAAGATGCACGATCGACACGGCTCGACCGATGCCGCCATTCCCGCCGCATGGCGGGGCGTGCTGGGCGACGGCCTGGCCATCACCCTGGTGCTGGCGCTGGCGCCGAGCCGTCGCCCCCCGACCCCGGCGGAGTCGGGGGTTCGGCTGCTCGATGCCATCGCGATGCTCGAAGACGGTGGCCGTGGCGGGCGCGACGAGACGCCCTCGCTGGAGCTGCAGCGACTCGAGGCGAAGGTCGACCTGCTGATGCAGCTGCTCTCGACCTGGATGCAGGCGCAACTCCCGGCGCCGGTGAGCGCGACCCTGAGTGCCGAGGGGGTGGTGTTGCCCGCCGCGCTGCTCGATACTGCCGATGATCGGCTCGAGCTCTACCCCTCGACAGCCTTCGCCCAGCCGCTGGTGCTCGGGCTCGAGACGGTCTGCGAACTCGATGGTGCGATGGGCGCGCGCTGGCGGTTCAGTGATGACGGGCTGCGCGAGGCGCTGGGGCGTTGGGTGTTTCGGATGCACCGGCGCGCAGTGGCGCGGGCGCGGCGATAGCGCGCCTTCGGTCGCACCATGGGGTCTGCGTGCTTGACAGTGGCCGACGCGGACGTTAGAAACTCGTCGCTCCATCAAGAATCGCGATGCGCCCTCTCCGGAGCAAACAGCAAGCCGGTTCGGCGGCCGTCTGCTCGCCTTCCGCGTGTCGCGGGCGCGAGTGTCACGAGCGCGGGGCTGCGTTCACCGCGGAAGGATTGCGTTTACGATGCCGAGCGAGGGCAACCCATTTGAGCAACGCGTGCGGATCGGTGTGTTCGGTGATCAGCCGGCGCGCGACAGGACCGGACACATCCTGGAGTTCCTCGGCTGCGAGGTGCAGCCACTCGAGGCCCTCGACGAACTCGACACGATGTCACTCGCAGCACTCTGGCTGTGCGCGCCGGGGGCGCGTCTGGCCGAGCAGCTCGAGCGTGTCCGTCCACCCTCCCTGCCACTGATCTGTCAGCCGCTCGACGGTGCCCGCGAGGCGCTGCCCGGGCATGTCTGTGTGGTCGACGAGCCGCCTGTTGTCGGGCGGGTGCTGGCGGTGTTGCAGTGGTTACGGGCGGACGCGACCGATGCCGTCGAGACGTCCGGGATCGAGGGCCTGGTCGGCGCCCATCCGATCATGCGTGGGGTCAAGCGCGCCATCACCCAGGTCGCCAACAGCGATGCCACGGTGCTCATCCTCGGCGAGACCGGCTCCGGCAAGGAGGTGGTGGCGCGCGCGATCCATGCCGCCTCGTCGCGGTGCGACAAGCCCTTCGTCGCCGTCAACTGTGGCGCCATCCCGCCCGACCTGCTCGAGAGCGAGCTGTTCGGTCACGAGAAGGGGGCCTTCACCGGGGCCTTCACCGCTCGCACCGGGCGCTTCGAGCTCGCCGCCGATGGCGTGCTGTTTCTCGACGAGATCGGCGACATGCCGCTGCCGATGCAGGTCAAGTTGTTGCGCGTGCTCGAGGAGCGAACCTTCGAGCGGGTCGGCTCCAACAAGCCGATCCAGGCCCAGGCGCGGATCATCTCGGCCACTCATCGAGACCTCCAGGAGGCGGTTGATGCCGGCGCCTTTCGCCAGGATCTGTTCTTTCGTCTCAACGTCTTTCCCATCGAGTTGCCGGCGCTGCGCGAACGGCGCAGCGACATCCCGCTGCTGATCGGCGCGCTCGAGGAGCGCTTGCGCGCGCAGTCGGTGGAGACCGCGCGGCTGACCCCGGCGGTCATCGCCTATCTCGCGCAGCTGCCCTGGCCGGGCAATGTGCGCGAACTCTCCAATCTGCTCGAGCAGTTGGCGATCCTCTATCCGGGGGAGCCGGTGGACCTGGCGCAGCTGCCGCCGCGCTTTCGCCCCGAGGCGGCCGCCGAGGTGCTTGAGGGGTTGCCCCCGGCCCCGGTCGCCGCCCCGGCGCTCCCCGGAGGGTGCGAGGAAGGCGCCCTGCCGCCTGAGGGGGTGGAGTTGCGCGGCTATCTCAACGAGCTCGAGCGCCGCATGATCGTCACCGCCCTGGAACAGAACGATCAGGTGGTGGCGCGTGCCGCGCGACGTCTGGGCATGCGTCGCACCACCCTGGTCGAGCGCATGCGCAAGTTCGGCCTGGGGCGCGGCGGCGACTAGCAAAGCCCCCCCGGCCGAGCGGGAGACCGAGATTGGCCGTCAAGAATTCGACGTCCTGTCGGTGATGATGCTGCTCGTCATCTGCGCCCGGGGTTGCGCAATCCTGCCGCAGCCCTTGTCCGTCAGGCCCTGCCGCCATGCCTGAGGTTTTTGGCACTTAATTTGCAATATCCCAATCGTGTCCAAGGGTCGGGTACGCCGCTGCACCTGCGTATCCAACCGGATTACGTGGATTGAAGAGATGGGAGATTGTGAACGTGAGTGACATGCAGATCCAGAACGTCTTGCAGCAGATGCGCGCGCTCTCGCAGTCGGGACGGGTCGAGGGGAGCATGCCTGCGACGCAGCAGCCGACGGCGCCGAGCGAGGGCGGTGAATTCGCCACCGCGCTGCGCGATTCGTTGCGCTCGGTCAATGCGTTGCAGCAGGAGGCCAAGCAGGTGCAGACCCGTTTCGAGCTCGGTGAGGCCAATACCAGTCTGCCGCAGGTGATGGTGGCGATGAACAAGTCGAGTCTCGCCTTCGAGGCGACCAATCAGGTGCGCAACCGGCTGTTGTCGGCGTACCAGGAAGTCATGAGCATGCAGGTCTGAGCGCTGACGGCGCGCAGATCCACGGAGAGATTCATCCATGGCGTCTTCGCTGACAGCCGCCTTTTCTACTGGAATCAAGACCTTCAACGAACTGCCGGTGGGTCGGCAGATCGCGTTGCTGGGGATGATCGCCGGTGGTCTGGTGGTGGCTGGCGCCATCCTCTACTGGGCGATGCGCCCGACCTATGCGCCGCTGTTCTCGCGGATGGAGAATGCCGAGGCGGCCGAGGTGGTTCAGGCGCTCGATCAGCTCGGCGTGGCCTACCGCATCGATGAACTCTCCGGACGGATCGAGATCCCCCAGGCCCAGATCGCCCAGACCCGATTATTGCTCGCCGGTCAGGGGCTGCCACGCGCCTCGGACTTCGGCTTCGAGCTGCTGCAGGAGGACATGGGATTCGGCGCCAGTCGCTTGATGGAAGGAGCGCGCCATCAGCGTGCGCTCGAAGGCGAGCTGGCGCGCTCGATCGCGGCGCTCGATCCGGTGGAGAGTGCGCGGGTTCATCTCGCGCTGCCCGAGCGCTCGGTGTTCGTGCGCGAGCGCAAGCCGGCGAGCGCTTCGGTGGTGGTCCATCTGCGCGGCACCCGGGCCTTGAACGACACCCAGGTCGCAGCCATCGTTCATCTGGTGTCCTCGAGCATCCCGGCGCTCGATCCCGAGCAGGTCACCGTGGTTGACCAGCACGGTCGGCTGCTCACCAGCAACGACGACGAGATGGGGTTGTCGACCTCGGCCGACCAGCTCGACTACATCCGCCGTCTCGAGAGCAGCTATGTCGATCGGGTGATGACCCTGCTGGTGCCGATCATCGGGCGCGACGGGGTGCGGGTGCAGGTGGCCGCGGACATCGATTTCTCCCGCGTCGAGCGCACCCAGGAGTCGTTCGATCCCGAGCGCACCGCGGTGCGCTCCGAGCAGCTCAGCGAGCAGGAGCGCGTCGGCAGCGACCCGGCGATCGGCGGCATCCCCGGCGCCTTGACCAACCAGCCGCCGGCCGGTGGCGCCGTCGGCGCGGCGCCGGTGGCCGACCCGATGATGCCGAGCAGTCGCAGCATGCAGAAGACGCGCAACTACGAGATCGATCGCGCGATCTCGCACGTGCGCGAGATGCCGGGCAATATCCGCCGGCTGTCGACGGCGGTGGTGGTCGACTATCGCGAGGAGCTCAACGAGGAAGGCGAGGTGGTGCGGGTGCCGCGCACGGAGGAGGAGCTGGCGAGCATTCGCGCGCTGGTGCGTGAGGCGGTGGGGTTCGACGATGCGCGCAATGATTCGCTCAACGTGATCACCGCCTCGTTCACGCCCGCCGACACCACCGACGCCGAGCCGGTCTGGACCCAGCCGTGGTTCCTCGAGCTGGCCAAGATCGGCGCCGGGCTGATCCTCGCGCTGATGGTACTCTTGACCATCGTGCGTCCGGCGGTACGTCAGCTCGCGCCGCCGTCCGCCGACGAGGCTGCCGCCGCGCTCGAGGACCAGTCGGGCGAGGGCGGTGGGGCCGGCGGCGAGGGCGAGCTCGGCGAGGATACCGTGGCGATCACCCAGCAGAGCGCGGCGATCGCCGCGCTCACCGGGCCGAAGGACGGGGATCAGCAGCAGGTCGATCTCGAGGCGGTGCGCGAGCTGGTCAAAGAGGATCCGAAACGCGTGGCACAGGTGATGAAGAGCTGGCTGAACGAAGATGGCAACTGATCCGTCCAAGCGCCCCGGCCCCGAGCAGGTGGCAATCTTCCTGATGAGCATCGGTGAGGGGCCAGCCGCCGAGGTGCTCAAGCACATGGGACCGAAGGAGGTGCAGAAGATCGGCACCGCCATGGCCTCGCTCGAGCGGGTCTCGCGCACCGATATCGACTATGTGCTGAAACGTTTCTCGGAGACGGCCATGGAGCACACCTCGCTCGGCATCGGCGCCGAGGACTATGTGCGCTCGGTGCTCAACTCCGCGCTCGGCGAGGACAAGGCCTCGGGGCTGATCGACCGCATCCTGCTCGGTCGCAACTCCAAGGGGCTCGAGGCGCTCAAGTGGCTCGATCCGCGCGCCATCGCCGAGATGATCCGTCACGAACACCCGCAGATCGTCGCCATCGTGCTCTCGCACCTCGACGCCGACCAGGCCGCCGAGACCCTCTCCTATCTCCCCGACCGGATGCAGTCGGATATCGTGCTGCGCATCGCCACCCTCGACGGCGTCCAGCCCGCAGCGCTCCACGAGCTCGACGAGATCCTCGAGCGCCAGCTCTCGGGCAAGAACACCGCCAAGTCCTCGATGGTCGGCGGGGTCAAGACCGCCGCCGACATCCTCAACTTCATGGACGCCTCGCAGAGCGCCAACGTGATGTCCGGGGTCACCCAGGTCGACGAGGACCTCGGCGAACGCATCCAGGAGCTGATGTTCGTCTTCGAGAGCCTGGTCGACGTCGACGATCGCGGTATCCAGACCCTGCTGCGCGAGATCTCCACCGACTCGCTGGTGCTTGCGCTCAAGGGCGCCGATGACGCGCTCAAGGACAAGATCTTCAAGAACATGTCCAAGCGCGCCGCCGAGATGCTGCGCGAGGACCTCGAGGCCAAGGGGCCGGTGCGGTTGAGCGACGTCGAGGGGGCGCAGAAGGAGATCCTTGCCGTGGCGCGTCGACTCTCCGAGAGCGGTGACATCGTTCTCGGCGGGGCCGGCGGGGAGCAGATGGTGTGAGCGGCTCCGGATCTTCGGTGCTCTATGCCGACCTGCTCGACGGGCCGGTGCAACGCTGGCAGCCGCCGGATGTCGGCGCGCCGCCGCCCGCGCCCGAACCCGAGCCCGAACCCGAGGTCGAGCCCGAACCCGAGCGTTATCTGCCGACCGCCGCCGAGATCGAGGCGATCGAGCAGGCCGCGCGTGATGCCGGTTACGAGGCCGGTTTCGAATCCGGCTACAAGGAGGGGCGCGAACTCGGCCAGGGTGAGGCGGAGAAGGAGGGCCGGGCGCGCTACGACAAGAAGGTACGCGAGACGGTCGAAGCCCTCGAGGGCGTGGCCCGCGATCTCGCCGATCCCCTGGCCGCCGCCGCCGATGCGCTCGAGCCCGAGCTGCTGGCGCTGGTGGTGGCGATGGCGCGACGGGTGGTGATGGCCGAGCTCGAGCAGCACCCGGAACACGTCGCCCGGGTGCTCGGCAGTGCGCTCGGGCAGCTGCCCTCGCGCAATCGCGAGATCCGCGTGCGCATCAACCCCGAGGACGCGGAGATCCTCGAGGCCTATGCCCGTGACCGTGACGAGCGCATCAGCTGGCGCCCGGACCCGGGTGTCGCCCGTGGCGGGTGCACCATCGAGAGTGGCCCGAGTCGGATCGACGCCACCCTCGAGGAGCGGTTGCGTCAGAGTGTCGAGGCGCTCTGGGGGGAGGTCGAACCGGCGCCTGACGAGCCAGTGGTCGACGGCGCCGAGTCCTTGTCGCCGGCGGCTTCGGTGGATGCTGCCGTTACCGACGTTGACGCTGCGCCGGAGACGGGAGACGTCGCACTGGCCGATGAAGAGGTCGAGCAGCGATGAGCGAGCTGATCGATGGACTGCGCGAGCAGGGCACCCGCGATCTGGTCAGCGGGTTGCGCGAACGCCTGGCACAATCGGGGCGGCGCATCGACAAGGTGGCGCCGCCCCAGCCCGAGGGGCAGCTCTCGCGGATGGTCGGACTGACCCTCGAGGCCGAGGGGATCCGGCTACCGGTCGGCGGGCGCGCGGCCATCCATACCGCCAGCGGTGGTCGGGTCTCGGCCGAGGTGGTCGGCTTCCAGGGCGAGCGCACCTTCCTGATGCCCGAGGGGCGGATCGAGGGACTGGTGCCGGGGGCGCGGATCGAGCCGCTCGACCAGCAGCGGCGCATCGCCGTCGGGCCGCAGTTGTTGGGGCGGGTGATCGACGCCAACGGTGAGCCGCTCGACGGCGCCGGGCCGCTGCGCGCGCAGCAAGAGATGCCGATCGACGGGCGCCCGATCAATCCGCTCACCCGCGACCCGATCCGCACCCAGCTCGATGTCGGCGTGCGCACCCTCAATGGACTGCTCACCGTCGGTCGCGGTCAGCGCCTCGGGCTGTTCGCCGGCAGTGGCGTGGGCAAGAGCGTGCTCTTGGGGATGATGACCCGGTTCACCGCCGCCGACGTCATCGTCGTCGGGCTGATCGGCGAGCGCGGTCGCGAGGTCAACGAGTTCATCCACGACATCCTCGACGACGAGTCGCGCCGGCGCACCGTGGTGGTGGCGGTGCCGGCCGACCAGTCGCCGCTGCTGCGTCAGCACGGCGCGCTGGTGGCGACCACGGTGGCCGAGTACTTCCGCGACCAGGGGCTCGACGTGCTGTTGCTGATGGACTCGCTGACGCGTTTTGCCCAGGGCGCGCGCGAGATCTCCATGGCCATCGGCGAGCCACCGGCGACCAAGGGCTACTCGGCCTCGGTGTTCGCGCGCCTGCCCGCGCTGGTCGAGCGCGCCGGCAACGGTGACAAGGGCGGCGGCTCGATCACCGCCTTCTACACCGTGCTCGCCGAGGGCGACGACCAGAACGACCCGATCGTCGACGCCGCGCGCGGTATCCTCGACGGGCACGTGGTGCTCTCGCGCGAGATCGCCCAGAGCGGGCGCTATCCGGCGATCGACGTCGGCGCCTCGGTCTCGCGGGTGATGAGCGCGCTGATCAGCCCCGAACACGAACAGGCGGCGCGGCGCTTTCGCGGCATGATGGCCACCTATGCCGCCAACCGCGACCTGATCGCCGTCGGCGCCTATCGCAAGGGCACCGATCCCCAGCTCGACGAGGCGGTGGCGATGTACCCGCGTCTCGAGGCCTATCTCGCCCAGCAGCGCAGCGAGTGCGTGACCTTCGAGGAGGCCCGCGACAGCCTGATCGCGCTGATGCGGGGTGGGCCGTGAGCGCCGGCATCCGTCGTTTCAAGCGCCTGCTGCGCATCCGCGAGGCGCAGGAGAACGAGGCCGCGGTGGGGCTCGCCGCGCGGCTCGACACCCTCAACCAGGTCGAGGCCCAGCGCGAGCAGCTCGAGCGCTATCTCAACGACTATCTGAACGCCCTGGTGCCGGAGGATGTCAACATGCTCAAGCAGTTGGCGCGGATGCGCGATCAGCTGCGCGAGGCCCTCGATCAGCAGGAGCTGCGTGTCGATGCCGCTCAGGCACAGGTCGATCAGGCCCGTGCGTTCTGGCTCGAGCGCCATCAGGCGAGCCTGTCGCTGGACAAGCTGATCGAGCGACGTCGTGAACAGGAGGCGCTCCAGGAGGGGCGTCGCCAGCAGCGCGAACAGGACATGTGGGCGACCCGGCGCGCCTTCGATCAGCGTCACCAGGAATGAGGCCCGCTGATGCGACAGGCGCCTAGCCGGGGCGGTGCAAGCCCCCTTCATCAATAGCGAGGATCGCGGTCATGCAAGCGCAAACAGCTCAGTTACAGCCATATGGCCTGTTGCAGCTGCTCTCCGGCGCCACGGCCGGGGCGGCGGCGGTTGATCCCGCGGGGGAGGGCGGCGCCTTCACCGAGGCGCTCGAGGGCCAGCTGCGCGAACTGCTCTCGGGCTGGGGCGTCGACCTCGAAGAACTCGACTCCGAGTTGCAGGGGGCCGAGACCCCGGATGAGGCGCTCGCCTCGCTGGTCGCCTTGCTCCAGCAACTCCCCGCCGAGCTGCCGAGCGCTGTCGTCCCGAGCGGGGGCGTGGTCGCGCCCGCACTCCCGGGCAGCGGGCCGAGCACGGGGGAGGCCGTGGTGCTCGCCGCGTTGCAGCAACTTCCGCTCGGACAGGGCCGGGCGCTTGGCGCGCGGCTGCCCGGTGAGGAGATGGCGGGGCGCGGCGAGGCCCTGCTCAACGCATTGCAGGCCCAGCTCGATGCCGCGACCACCGATGGTGCCGACGATCTGGTGGCGCGGCTGCGGGGGTTGCTGCGAGGCGAGACGAGCAGCGTCGAGCTCTCGGCGGCGGAGCGTGCAAGCCTGACGGCGCTGCTCCAGCAACAGGGGGGTGGGGCGTCGACCGAGGACGGACTCGAGACGCTGGCGCCGGTCCTGCGGTCGTTGTTGCAGTCGGTGACGACGGACGGCAGCGATGCCGATCCCGAGGCCTTGCTCAGGGGGGCGGTGAGGTCGGGCGAGGGTGCTGATCTTGCGGCCCTGTCGTTGTCGCCGGGGCTGACGCGTGCGCTCCAGCCGGAGATCGACGGCAGTCGTGAATTCTCGCGCGAGGCGTTGTTCGAGCTGCTGCAGCGCTGGGGCGGTCATGATGGCGCCTCGGTTGTCGAGCAGGAGCGAGACCAGGACTCGCGGCTTGCGGTGTCGGCGCCGACCGGCACCGGCGCGACGACTCAGCCGGCGGGCGCCGAGACCAGTCGCCCGCTGGTGCTCGATTTCCAGCAGCTACTGCGCCCGGGGGGCGAGCGTGCGCTGGTCGAGCGCATGCAGTGGCTGGCTCGCGCCGGAGAGGATGCGGCCGAGATCAAGCTGCACCCGCCGAGCCTGGGGGCGCTCGAGGTACGGGTGGCGATGGAGGGCGACAAGGCCAATGTGCAGTTCTTCGCCGCCAACCCAGTCGCCCGCGAGGTGCTCGAGGCGGCATTGCCGCGGCTGCGCGACTCGCTGGCCCAGGAGGGGATGTCGCTCGGCGAGGTGACCATTGCCGACCAGCCGCCGCAGCAACAGGATCGCGGTTCCCAGGCCGATCGTGACGGTGGCGCCGGTCGTGGCGAGGGTGGTGGCGATCCGGGAGAGACCGGCGAGCCCTTGACCCACAGCACCCTCGGCGCCCTGTCGCAACGGCTCGATCTGTTCGTCTGATCGCGGCGTTACCGTCCTCCCGGCCGAGCGCCGTTCCCGCCTCCCTACGTCCAGTCATCGGGCTTTGATAGACTGCTCCGATGTGCGGGCGCGCGGCCTGGTCTGGTGCCGCGTCGTGCGTCCGGCGCGTGCCCGAGGCTCGACGCTCCAGTGGTGTCAATATCCTGACGCGCCTGGTCGTCTCCGCTATCGCGGCATGATCCGCTCCACGGATGGAGTCAATCCGCATCCCGCGCGGATGCCAGTCAATTCGGGTGAACCATGGCGAAGAACAAGAAGGCCGAGACCGACGAGGCCGCGAAACCGTCGGGTAAGTGGAAGCTGATCATCCTGATCCTGCTGGTGGTGCTGGTCCTCGCCGGCGGTGGGGGAGCGGCCTATTTCTTCCTGATGGGCGGCGATGATCCCGAGGCCGAGGGTGAGGAGGCGGCCGAGCAGGGCACCGAGATGGTCGCGCCCGGCGCCGCAGCGCCGGCGGCTCCGCTGGGACCGATGATCTACCGTCCGCTCGACTCGATGACGGTCAATCTGTCGGCCGAGGGGCCGGTACGCTTCCTCCGTGTCGGGGTAACGGTGATGACCCGTGACGAGGCGGTGGCGGCCGCCATCGAGAAGCACATGCCGATGATCCGCAACGACTTCCTGGCTCATCTGGCGGCGCAGGACTATGCCCAGCTCAACACCCCTGAGGGCAAGGACGCGTTGCGTGCGGCGCTCACCGAGATGCTCAGCGCGGCGCTGATCAAGGTCGGCGAGCCGGCACGGATCGAGGGCGTCCTGTTCACCGATCTGGTGATGCAGTAACAGAGGACAGGCGGCGATGGCCCAGCAGACCGACATCCTCAGTCAGGACGAGATCGATGCGCTGTTGCATGGTGTCGACAGCGGGGATATCGATACCGAGGACAACCCCTATCCGGCCGATGGCCAGATCCGGCCCTTCAATCTCGCCAGCGAGGAGCGCATCGTGCGTGGGCGAATGCCCACGCTCGACATGATCAACGAGCGCTTCGCCCGCTATCTGCGCGTGCACCTGTTCAACCTGTTGCGTCGCTCCTCGGAGATCTCGGTGGTCGGCACCAAGGTCACCAAGTTCTCCGAGTACATCCACTCGCTCTACGTCCCCACCAGCCTCAACCTGGTGCGGGTGACGCCGCTGCACGGCACCGCGTTGTTCGTCTTCGACCCGCGGCTGGTGTTCACCCTGGTCGACAACTTCTTCGGCGGCGACGGGCGCTATTACTCGCGCATCGAGGGCCGTGACTTCACCCCGATGGAGCTGCGCGTCATCCAGAACCTGCTCCATGCCGCCTTCGACGACATGAAGAAGGCCTGGGAGCCGGTGATGGACCTGACCTTCGAGTACGTCAACTCGGAGGTCAATCCGCAGTTCGCCAACATCGTCAGTCCCACCGAGATCGTGGTGATCAACGATTTCCACATCGAACTCGAGGGCGGCGGCGGCAACCTCCACGTGACCCTGCCCTACTCGATGATCGAGCCGATCCGCGAGCTGCTCGACACCGGTCTGCAGTCCGACCGCTCCGGGGTCGACGAGCGTTGGTTGCACGCGCTCCAGGAGGAGGTGCAGATCGCCGAGGTGGAGATCTTCTCGATGCTCACCGAGGCGACCTTGACGGTGCGCGAACTGCTCGATGTCCGCCCCGGCGACATCATCCCGGTCGAGCTGCCGGAGACCGTGGTGCTCAACGTCGAGGATATCCCGACATTTCGGGGCAAGTTCGGCACCTCGAACGGCAACAACGCCATCAAGATCACTGAATTCCTGCAAGGGAGCAAGGAGACGACGACGCCATGAGTCCGGAGAAAGGCAAGGGCCAGGACGATGCCGCGCTGGCCGACGACTGGGCGGCGGCACTCGAGGAGCAGAAGGAGTCCGATACCCCGCCGCAGACGACGCCGGGTGGGGCCATCCATGAGTTCGGCGCCGGTTCGCCACAGCCGATGACGCCGGAGGACTTCACCGACAATCAGACGCCGCCGTCGGACAACGTCAACCTCAACATGATCCTCGACGTGCCGGTGACCATCTCGATGGAGATCGGCCGGGCCAAGATCCCGATCCGCAACCTGCTCCAGCTCAATCAGGGCTCGGTGGTGGAGCTCGACCGGCTGGCCGGTGCGCCGCTCGACGTCCTGGTCAATGGCACGCTCATTGCTCATGGTGAAGTCGTGGTGGTCAACGAGAAGTTCGGTATCCGTCTGACCGACGTCATCAGTCCCAGCGAGCGTGTGCGAAAACTCAAATGAGATCAATGCGGTCGAGCTCGACGCCAATCCTCGTCGGCATCCTGGCGCTGCTCCCGGGGGCGGCCTGGTGCGCCGATGTCGAGCTGACCAGCGCCGGATATCTGGCGCAGCTCTTCGGCGCGCTGGTGCTGGTGATCGCCGCCATCCTCGGCCTGGCCTGGCTGCTGCGCCGGCTGCCCGGCGGGGTGGGGCGGGCCGCTGACCAGCCGATCTCGATCCTCGCGGTACGCGCCATCGGTGCGCGCGACCGACTGCTGCTGGTCCAGGTCGGCGAGGAGCAGCTGCTGATCGCCGCCGGCGCCACCGGCATGCGTACCCTGCACCGGCTGCGCAAGCCGGTGAGCGTCGCGCCGCCGGAGAACGGTGGCGGGGTCGATTTCGCCACGCTGCTCAAGCAGAGTCTGGGTCGGCGGGGGCGGTCGTGAGCGCGCGTCACTGGTTGTTGCTCGCGTTGCTGTTGCTGCCGGGGCTCGCCCTGGGGCAGCCGGGGGGGCTTGCTGCGGTGACCGTCACCGATGGCGCCGACGGTGGGCAGACCTACTCGGTCACCCTCCAGGTGCTGCTGTTGATGACGCTGCTGACGCTGTTGCCGTCGGTGCTGATCATGATGACCTCCTTCACCCGCATCATCGTGGTGCTGGCGTTGTTGCGCCAGGGGCTGGGGACCACCCAGACGCCCTCCAACCAGGTGCTCCTCGGGCTGGCGCTGTTTCTCACCCTGTTCATCATGGCGCCGGTGTTCCAGGAGGTCTACGACACCGCGGTCAAGCCCTACATGGACGAGGAGATCAGCACCGAGGCGGCGATCGGTCAGGCGGTGGAGCCGCTGCGGCGCTTCATGATCGCCCAGACCCGCGAGACCGACCTGGCGATGTTCGCCGAGATCCGCGGCATCGACGGTTTCGACTCGCCCGAGGCGATCCCCTTGAGCATGCTGGTGCCGGCCTTCGTCACCAGCGAACTCAAGACCGCCTTCCAGATCGGCTTCCTCATCCTGATCCCCTTCCTGATCATCGATCTGGTGGTGGCCAGCGTGCTGATGTCGATGGGCATGATGATGCTCTCGCCGCTGATCATCTCGTTGCCGTTCAAGATCATGCTGTTCGTGCTGATCGACGGCTGGCCGCTGCTGATGGGCACCCTGGCGCAGAGTTTCTACAGTTGAGGATGATGCTATGACTCCCGAAATGGTGATCGACGTCGGCAAGGACGCGGGCATGGTCGTGGTGCTGCTCTCGGCCCCGGCGCTGCTGACCGCGCTCGCCGTCGGTTTGGCGATCGGGATGATCCAGGCCGCCACCCAGATCCAGGAGATGACGCTGACCTTCATCCCCAAGCTGCTCGGCATGGGGGTGGCGCTGCTGTTCACCGGCCACTGGATGCTGGCGCTGGTCACCGACTACACCATCAGGCTTTATCACAGCATCCCCGAGCTGATCGGCTGAACCGCGGATGGTGATCTCGTTCGACACCCTGCTCGACTGGGTGGGGATGTTCGTCTGGCCCTTTGTGCGCATCAGCGCCATGCTGCTGGTCGCGCCGATCTTCGGCGCCCGGACCGTCAACGCCCGTGTCCGGCTGTCGCTGGGCTTGTTGCTGGCGATCCTGGTCGCACCCCTGTTGCCACCGTTTCCCGCCATCGATCCACTCAGCATGGAGGGGTTGGTGGTCGCCCTCCAGCAGGTGCTGATCGGTGTCATGATGGGCTTTGTCGCCCAGCTGGTCTTCGCCGCCGTGACCCTGGCCGGCGAGAGCATTGCCTTGTCGATGGGATTGGGCTTCGCCTCGGTGATCGACCCCGCCGGCGGGGTACAGGTGCCGATGGTGTCGCAGTACTTCGTGATCCTCACCACGCTCTTGTTCCTCGCCTTCGATGCCCATCTGGTGTTGCTCCAGCTGATGACCCTGAGCTTCGAGGTGATGCCGGTGGGGATGCAGGGGCTGGTTGCCGAGGACTTCTGGCGCATCGCCGGGTTCGGTACCACCATGTTCGCCGGCGCCTTGCTGATCGCGCTGCCGGCGGTGGCCTCGTTGTTGCTGGTCAATCTCGCCATGGGCGTGGTCACCCGTGCCGCGCCTCAGCTCAACATCTTCGCGGTCGGTTTCCCGGTGACCCTGCTGATGGGGTTCGTGCTCATCATACTGATCCTGCCGGGGCTGCCGGCGCGGATCGGGGATCTGCTCACCGCCGCTTTCCTGCTGATCCAGCGGCTGCTCGGGGTGTGACATGGCCGAGAACGAGAACGGCCAGGAAAAAACCGAAGAACCGACCGCCAAACGCCAACGCGAGGCGCGCGAAAAAGGCCAGGTGCCACGCTCGCGAGAGTTCAACACCCTGATGGTGTTGCTCGCCGGTGCCGGCTTCATGGTGTTCTTCGGTGGTCATCTCGGCGGCCAGCTCGCCGCCCAGATGGCCGATGGCTTCACCCTGGAGCGCGAGCTGTTCTACGACACCCAGCGACTGCTGCCCTATCTGGCCAGCCAGATCGGTCGCGCGTTGCTGACCCTCGCGCCGCTGTTCGCGTTGCTCTTCGTGGTCGCGCTACTCGGGCCGATCCTGATCGGCGGTGCCAACTTCTCGGCGCAGGCGATGTCCCCCAAGCTCGACAAGCTCAATCCGCTCAAGGGGATCAAGCGCCAGTTCTCCGCCCAGGCACTGCTCGAACTTGGCAAGACACTTGCCAAGTTCGTGATCGTCTCCCTGGTCGCCGGCATGGTGCTCTGGAGCGTTTCCGACGAGTTGCTGCATCTCGGCGAGGAGCCGCTCAAGGAGGCGATCTTCCATACCGCCGACATGGCAGTATGGATCTTTCTGCTGGTCTCGGCGGCGCTGGTGCTGATTGCTGCGGTCGACGTACCCTTCCAGCTGTGGAACCACAACAAGCAGCTGCGCATGACCCGTCAGGAGCTCAAGGACGAGTACAAGGAGACCGACGGCAAGCCCGAGGTCAAGGGACGCATCCGTCAACTGCAGCAGGAGATGGCCAGCCGGCGGATGATGGCCGAGGTGCCCAAGGCCGACGTGGTCATCACCAACCCCACCCGCTATGCCGTGGCCATCGTCTACGAGCCGGCGCGAATGCGTGCTCCACGGCTGCTCGCCAAGGGGGTTGGCGAGGTCGCCGGGGCGATTCGCGGGCTCGCCGACGAGCACGACATCATCCGGGTGGAGGCGCCGCGGGTGGCGCGTGCGATCTATTTCACCACCGATCTCGGCGAGGAGATCCCCGGTGGGTTGTTCGTCGCCGTGGCGCGCATCCTCGCCTATGTCTATCAGCTCAAGCGTCACGACCCCGAGGTATCGATGCCGACCGATCTGCCTGTGCCCGATGAATATCTCGATCCGCGCGAGGCCGCCCGCGCCGCACGGGGTAAACGCTAGTGGCCGGATTCAGTGAACGCCTCGGGGGCCTGAGCCGGCTCGGGCTGGGCGCGCCGCTGCTGCTCATCGCGCTGCTGTCGATGATGGTGCTGCCGCTGCCGCCGCTGGCGCTCGATCTGCTGTTCACCTTCAACATCTCGCTGTCGCTGATCGTGGTGATGGTGGCCGTCTACACCCCGCGCCCGGTCGATTTCGCCGCCTTCCCCTCGGTGTTGCTGCTCGCCACCCTGCTGCGTCTTGCGCTCAACGTCGCCTCGACCCGGGTGATCCTGCTGCGCGGCGCCGATGGCACCGATGCCGCCGGGCAGGTGATCCAGGCCTTCGGCGACTTCGTGCTCGGCGGTAACTTCGCCGTCGGTCTGGTGGTCTTCACCATCCTGGTGATCATCAACTTCGTGGTGGTCACCAAGGGCGCGGGGCGTATCTCCGAGGTCAGCGCGCGTTTTACCCTCGATGCCATGCCGGGCAAGCAGATGGCCATCGACGCCGATCTCAACTCCGGGCTGATCACCCAGGACGAGGCGCGTACGCGGCGCGAGGACATCGCCCAGGAGGCCGACTTCTACGGCTCGATGGATGGTGCGAGCAAGTTCGTGCGCGGGGACGCCATCGCCGGCATCCTCATCCTCTTCATCAATATCCTCGGCGGCATCGTCATCGGCACCACCCAGCACGGCATGTCCTTCGGCGAGGCCGGCAACGTCTATGTGCTGTTGACCATCGGCGACGGGCTGGTGGCGCAGATCCCCTCGCTGATGCTCTCCTCGGCCACGGCGATCATCGTCACCCGCACCTCGACGGCGCAGGACATGGGGCAGCAGGTGTTCGGACAGATGTTCGAGAACCCGCGGGCACTGTTCGTCGCCGCCGCCGTGCTCGGCATCCTCGGCGCCATCCCGGGGATGCCGAATATGGTCTTCCTCGGGCTTGCGGCGATGATGGCCGGCGGCGGCTATCTGCTCAGTCGTCGCAGCGCCCAGCCGGCCGGCGCCGAGGAGGTCGACCAGCTCCCGCCCGGGGTGGAGATGCCGCCGGCGCCGGAGGAGCGCGAACTCTCCTGGGAGGATGTGCCGCCGGTCGACCTGGTCGCGCTCGAGGTCGGCTACCGGCTCATCCCGCTGGTCGATCGCGGCCAGAACGGGCAGCTGATGGGACGGATCAAGGGCATTCGGCGCAAGCTCTCGCAGGAGCTCGGATTTCTCATCCAGCCGGTGCACATCCGCGATAACCTCGAGCTCGGTCCCAACCACTACCGTATCTCGCTGCTCGGGGTCACCCAGGCCGAGGCCGAGGTCTTCCCCGATCGCGAGCTGGCGATCAACCCGGGACAGGTCTTCGGCACCGTCCCCGGCACCCCGACCAAGGACCCGACCTTCAACCTCGATGCGTTGTGGATCGATCCGAGCGATCGCGAGAACGCCCAGGGCGCGGGCTACACCGTGGTCGATGCCGCGACCGTGATCGCCACCCATCTCTCGCAGGTGTTTCGCGAGAATGCCCACCGACTGATCGGTCACGAAGAGGTCCAGCACCTGCTCGATCAGCTCGGCCGGCGCTCGCCCAAGCTGGTCGAGAACCTGCTCTCGAAGACGCTGTCGCTGAGCGCGATCCTCAAGGTGATGCAGAACCTGCTCGCCGAGCAGGTCTCGATCCGCGACATGCGCACCATCGCCGAGACCCTGGCGGAGCAGGCGCAGAAGAGTCAAGATCCCGGCGCTCTGACCGCGGCGGTGCGGGTCGCGCTGGCGCGCTCGATCGTCCAGGACCTGGTCGGGCCTGCGGGCGAGCTGCCGTTGATCGCCCTTGAGCCAACATTGGAGCAACTCTTGCATAAGTCGCTGCGAGGCAGTCAGGGCGAGACCGTCGGGCTCGAACCCGGACTGGCTGAGCGGGTTCAGCGTTCGGTGGCCGACGCGGCCAGACGCCAGGAGATGGAGGGGGCGCCAGCGGTGCTGGTGGTCGCCCCGGAGATCCGTACCTGGGTCGCGAGCTGGTTGCGCGGCGCCGTCAGCAGCCTGACGGTGCTGGCCTTCACCGAGATCCCGGACAACCGCAAGATCCGGGTGGTGGCCACCGTGGGGCAGGGCGACGCCGCTCCGGCAAAGGCATGATTGAGCGAGCAGGAGTACGACCATGAGTGTGAGGCGCTATACGGCACGGGACATGCGCGACGCGATGCGTCAGGTGCGCGAGCTGCAGGGACCGGATGCGGTGATCCTGTCGAGTCGTCGGGTCGATGGCATGCTGGAGGTGATCGCCGCGCTCGACGAGGGCGATCAGGCCGCCGCGCCGGCACCGACGGTACCGACCCGTGCGCCACGCCGCGAGCGCGCGAGCGCGCCCGAGGCGCGTGCTCCGCGCCCGGCGGTGCCGGCGACCGCGACCCTGCCCACCGACCCCGAGATCGCGGCCATGCGGCGTGAACTCTGCGACCTGCGCAGCCTGCTGGTGCAACACCAGAACGCCAGCGAGTCGGCGCGCTGGGCGGCGCGTCATCCGCTCGCCGCCGAACTGGTGACGCGCCTGACCGATTGTGGCTTCACCGAGAAGCTCGCGCGCAGTCTCGCCGGCGGGATCCTCGAGGAGACCTCGGTCGAGAGCGCCTGGTCGCGGCTGCGCGCGCGGCTCTCGGCGGCGATCCCGACGGCACAGTCGCCGGTGCTCGACCATGGGGGCATGCTGGCGCTGGTGGGGCCGACCGGGGTGGGCAAGACCACCACCCTGGCGCGGTTGGCGCTGCGCCAGATCCGGCGCATGGGACGCGACTCGGTCAGCCTGGTCTCACTTGACCGCCAGCGCATTGGCGCCTACAAGCAGTTGCAGGCGTTCGGGCAGATGGCCGGGGTCTCGGTGATGCTGCTCGAGAACGAGCATGAGCTGGCGGCGTTGTCGAGTCGCGCCGGTGATGGCAGACTGATTCTCATCGATACGGCCGGGCATGCCGCGCGTGATGCCGCCGAGCGTCGATTGTTTGCGCAGGTGCGCGAGCGCATCGAGCTCGAGACCTGGCTGGTAATTGCCGCTACCCATCAGTCGATGGTGCTCAGACAGGTGCTCGAGGCGTTCCAGTCGAGCGAACCCTCGGCCCTGGTGTTGACCAAGGTGGACGAGACGGAACAGCTCGGCGAGACCCTGTCCGTGTTGATGGAGCAGCGGCTCGGTTTGATTTTTTATAGCGATGGTCAACGCATGACCGAAGATTTCCACAAGGTCGATACACTCTATCTCACCCGCTTGGCGCTCCAGGAGCGGGCGCACGCCATGCGTGCGCCGGGCGGCGCCCGCGCCTCTCTCGATGGTCTGGCAATGAACGCGATGCCGGCGTCCACGCGGACGTCTGGTGAACAGGGCAGCATGGTTCTGGAGTCGGTCTTGCCCTTCAGGACGCCTGCCCATGCAACCGCCTAGCAATCGGCTCAGGAGTATCGCCGTCGCCAGCGGCAAGGGGGGCGTCGGCAAGACCAATGTCTCGGTCAATCTCGCCGTCGCGCTCGCGCGCATGGGACGGCGGGTGATGCTGTTCGACGCCGACCTCGGTCTGGCCAACGCCGATCTGCTGCTCGGACTGCGCCCGACCAAGACCCTGTACGATCTCGTCGAAGGGCGGGTCGAGGGACTCGAGGATGTGTTGGTGCAAGGCCCGCAGGGCATGCAGCTGGTGCCCTCGGCCTCGGGTATCGCCAGCATGGCCAATCTCAGCCCCGCCGAGCATGCCGGGCTGATCCGTGCCTTCAGCTCCTACCGTCAGCCGCTCGACGTGCTCATCGTCGATACCTCGGCCGGCGTCCAGGAGTCGGTCACCGCCTTCTGCAAGGCGGTTCAGGAAGTGATGGTGGTGGTCTGTGACGAGCCGGCATCGCTCACCGACGCCTATGCACTGATCAAGGTGCTGCACCAGGATCACGGCTTGCGTCGTTTCCGCATGGTCTGCAACATGTTGAGCTCGCCGGAGGCCGGTCGGCGTCTGGTGCGCAAGCTCTCGGCCGTCTGCGCCCAGTACCTGCCGGAGGTGATGCTCGAGGCCTCGGGTATCATCCCGCTCGACGACAACCTGCGTCGGGCCGTGCAGCGGCGCGGGCCTGTGGTCGACCTGTATCCGGGCAGTCCCTCGGGGCGCGCCTTCACCGAGTTGGCGACCCGGGTCGATCGTTGGCCCATCACCGAGACCGACCTGGGCGGGATCGGCTTTTTCGTCGAACGGATGTTGCAAAGTGCCTGATGGCCCCGAAACGTCCATTGCAGGGGTATCCTAGCCTGGCCGACCGGCCCGACGAGCTGGTTGCGGCCAATGTCGATCTGGTACAGCGTATCGCGCATCATCTGGCGGCGCGTCTACCGCCGTCGGTGCAGCTCGACGACCTGGTCCAGTCGGGCATGGTGGGGCTGATCGAGGCCGCGCGCCAGTTCCAGGCGGGACAGGGCGCGACCTTCGCGACCTATGCGACCATACGCATCCGTGGCGCGATGATCGATGAACTGCGCCGCGCGGACTGGACCCCGCGCTCGGTCCATCGCAACACCCGTCGCATCGCCGCAGCCATCCGTGAGGTGGAGACGCGCGAGGGGCGCACGGCGAGCGACGCCGAGGTCGCCGCCGAGCTTGAGATCGGGCTGGCGGACTATCATGCGATGCTGCAGGACAGTGCGAGCGCCAACGTCCTCGGCATCGAAGACCTGGGCGGCCCGGAGATGGAAGCCGATCGCTGGTTGGCGGGGACGGAGGATTCGCCCCCGGAGCAGCTCGCTCAGGCGCAGTTTCGCCTGGCACTGGCCCAGGCCCTGGGTGGCTTGCCGGAGCGCGAGCGCCTGGTCATGAACCTGTATTACAACGAGGCGTTGAACCTGCGCGAGATCGGCGCCGTGCTCGGCATCACCGAGTCGCGTGTCAGCCAGATCCGCAGTCAGGCCTTGCACCGCTTGCGCTCACGGTTGTCCGACTGGACCGGCGAGGGCAGTGAGTCGCTGTTGTGATCGATAAATCCGACAATTGACACTGGGAGTTCAGTGTGGACAAAGGCATGAAGATCCTCGTCGTGGACGATTTCTCCACGATGAGACGCATCATCAAGAACCTGCTGCGCGAGCTGGGGTTCAATAACACCATGGAGGCCGACGACGGCAGCACGGCCTTGCCGATGCTCAAGAGCGGTGGCTTCGATTTCCTCATCACCGACTGGAACATGCCCAACATGGAAGGCATCGAGCTGCTGCGCCAGGTCCGCGCCGACCCTGAGCTCAAGGAGCTGCCGGTGCTGATGGTGACGGCCGAGGCCAAGCGCGAGCAGATCGTCGAGGCGGCCCAGGCTGGCGTCAACGGCTATATCGTCAAGCCCTTCACCGCCGAGACACTGAAGGAAAAGATCGATAAGATCTTCGAGCGGGTCGCAGGCTAGGGTCGGGCTGAAGCGACTGTCTCGCGCTGCGCCGGCCGTCGCCTCATCGTTCGCCCCTGGCGCTGACACATGGACTCAGCCCACTCCGGCACGTGCCTCCATGGCCGGCCCAGCCATGTCACGGGTAGCCTTTTCGTTCGGCCTGGGAACAATCGATGGACAATGACGAAACACGTTTGACCGCACAGCTTGCACTTGCGCAGGAGCTGGTCGAACACCTCCAAAACGGCGATGAGGAAGGCGCGCGTCTGGTCATCCAGCAGTTGCGCTTCCCCTACGAGCGTGAGCTGTTCGAGGAGCTCGGCAAGCTGACCCGCGAGCTGCACGAAGCGCTGCAGAGCTTCCGCGGCGACTCGCGTCTGGTCGAGATCACCCAGGACGAGATCCCGGACGCCAAGGAGCGGCTCTCCTATGTCGTCACCATGACCGAGCAGGCCACGCACCGCACCCTCAATGCGGTCGACGAGGGCTTGCCGATCGCCGAGCGGGTACATGACAGCGCGGTGCGGCTCTCCGAGCGTTGGGGGCGGTTCCGGCGCCGCGAGCTCTCGCTCGATGAGTTCCGCGAGTTCGCGCGCGAGCTCGACGCCTTCTTCTCCGCCACCGGTCAGGAGACCGAGCGGCTGCGCTCGCTGATGTCCGAGGTCATGATGGCCCAGGACTTCCAGGACCTTACCGGCCAGATCATCGGGCGGGTCATCCGTCTGGTTCAGGACGTCGAGGAGAACCTAGTCGGCTTGATTCGACTCTCCAGCGGACGCATGGAAGGGGCTGTCGCCAAGCCCGTCGAGCCGACCGTCGAGAAGGCCGAGGAACCCGCCCGGGGTGGTGTCGGGCCGGCGGTGCCCAACACCAGCGACGATCTCGGGGATGTCGTTTCGGGTCAGGACGACGTCGATGCCCTGCTGTCCAGTCTCGGCTTCTAGTTGCCCGAGCCCATCGAGTTCAGAGGATAAGGTGAATGCCAATCGACCCGAATGACGAAATTCTTCAGGATTTCCTGGTCGAGGCCGGCGAGCTGCTCGAAGGCTTGAACGAGCAACTGATCGATCTGGAGCAGGATCCGGCGAACCGCGACCTGCTCAATTCGGTCTTCCGCAGTTTTCATACCATCAAGGGTGGCGCGGGCTTTCTCAACCTCAATGCGCTGGTCTCGGTCTGTCATCATGCCGAGGACGTGTTCAATCTGCTGCGCAACGGCGAGCGTCATGTCGATGCGCAGTTGATGGATACGGTGCTGCGGGTGCTCGACGTCGTCAACGTCATGTTCGGCGACCTGCAATCGGGCAAGGAGCCCGAGCCCGCCGCGCCCGAACTGATCGCCGAACTCGAGCAGCTGGCCTCGCCTGCGGCGGCGGCCCCCGAGCCGCCCCCGGCTCCCGTCGAGCCGGTGCCTGCCGAGCCCGAGGCGGCGCCTGAGCCGCCCTCCGAGTCCGTGGCGGCGGGTGCCGAGCCCGCGGATGAAATCACCGAGCAGGAGTTCGAGGCGTTGCTCGATGCGCTCAGCGGTCAGCCCCAGTCCGGTGCTGCGCCCGCCGAGTCTGTGCCCCCGGAGCCGACCGCGTCGACTTCCGCCGAGGTCTCGGCTGCGGGCGGGCCGCCAGTCGAGGAAGAGCCCGCCGGCGAGGATACCGACCTCATCACCGACGAGGAGTTCGAGAACCTGCTCGATCAGCTCCACGGCAAGGGCGCCTTCACTGCGGCGCCCGCGCCGAAGGCGGCGGCCGAGAGCGCGCCTTCCTCACCCCCGCCGGCGCCACAGCCGAGCACCGCGCCCGCCCCCGCCAAGCCGGCGCCGAAGCCCGAGGGCGAGAGCAGTGCTGCGGCGGCTGCGGCGCGTGCCGTCAAACAGGCTGCCACTCCGACCGAGACCTCGGTGCGGGTCGATACCAACCGACTCGACGAGATCATGAATCTGGTCGGCGAGTTGGTGCTGGTGCGTAACCGGTTGAGCATGCTGCGCTCGCAGACCGAGGACGACGAGGTTTCCAAGGCGATCAACTCGCTCGCCCTGGTCACCGCTGATCTGCAGTCGGCGGTGATGAAGACGCGGATGCAGCCGATCAAGAAGGTCTTCAGTCGCTTCCCGCGTGTGGTCCGCGATCTCTCGCGCTCGCTCGGCAAGGAGATCGACTTCCAGACCTATGGCGAGGAGACCGATCTCGACAAGAACCTTGTCGAGGCCCTGGCCGATCCGCTGGTGCACTTGATCCGCAACGCCGTCGATCATGGCATCGAGATGCCCGACGTGCGCGAGGCCGCCGGCAAGTCGCGGCGCGGGCGGGTGATCCTGGGTGCGGCGCAGGAGGGCGATCACATCGCCCTGACCATCGAGGACGATGGCCGCGGCATGGATCCCCAGGCGCTGCGCCTGAAGGCGGTGGAGAAGGGGCTGCTCGAGCCGTCGATGGCCGAGCGGCTGTCCGATCGCGATGCCTTCAACCTCATCTTCATGGCAGGCTTTTCCACCAAGGAAGAGATCTCCGACGTCTCCGGGCGCGGGGTCGGGATGGATGTGGTCAAGACCCGCATCGCCCAGCTCAACGGTTCCGTCGAGATCGACTCCGAGCTTGGCCGGGGCACCCTGCTGCAGGTCAAGCTGCCGCTCACCCTCGCGATCCTGCCGGCGTTGATGGTGATCCTCGACGGGCGGCGTTTCGCCATTCCGCTCGCCTCGGTCTCCGAGATCCTCGACCTCGACCTCTCGCGCAGCCGCTTCGTCGACGAGCAGGAGGCGATCGTGGTGCGCAGCCATGCCTTGCCGATCTATCACATCGGTCGCTGGGTCCGCCCCGGTCGGGACGAGGGACCACGAGGCGAGGCCCATGTCGTGGTGGTCCAGGTCGGACAGCGCAAGGTCGGCCTGGTGGTCGACGGCCTGGTGGGGCAGGAAGAGGTGGTGATCAAGCCGCTCGGTCTCGGGTTGCGTCATGTCTCCGGGCTCGCCGGGGCCACGATTACCGGTGATGGTGGTATCGCACTGATCCTCGATGTCCCCGAGCTGCTCAAGGTCATGGGGCGCTCGGAGTTCGGCGGTCGCCGGGAAACGGTCGCCGAACTGGCCACAGGGAGCTGATCCGTGCCGCTCAAGGTTGTCGTTGTCGATGATTCCGCCTTCTTTCGACGTCGTATCGTCGAGATCCTGAATGCCGATATCGGCATCGAGGTGGTCGGTACCGCCGGTGATGGTCGTGAGGCCATCGAGGTGGTCAAGCGCCTCAAGCCCGATGTGGTGACCATGGATATCGAGATGCCGGTGATGGACGGCATCACCGCGGTACGACGGATCATGGCCGAGTCGCCTCGTCCGATCCTGATGTTCTCGACTCTCACCACGGATGGCGCGACCGCCACGCTCGATGCCCTGGACGCAGGCGCGATGGACTTCCTGCCCAAGCGCTTCAGCGAGATGGCCAAGGACGAGGACAGCGCCAAGATGCTGCTGCGTCGTCGGGTGCGCGCGCTGGCCCGGGGACGTGGCCCCGCGCTGACTGCGGCTCGTGCCCCGGCGCGCGCCGAGGCGCGTCATGTGCCAGCCTCCCCCGCATCCTCGGCGCCGGCTCAGTCGCCGACCCCGGCCCCGCCGCCCCGCTCATCGAGTGTGCGCGGCGAGTCGTTACGCTCGTTGCGGGCGTTGCTGATCGGCACCTCGACCGGTGGGCCGGTGGCGCTGCAAGAGGTGCTCAAGGCGCTGCCGAGCCAGTTCCCGCTGCCGATCGTGGTGGTCCAGCACATGCCGGCGAGCTTCACCTCGGCCTTTGCCGAGCGCCTCAACAACCTCTGCCAGATCGAGGTGCGCGAGGCGGCCAATGGGGATGCACTCAAACCGGGGGTGGCGCTACTCGCGCCCGGCGGCATGCAGCTGGTGCTCGAGGGCGGATCGCAGCCACGGGTGCGGATCGTCGACAGCCCGCCCGGCACCATCTACAAGCCGAGTGTCGATATCACCTTCACCTCCGCCGTCGCTGCGCTGCGCAGTCAGGTGCTGGCGGTGGTGCTCACCGGAATGGGGGCCGACGGTCGTGAGGGCGCGCGCGCGCTCAAGGAGCATGGGGCCCGGATCTGGGCCCAGGACGCCGCCAGCTCGGTGGTCTTCGGGATGCCGGCGGCGGTCATCGAGGCCGGGCTCGCCGATCAGGTGCTTGCGTTGAGGGATGTCGGGCCGGCGCTCGTCAAAAGCCTCTGTTGAGATGGATGTCCTGACCCTGGTCGGGCTCCTGCTGGGGCTGGTGGCCGTGGTCGGGGGCTCCATCGCCAAGGGCAGTGGGCTGGGCGCGCTGTGGAATCTCGCCGCCTTCACCATCGTGGTGATCGGGACCCTGGGCGCGGCACTGGTCCAGGCCCGCCTGCCGGTATTCCGTCATGCATTGCGCATCCTGCCCTGGGTGGTGCTTACCCCCAGGCTCGATCCCCTGGCGATGGTCAAGCGCCTGGTCGACTGGGCGCATCTGTCTCGTCGTGAGGGACTGCTCGGTCTCGAGGCGCTCTCCGAGCAAGAGACCGATCCCTTCGTCCGCAAGGGGTTGCAGCTGCTCGTCGACGGCACCGAGCCCCAGGTGCTGAGACAGATCCTCGAGTCGGATCTCGACAATCGTGAGCACTTCGACCTGCAGGGTGCCAGGGTCTTCGAGAGTATGGGGGTCTATGCCCCGACCCTCGGCATCATCGGGGCGGTGATGGGGTTGATGGCGGTGATGCAGAATCTGGCCGACCCGAGCAAGCTTGGCCCGGGGATTGCTGCAGCATTCGTGGCCACCATCTACGGAATCGCCTCGGCCAACCTGCTGTTCCTGCCGGTGTCGAACAAGCTCAAGGGCTTGATCCAGGCGCGCGTCAATTATCAGACGATGCTCCTCGAGGGGTTGGTGGCGATCGCAGAGGGTGAGAACCCGCGCAACATCGAGAACAAGCTGAGCGGCTTCATCCAGCGTTGAGGCGGTCCATGGCGCGACGGCGCAGATACGACGACCATACCAACCATGAGGCCTGGGCCATCCCCTACGGGGATCTGGTGACCCTGCTGATGGCCTTCTTCGTGGTGATGTATGCGGTCTCGAGCATCGATGCTGGCAAGTATCGAGTGCTTTCCGACTCGCTGGAGCAGGCCTTCGGGTCGCAGCCCAAGGTCTCGCCGATACAGATCGGTGAGCCATTGCCGGGCGATGCCTTGATCGGTGAGGACATGCGCCGCACGCTCGCCCCGATCAGCAGCAGCCTGGCGCTGCTCGACCCGGCGCTACTCGATCCTCTGGTCGACATGACCGATGTGTCCGCCGATCTCGCGATGCGCAGCATCCTCGAGGGGGGAGGGGATGTGCGCAGGCGCGAGATACTACGCGAGATCGGCGAGATGGCCGGTGAGATCGAAGGGGCGCTCGGCGGGTTGGTCGATGACGGGCGTATTCAGGTCGACCGTCAGGCCTATTGGCTGGAGATCGAGATCAACACCAGCCTGCTGTTCCTCAGTGGCTCGGCGACCCTCGAGCCGGCGGCCCTGCCGGTCCTGGAAGAGGTGGCCAAGGTGCTGGCAAAGCGCGATTCGCGCATCCATGTCGAGGGGCATACCGATGATCTGCCGATCGGTAACTCGATCTACCCCTCGAACTGGGAGCTGTCATCGGGGCGCGCGGCGACGGTGGTCAATCTGTTTGCGCAGAATGGCGTCGATCCCCGTCGCATGGTGGCGATCGGTTATGGTGAGTTCCAGCCTGTCGCCTCCAACGACACCGCCGAGGGGCGGGCGCGCAATCGGCGTGTGGCCATCGTGGTGCTGCCGGGGCCGCCGCCGCGTTCTCACGAACGCGTCGAGCCCGAATGGCTCAAGCGTGATCATATTGTCCCCGAGGTGGACGAGTTCGGCGCCGTACCCGGGGATTGATCCGGGCGCCGCCGCCGACCATCATTCAGAATGACCTCCGGCGGTGCGTGACGGCCGGACATCAAGGCGAGGAATCCATGAGCGAACCAAACACCCAGACCAACACCGCGGGCACCTCCTCCTCCTTCGTAACCTTCAGCCTGGCAGAGGAGACCTATGCCATCGATGTGCTGCAGGTTCAGGAGGTGCTCAAGATCACCGAGATCGCGCCGGTGCCCGGCGTGCCCGATTACATCCTCGGGATCATCAACCTGCGTGGCGACGTGGTCACCGTGATCGATGCGCGCCGGCGCATGGGGCTGCCGCCGCGTGCGCCCGATGAAGCCTCGCGCATCGTCATCATCGACATCGACAACCAGAATGTCGGCATCCTGGTCGATGCGGTGGCGGAGGTCGTGCAGATCGATGCCGACTCGGTCGATCCGGCGCCGGCGGTGGGCAATGACCAGAGCAGTCGCTTCATCCTCGGCGTGACCAGTACCGAGGAGGGGCTGACGATCCTGATCAGCCTCGAGAAGCTGCTCTCCGATGACGAGTGGGAGCTGGTACGTAGCGTCGGTTGATCCTGGGTGCCGCGGGTGCATGGCCCGCGGCTTCCGGCCAGGGGTGGTCGAGGCGGCTCAGGAGGGAGTGTATGAGCGATCCGATCAAGCCGATGCTACCCGTCCAATCCGGTCTCAGGGGACGCGACTCGGACGAGGACCAGGGGCAGGCGGCCGCGCTGTGGAGCCCTTTGCTGCGTCGCCGAGCCGGGCTGCGCGAGCGTCGTCAGATCGAACGGCGCCAGGGCGAGCGTCGTCGACTCGAGCGTCGCAGCATGGAACGCCGTTCAGAGGAGCGTCGTGCCGGCGCGCCACGCGCGCTGGAACGTCGCCGGCAGGAGCGGCGGCAGGGGGAGCGGCGGCTGGGCGATCGACGACGAACTGAGCGTCGCCGTCCCGGCGATGATCCACCGACCTCGGGTGGAAGCGGTGTGTCGCGCCGACTGATCGGCAGGAAACGTCGGGGGTTCATCGATGAGTATGCCTAGCCGGGAAGCCGGGTCGCGACCTGTATCGCGGCCGCGCCTCGCCGCTGACCGCTGAGAGCCTGGGCCCTTGATCAGTCTGGCGGAAATCCTGGCCATCCTGGCACTGCTGGCGGCAGCGCTCGCGCTCGCCGCCTTCGTCTATCTGTGGCGCGAAACACGCAGGTTGCGGCGCGACCTGAGGCGTTTTGATCCCGTGCTGCAGACCTTGCATCGCGACCTTCGGGTGATCGCCGGCGAGAGCTTCCATCGCGGTCAGGATCGGGTGATGCTGGTCAATGCCCTGGAGCGCCTGGCCGATCAGCAGCAGGAGATGCGCCTCGAGATGCGCATGCGCGATGCCGATCAGAGTCCCTATGCCCAGGCGATCAAGCTCATCCGCAATGGCCAGAGCCGGGAGCAGGTCCGTCGGCTCTGCGCCCTGACCGACGCCGAACTCGAACTGCTCTTCGGCCTGCATGGCCACGGAATCGGTGGTGAGTACGCCTCCGATCGGCTGTCCGACACGGGTTCCTGAGAGCGCCTGGGCGTCGGCGCGCCTCGATCTTCAGTCCTGCTCGTGCGGCTCCTGGTGTTGCTGGCGCGGGTCGATTCCGGCAAGTGCGAACACGAATGCCAGGACCTCGGCGACGGCGACATAGAGTTCCGCCGGGATCTCGTCGCCGATCGGGATCTGTGCCAATGCCTCGGCGAGCTGGCGGTCGGCGTGCAGCGGGATGTCGTGGGCCTCGGCGATACGCACGATCTGCTCGGCGGTGACGCCCAGCCCCGAGGCGGTGATGCGTGGCGCGTTGCGCGTGTCCCAGTGCAACGCGACCGCCTTGCTCGGCGTCTCCTCGGGAAGATCATCGTGCTTGCTCATGCCTGCTCGCTGATCAGTGGCCCGGGGTGACGCGTCGGGTTCGCCGTCTGGCCCTGGCCCGCGTGCAGGGCGGTGACCTCGAGTTCACGCGCCTCGAGCTGTTCGCGCAGCAGCGGCAGTCTGCTGCGCAGCAGCGCCGCGGTCGGCGCGCGCTCGGCCAGCAGGCTCGCGCTCAACCGCTGCCCCTTGAGGGTCAGGCGAATCGAGAGCGGGCCGAGTTCGGCCAGATCCAGCCGCAGCCGGATCGTCCATCCAGCCTCCTCGACCTCGCCTTGTCTTCGCTCGCGTTCGATCTCGGCCTGAACGGTGCCGACACCGCCGCTGTGTCGATAGGGCAGGTCGAGCACCCAGCGCGGCTGTTCGGTCTCCTGCTCCAAGGGTTGTAGCTGGAGGCTGACGAGCTGCTTGAGCATGCCTTCGGTCTCGTGCTCCAACGCCTTACCGGCGTTGATCACGGCGGGCGTGGCGGTGCGGGCCGTGGTGTCGGCCGCATCCCGGTTGTGACGCCTGATCTGGTCGGCGAACTGCAACAGCTGTGCCTTGAGATCCTCACCGAGACTCGCATCGGTGAGCGCTCCGGGTGTGAGCGCGAGTTGCGCGAGCCGGGCCTCGAGCCAGATCCCTGATCCCTCGACGGCACGCTGCAGTCCGCCGGGCTCAGTGAGTGTGCTGGGGCCGGGCAGGCGGCTGATCAGACGCTCGAGTCGGTCGTTGAGTGGGACGGCGGCGGTGCTCGGGGCCGGCGTCTGCCCCTTGGGTTGGGCCGTGCCGATGGCCTCCTGGGTCGTGAGTCGTCTGCTCCATTCGGTGAGGGTCTCGGCGAGTGCGCGTGCCTGTGGCAGGTGCAGCCTGACCTGTTGGGTGAGCCAGTCGCGTGTCATCGTCTCGCTGTTTGCAAGCGTTGCCGAAGGGGGCGCGAGCGGTGCGGGAGGCGGTTGGGCGGGGAGTAGCCGTAGCGTCGGGATCGGGCGCAGCGCGATGACCTCGGCGGTTGGCCGCGTGGGCAGGGGCGCGGCGTTCGGTTGGGGCGGCGGCGTTGATGTCGATGTCGCCGCCCCCGGGAGCTGAGGACTGGGCTGTGGGGCGCTGGCCTGTGCTGGCGACTGCGTGGATGGCAGTGGTGCCAGCAAGCGCAGTTGCAGCGGGGCCGACCAGCTGGTGCCCGGGCCCGGGGGACGGACCCGGGCGAAGACCTCTCCCGGGGCGGGCGCTGGGGTGCGGTTCGGTGTGGCGAGCTCGAGCTCGAGCTTCAATCCAATGGTCAGCTCCAGGGCCTGTCGTACCGTGGCGCTGCCCTGCATCCGGCTGCTGCTCAGCAGCTGCAGCAATGGTTGACCTGGGATGGGTTCGCTCATGCGGGCCGTGATGCGGGGCTCGCGGGTCAGACCGCGACCTTGCGCGCCTCACGCTGATAGTGGAGGGTTGCGCGCATCAGCGCGCGCTCGGTGCCCTGATCGAGATTGACGATACGAAAACCGGCGGCGAAGCGCCCGGGCTCGGCCACGGGGCGGCTGTTGATCAGGACTGCCTCGCCGGTCAGCGGTGCGTTCAGGACCGGCAGCTGCATCCCCGAGTAGTGCAGCAGGGTGCCGGGCTCGACCCGTGCGATATCGCTCCAGTCGACCTCGAGACAGAAGCCCTTGGCCGAGAGGTCGAGCAGCCGGCCGTTGAGCGTATCACTGGAGTTGACGTGGTGCAGACGAACGTGACGGATCTCGCCAAAGGGCAGGGCGGCGCGGAAGATCTCGCGACGCTGCAGATAGTTGAGTGCCTCGGGGTAGGGGCAGGCGTAGAGCGCGATGCCGTCCTCCTCGAGGATGTCGGCCACCCGGGTCGAGAAGCGGATCGCGATCCCGCGCAGGTTGCCATAGACGCGGATCTCATGGGCCTGGCCGACCTGCTGATGTCCCTCCTCGGGGTGGAGTTCGTCGAGAAACAGTGTGCGCTGTTCACCATCGAGACGGATCAGCGAGGAGGCGAACAGCGGGCCGTCGGGATCGAGACGGACGTTGACCACCAGCAGCCGGTGATTCATGTCGCTGAGGATGGTCGAGATCCGTCCGGGGTTGGTGATCAACTCTTCTGCGGCCATGATGCTGCTCGGTCTGTGGTTGGCGGAGGGGCCGTCCGGCTCCGGCCAGGGCGAGGTCGGCCTGTCAGGCGCGGCTGATGGTGCGACTGTGCGGGGTGCCGTTGTTGGCCTGGCCGCGCGGGTCGTAGGTGGTGGCGTTGGGGTCCTCGCCGCGGAGGATGCGCAGCGACAGGGTGACGCGCTTGCGATCACGATTGATCAGTGTGGCATTGGTGCGGTTGAGTTGGTCGCAGCGCACCACGTAGCCCCGCAGCGCATCCCAGCGCGGGGTGAGGTCGCGTCGTGGATCAACGCGCTCGAGCAGCCGCTCCACGCCCTGAGCGTCGAAGGTGTAGCCGGTGTCCTCGACCCATTGCTTCATGCGTAACGTCTCTTCCTCGAGCTGGTCGGCGAGCTGCTGCTTGCCGGCGACGACGCGCTGCAACTCATCGGGATCGCGCAGCTCGATCGCCCGGGTCTCGTCGAGCAACGCCTGCTCCAGACGGGTCGCCAGGGCGATCGCCGTTTCGAGCGAGTGGGCGAAGGGACCGGTGTGCTCCATGGGCCAACCTCAAGTCAGACGGTGATTCAGGCCAGCAGTTGCTCGAACTCGATGACGCTGTCGGCGAGCTGCTGGTTGTCGATCGGATAGCGCCCCTCGGCGATGGCCTGCTTGATCTTCGCGACCTTGGCCTCGTCGATCGGCGGCTCGGTCGATTCGCCACGCGATGCGCTCATGCTCTTGGCCGCTGAGGTCAACGTGACCGTCTCCCCACCCTCGACGCCCGGACGTGCCTGGGCCTCGCCCTCGGGCGCCTTGGCGCCACCGCGCACGCCGTTGCCGGCGGAGTTGTTGCCTTCGGTGCGAAACGCGGTCGTGGTGAGGTTCTTGATGTCCATTGGCGTTGCTTCCGATCGACGTGGGCTCACAGCTGATAACGGCCGTCGACCAGGAAACTGTAGTCCATTGTCGTGTGCCCGTCGCAGCCCCACCATATGGCTACAATGGTACGTGGATATGCCCGGAGGGTTCCACATAGCCTTCGACGATCCGGCGCGAGGAGCGGTTGCGCACGCGGATGCGCTCTCCCGCCGCTCCATCCTCGAGCGCCTCGCCGGACATTCGGACCATCAGGCCGCCGTCTCCCGAGTAGATGGTGACGAGCTGTCCGCGCTCGACGAGCTTGCGCGGGGCGACGTGGGCGCTGGTGATGACTTGCCCCGGAGTGAGCGCGCGGCGCGCTTCCATGCCGATCACGGCGTTCGGGTCCCTGAAGTAACCACCGCTCAGGCTCGAGACCTCCTGGCGTTCACGCCGCAGGTCGGTTGCCTGGATACGCTGCTCGCGGGCGATCGGCCTGGCGACCACCACGACCTGGGTGTGGCGCTCGATACGGGCGGGGACGAAGATCGACCATTGCACCGGCTCGGAGCAGCGCAGGTTGACGGTGGTCGAGCCGCTGGTGCGGGCGCCGGGGGCGAGACTGGCGTTCGGCGTACGATCACACCGCGCCAGTCGCAGGCGGGCGTCGATCTGGCCGACCAGGACCTCGATCTCGTCCGTCCCCGTCGTTTGGGTGATCGCCGAGAGATAGGTGGCCACGGTATCGCGGAGTCGCTCGACCGACTCGATCTCGCCAGCCTGGGGGTGCTGCGCTGGCCACAACAGCAGGCTGAGGAGACCGGCGAGGGCGATCGCCAGGCTGATGGTGCGCCGTGTCGGGTTGTCGATAGAGGTGGATGGTTGCATGGGGATCACCGCTGAATGGATGCTGGCGGGGTGCCGACGCGCCGGGTCGGCTGTCCGATACGCCATGGCATGCAGAAATCGCGCCTGAGCGTAGCCCGGGGCAGGGTCGGTGGTGGCGTCTCGTTGGGTCATGATGCCCCGGAGAGACGAGTGGGAGAGGACGGCTGCGCCGAATTCGTTCATGAAGCCTGTCGGCTTAGGCTATCATGCTCAGGCATGATCACCCGGGCCGGCGGGCCTCGACTTGGAGGTGGTAGATGAGTCAGTTTATTGACGACGTCGATCAACGTACCCGCATGGTGGGGCAGAATCGCATGGAGCTGCTGCTGTTCCACCTCGGCAGCGACCAGACGTTCGGTATCAATGTGTTCAAGGTTCGCGAGGTGATCGCTCGCCCCAAGCTGCAGCAGTTGCCCGGGGCGAGCGCGATCGTGCGCGGCGTGGCGACGATCCGTGACCGCACGGTCTCGATCATCGATCTGGCGCAGGCCATCGGCTTCGTCGACCGGCCGGGGGATGATACCGATGCCAAGGTGATCGTCACCGAGTTCAACCGTTCGGTGCAGGGCTTCTGGGTCTCGGCGGTGGATCGTATCGTCAACGTCAACTGGGAGACGGTGAAGCCGCCGCCACGAGGGACCGAACAGGAAAGCTATCTGGTGGCGGTCACCGAGGTCGAGGGGCGGCTGGTGCAGATCATCGATGTCGAGCGGGTGTTCGCTGCCATCAATCAGCTCAAGGAAGATGTCTCGGAGACCACCCTGGAGCGGGCCGAGCACATCGATCATCACAAGTCGATCCTGGTGGTCGACGACTCGATGGTTGCGCGCAAGCAGATCGAGCGCGCCATTGGCGAGATCGGTTTCCAGGTCGAGACCCGCTCCGATGGTCGCGCCGCGCTCGACTTCCTCGAGGAGCTGGCCGAGACTGGCGCTGTCTCGGACACCATCGAGATGGTGATCTCCGACATCGAGATGCCGCGTATGGACGGCTATACCCTGACCCGCAAGATCCGCGACAATAGCAAGCTCAAGGATCTGCCGGTGGTGCTGCACTCCTCGCTGAGCGGGCAGTTCAACGCCGATATGGTCAAGCGCGCCGGGGCCGATGACTTCCTGCCGAAGTTCGATCCGGACGAGTTGGCCGCGATGGTGATGAAGCATGGTGGCCGACCCGCGGACGACTCCTGAGCGAGATGGCCCTTACAGTCTTCCTGATGCATAGAAAGTGTGAGTATTCCATTGAGTGATTCGATCAGCGTGGTCCTGCGCCAGTGCATGGCGGATGCGAACGGACGTTTGGCCAGAGGTCTGTCGTGATAGATCCGCAAGACTACGCAGAATTCTCGCGCTTTCTCTCCGAGTGCTGCGGCTTGGTGCTGGGTGAGAATCGTCAGTATCTCGTCTCCAGTCGGCTCTCGCGCCTGCTCGGTGAGTTCTCCTTCTCCAGTGTCGAGGAGCTGCTGCGCGCGCTGCGCCGCTCTGCGGACCCGACGCTCAAGTCGCGTGTGATCGACGCGATGACCACCAACGAGACCTCCTGGTTTCGTGATGTCTATCCGTTCGAGATCCTGCGCCACGTGGTCCTGCCCGAGCTGGCGGAAAAGAAACGCCCGATCCGCATCTGGTCGGCGGCCTGCTCGAGCGGTCAGGAGCCTTACAGCATCGCCATGGTGCTGGCCGAGTGGGAGCAGAGCTTTCCGCCGAAGAACATCCAGACCAGCGTGCTCGGCACCGATCTCTCCGATACCGTGCTCGCCGAGGCGCGTGGTGGTGTCTACGATGGGCTTGGGATCGTGCGCGGCCTGAGCAAGGAACGGCGCGACCGTTTCTTCGAGACCGTGCCCAACGGGCATCGCATCAAGCCCGATATCCAGCGTCGGGTCCGCTTCCAGAAGCTCAACCTGATGGAGTCCTATGCCGCGCTCGGCAAGTTCGAGATCGTCTTCTGTCGCAACGTGCTGATCTATTTCTCGGCCGAGACCAAGCGTCGGGTTTTTGACGGCATTGCCAAACAGATGGAGCCGGGTGGCTATCTCTTCGTCGGAGCCTCCGAATCGGTCGGCTCCTATACCAACGCCTTCGAGATGGTCCGCACGCCAAAGGGCGCCGTGCTCAGGCGTCGTTAGCGCCTCTCTACGACCCCGCTCGCGCTCCTGTCTGTTCGCGGCGGGGTCGTCTCCAGCCTTCAGCCTCCCCAGCCTCCCCAGC
>NZ_RHFI01000012.1:0-55831 GCF_003718685.1 Marichromatium sp. AB31 | reverse complement strand
CCAGCCTCCAGCCTCCAGCCTCCAGCCTCCAGCCTCCAGCCTCCAGCCTCCAGCCTCCAGCCTCCAGCCTCCAGCCTCCAGCCTCCAGCCTCCAGCCTCCAGCCTCCAGCCTCCAGCCTCCAGCCTCCAGCCTCCAGGTTGGCCTAATGTTTGCATTGTCTTCGGCAAGTCAATGCCACAGGCGTGTTCCACATGAGTCTTTCACTCGACAAGGCACTGGGGATCCAGCCCGCGGCGGTACGGGTGCGGGCACAGCGTCTGGAGCTGCTGGCCTCGAACCTCGCCAACGCGGACACCCCGAACTACAAGGCACAGGACATCGATTTCAGGTCTGCGCTCGCCACCCAGGTCGAGCGTGACGATCTGTTGCCACTGGAGCAGACCCGGCAGGGCCATCTGCCGCTGCCGCGCGCGGATCTGGACTCGGCGATGGCGCCGCTCTATCGCATCCCGTCGCAGCCGTCGCTCGATGGCAACACCGTCGACCCGCAGTTCGAGCGCGCCGCCTTCGCCGAGAACGCCATGCAGTTCCAGAGCAGCCTCGAGTTCCTCAATCGTCGGGTTTCCGGCATCCGCTCCGCACTACGCAAGGAGTAAGGCATGAGCACCCTATTCAGTGTCTTCAATACCTCGGCCTCGGCGCTGACCGCGCAGTCGGTGCGACTGAATACCGTCGCTTCAAACCTGGCCAACGCCAATACCGCGGCGAGCTCGCCGGAGGAGACCTACAAGTCGAAGCAGGTGCTGTTCCAGACCCTGCTCGATCGCAGCGACCCCACGGGCGCGGCCCGCCCGGTGCGGGTGGCCGATATCGTCGACTCTACCGCCGAGCCGATCCCGACCTTCGAGCCCAACCACCCGCAGGCCAATGAGGAGGGCTATGTGTTCCGCCCGGCGATCAGCGTCGTCGAGGAGATGGCCAACATGATGTCGGCCTCGCGCAGCTACGAGGCCAACGTCGAGGTGATGAACACCTCGCGCCAGCTGTTGCAGCGCACCCTGCGCATCGGTCAGAGCTAGGAGCCTCGCCATGAGTGAAATCAATACCGACGTGCTCACTGGGCTGGGGCTCAGCAGTTACGAGGGCACCAAGAAGGAACCGATCGACAACTCGCTCGGCCAGGAGGACTTCCTCAAGCTGATGACCACCCAGCTGTCCAACCAGGACCCGCTCAACCCGATGGAGAACGGCGAGTTCATCGGCGAGCTGGCGCAGTTCTCCACCGTCACCGGCATCGAGGAGCTGACCGTCGCCTTCGAGTCGTTGGCGCAGTCGTTCAGCCAATGGCAGACCCTGCAGGGCGCGTCCCTGGTCGGTCGCGATGTACTGGTGCCGGTCGAGGACTTCGAGTTCCAGTCGGGGGAGACGGTGGCGGGAGCGATCAGTCTGCCGAGCTCCGGGACTGGCGTTACGGTCGACGTCTACAACGATGCGGGACAGGTGGTGCGCTCGATGGATCTCGGTACCCAGGCATCGGGCTTGCATGACTTCACCTGGGACGGCTTGACGAACGACGGAACGGAGGCGCCCAGCGGCACCTACGAGTTCAAGTCCAGGGCGCTGCTCGGCGAGAGCACCGAGGCGCTCTACACCCTGGTCAGTGGCGAGGTCAGCAGCGTCGCCCTGGGCGGGGAGGACAGTGGCCTGGTGCTCCAGGTGCAGGGGCTCGGCAACGTCGACTTCAACAGTGTGTTCCGCATCGGCAGTTGACGCGCGCATGGATGCGGCGCGCCGGTAGACCCTGGGACGTCATCGCAGATATCAGCTCTAGTTCAGGAGACGCATCATGCCTTTTCGCATCGGACTCAGTGGTCTGAACGCCGCCTCGGCCGACCTCGAGGTCACGGGTAACAACATCGCCAACGCCGGCACCGTCGGCTTCAAGGAGTCGCGCGCCGAGTTCGCCGACGTCTTCGCCAACTCCTACGGCGACATCACCAAGACCGCCATCGGCTCGGGCGTGCGTCTGGAGGCGGTGACCCAGCAGTTCAGCCAGGGCAACATCGATTTCACCGACAACGCGCTCGATCTCGCGATCAACGGTGAGGGCTTCTTCGTGCTCAACGACAACGGCGAGCAGCTCTACACCCGCGCCGGGGCCTTCCAGGTCAACCGCGACGGCTTCGTCGTCAACAGCGCCGGCCAGCGTCTGCAGGTGTTCCCGCCGGTCGAGAAGAACAGCCCCGACCCCGGTTTCAGCACCGGTCAGTTGAGCGACCTCCAGCTCGACTTCGGTGACAATCCGCCGCGTCCGACCTCGGAGATCGACATGTCGATCAACCTCAGCTCGGAGGCCGAGCAGATCGTCGACGAGGAGGCGGGGGTGATCAATGTGACGGCCGACCCCGCCAACACCGGCGCGGTGACCGAGTCGCGGGTCTATGTGGTCGATTCGAGCAACCCGAACTACCTCAACCCGTTCACCCTCACCTACGACGCGACCAACGATGAGTACACCTATGATGACGGCACCGGTACCCAGGTCCCGGTCGCGGCAGAGAACGTCGTGGTCAATGGCGACAAGACCACGATCACCGTCAATGGCTGGGCGATGGAGCTGTACGGCACACCCGCCGATGGCGATCAGTTCTCGACCGCGCCCGAGGCGACGGCCACCGTGGGGAGCGCCAACACCAGCGCCGTGACTGTAAGCGGTCTGGCGGTACTCGACTCCTCGGACCCCGATATCCTCGATCCGGCGACCCTGGTCTATCAGGGGGCGAACGCGGCTGGTGACGAGCAGTATCTGCTCAACGGCAAGCTGGTGCTGGCCACGGTGAGCGGTGGCCAGCACGTCATCTCCGAGAACGGCTGGGAGCTGACGCTGTCTGCCCAACCCGATGTCGGCGACGAGTTCAGCGTGGCCTTCGAGCCCGGGGCCCCGGTGAAGTTCGACCAGACCGATCCGGAGACCTATCAGTACTCCACCGCGCTGACCCTCTATGACTCGCTCGGCGCGCCGCGCACCGCGACCATGTACTTCGTCAAGACGGAGAACACCCTGGAGTGGGAGGCCTATGTCGATCTCTCCGGGTCGAACCTGTCGCCGCCGCAGCCGCAAGGCCCGGTGAAGCTCACCTTCGACTCCAACGGCGTGATGACCAGTCCGACCACGGCGACCGACTTCACCTTCGATCTCGCCAACTACGACCCGGTCAATGGCGGTCTGCTCGGTGAGATCGACCCGGTCACGGGCGAGGCCACCGGGGTGGTCTCGATCGACTTCTCCGACATCACCCAGTTCGGCCCCGACTACTCGGTCGACGATCTCAACCAGGACGGCTTCACCACCGGGCGTCTGGTCGGTTTCGACGTCGACCAATCGGGTGTGGTGTTCGCCCGCTACACCAATGGTCAGGCGGCGGCGCTGGGACAGGTGGCGCTGGCCAACTTCACCAACCCGCAGGGCCTGCTGCAGCTCGGTGACAACAACTGGGCGGAGTCCTATGCCGCCGGCGACGTGGTCTACGGCGAGGCCGGCACCAGTAGTCTGGGGCTGGTGCAGTCGGGCGGGCTCGAGGCCTCCAACGTCGATCTCGCCGAGGAGCTGGTCAACCTGATCATCGCGCAGCGCAACTATCAGGCCAACGCGCAGACCATCTCCACGGCCGACGCCATCACCCAGACCATCATCAACATCCGCTGAGTCGCGGATCACGGGGCTGAGTCATGGATCGTTTTCTGTACATCGCGATGTCCGGGGCCAAGGAGAATCTCTACGCCCAGAGCATCAACAACCACAACCTGGCCAACGCCGACACCCACGGCTTCCGCCAGGCGCTGGCAGACGCCTACACCGCGCCGGTGCGCGGGCCGGTGTATCCGTCGCGCGACTATGTACAGGTCGGCAACGAGGCCATCGACTTCACCCCGGGGCCGCTGCAGAGCACCGGGCGCGATCTCGATGTCGCCGTCCGCGGCGAGGGCTTCATCGCCGTGCAGGCCGCCGACGGGGGCGAGGCCTATACCCGCGCCGGCAACCTGCACGTCGACAGCGTCGGTATCCTGCGTACCGAGCGCGGGTTGCCGGTGCTCGGTGACGGCGGGCCGATCGCGGTGCCACCCTTCGAGTCGATCCTGATCGGCACCGACGGCACCATCACCGTGCGCCCGCAGGGCGCCGCCCCGAACACCCTGGCCGCGGTCGAGCGCATCCGCCTGGTCAAGCCCGATACCGACAACCTGATGCGGACCGACGATGGCCTGATTCGTGCAAAGGATGGTCAACCGGTGCCGCCGGATGCCGGTGTCCAGGTGGTCACCGGGATGCTCGAGGGCAGCAACGTCAATACTGTGGCGGCCCTCACCCGGCTGATGGAGCTTTCCCGGCACTTCGAGATGCAGGTCAAGATGATGGATACCGCAGACAGTCTCGAACAGACCAGCAATCAGTTGCTGGGGATCAGTTAACCGCGTTCGCGCCAGTACAGGAGTCGCACCATGAATCGTGCCCTCTGGGTCGCCAAGACCGGACTCGACGCGCAGCAAACGCGTATGTCGGTCGTCTCCAACAATCTTGCCAACGTCAACACCACCGGCTTCAAGAAGGGGCGGGCGGTGTTCGAGGACCTGCTCTACCAGACCGTGCGCCAGCCCGGTGCCCAGGCCACCCAGGAGGCACAGCTGCCCTCGGGTCTGACCCTGGGGACCGGCGTGCGCACCGTGGCCACCGAGAAGCTGTTCAACCAGGGCAACCTGATCCAGACCGAGAACGCCCTCGACATGGCCATCGAGGGGCGGGGCTTCTTCCAGATCCTGCTGCCCAGCGGCGAGATCGGCTATACCCGCGACGGCTCCTTCCAGCTCAACGCCGACGGCGAGGTGGTGATGTCCAACGGCTATCCGCTGCAGCCGGGGCTGGTGGTCCCCGAGGACACCCAGTCGCTGACCATCGGCAAGGACGGCACCGTCACCGCCCAGTTGCCCAACCAGCCCGAAGGGGTCCAGCTGGGGATCGTCCAGTTGGCCGACTTCATCAACCCCGCCGGGCTGCAGCCGATGGGCGAGAACCTGTTTCTCGAGACCGGGGCCTCGGGTGCGGCGCAGCAGTCCAATCCCGGGCTCAACGGCATCGGCACCGTGATCCAGGGCTCGCTCGAGAGCAGCAATGTCAACATCGCCGAGGAACTGGTCAACATGATCGAGACCCAGCGCGCCTACGAGGTCAACTCCAAGGCCGTCTCCGCCGCCGATCAGATGCTGCAGTTCGTCAACAACAACCTGGCCCGCTGAGGGCCGGGACGAGGCACCGCATGAACACCCGCCCACTGATGACATTGGCACTGATCTCCTCCGCACTCTCCGGGTGTGCCAGCCTCGATCCGCCGCGCCCCGGCGACTCGCCCGAGTACCAGACGGTGGCCCCGGCCACGGCCGCTGCCAGCGCATTCAACACCGGCTCGATCTTCCAGCAGGGTCGTGCCAAGACCCTGTTCGAGGACTACAAGGCGCGGCGGGTCGGCGATATCCTCACCGTCGAGCTCGCCGAGAGCACCAATGCCCAGAAGACCGCCGAGACCTCGACCTCCAAGGATTCGGGTTACTCGATGGATCTCGGCAGCGTCAGCATCGCCGGTCGTCCGGTGACCGCCGGCGGTGCCTCGCTGTTCGCCGCTGAGTCGAACGCCGGACGCACCTTCGACGGTGCCGGCGACTCCAAGCAGAGCAACCAGCTCACCGGCAGCATCACCGTGACCGTGGCCCAGGTGCTGCCCAACGGCAATCTGGTGGTGCAGGGCGAGAAGTGGCTGGGGATCAACCAGGGTCAGGAGTACGTCCGGCTGCGCGGCATCGTGCGCCCGGTCGATATCAGCGCCACCAATACGGTGCAGTCGACCCAGGTCGCCAATGCCCAGATCTACTACGGCGGCACCGGCGCGCTGGCCGACAGCAATGGCCCGGGATGGCTTACCCGGATCGCCAACAGCCCGCTGTTCCCCTTCTGATGGCGCGGGCAAGAGGTTCGACATGAACGATCGCAGTCTCGCCCTTGTGTTTTCGCTGCTGCTCGGTGTGTTCGCGCCGTTTGCACTGGCGGGCAACACCTATGCACCGGATGATGCCCGGGTGGCGCGGGTCAAGGATCTCGCCACCATCTCCGGGGTGCGCGACAACCAGCTGCTCGGCTATGGCCTGGTGGTCGGGCTCGACGGCACCGGCGACCAGACCACCCAGACCCCCTTCACCATCCAGACCATGAAGAACATGCTCGGCCAGCTCGGCATCACCGTGCCGGCCGACGTCAATCCCCAGCTCAAGAACGTCGCCGCGGTGATGGTGACCGCCGATCTTCAACCCTTCGCCAAGCCGGGGCAGCGCATCGACATCACCGTCTCGTCGATGGGTAATGCCAAGAGCCTGCGTGGTGGCACCTTGCTGATGACCCCGCTCAAGGGCGCCGATGGCGAGATCTATGCCATCGCTCAGGGCAACCTGATCGTCGGCGGTTTCGGCGTCGAGGGCGCCGACGGCAGCCGGGTCACCGTCAATGTCCCGAGCGTCGGACGCATCCCCCGGGGGGCGACGGTCGAGCGCGAGGTGCCGAGCGCCTTCGCCCAGGGCGGGCTGATGGTGATGAACCTGCACCGTCCCGACTTCACCACCGCCAGCCGCCTCGCCGAGGCGGTCAATCGCACCTTCGGCAACGACGTCGCCCAGCCGATGGACGCCTCTTCGGTACAGATCCATGCCCCGATCGACCCGGGTCGCCGGGTCGACTTCGTCGCCACCCTGGAGAACCTGGAGGTGGAGACCGGGGAGCCGGCCGCCCGGGTGGTGATCAACTCACGTACCGGCACCGTGGTCATCGGCTCCGGGGTACAGGTCTATCCGGCCGCCGTCTCGCACGGCAGCCTCACCGTGACCATCAGCGAGGACGCCCTGGTCTCGCAGCCGCAGCCGCTCGGCGGCGGTCAGACCGCGGTGGTGCCCGATACCGGCATCGACGTGACCGAGGAGAACAACCGCATGTTCCTGTTCGCCCCGGGGACCTCGCTCGACGAGATCGTGCGCGCGGTCAACAACGTCGGCGCCGCGCCCGGCGATCTGGTGTCGATCCTCGAGGCGCTGCGCGAGGCCGGCGCGCTGCGCGCCGAGCTGGTGGTGATCTAGTCATGCTGCCGCTCGACTCCACCTCCGCACTCACCGCCCGGGCGGGACTCGGCAACCGTCTGGCCGCCGATCCGGCGAGCCTGAAGTCGCTCGGTGCCGTGGTGCGGCGTAACGATGCCGCCGCGCTCGATACCGCCGCGCGCGCCTTCGAGTCGTTGCTGGTCGGGCAGATGCTCAAGCAGATGCGCACCGCCTCGCTCGGCGAGGGCATCCTCGACTCGCAGCACAGCCGCATGTACCAGGAGATGCACGATCAACAGATCGCGGCGAACCTGAGCGATGGGCGGGGGTTGGGCATCCGTCAGGCGCTGCTGCGCCAGCTCTCGCCGTCCGGGCCGGCGGTGAGCGCCGAGAGCGGCGCCGAGCGCACCCTCGCCGTCCCCGAACGCACCCCCTGGTTGCGGCGGCTGCATCCGGCGGAGAGCTCGACGGACGCGGCACCGACCGCCCGGAGCGAGGAGGCCGCGTCGGGTGCGACCTCGACGGGCATCGCCCGCGCCGGGGAGGGGCGCTGGCCGCCGCGCAACCCGCAGGAGTTCCTCGACTATCTCGCCCCGCACGCCGAGCAGGCCGCCGCGCGACTGGGTGTCGATCCACATGTGCTGCTCGCACAGTCGGCGCTGGAGACCGGCTGGGGGAAGCACGTGCCGCGTCATGCCGATGGCAGCAGCAGCTTCAACCTCTTCGGCATCAAGGCCAATCGCGCCTGGCAGGGCGAGCGCGTCTCGGTCGGCACGCTCGAGTATCGTGACGGCGTGGCCCGGCGCGAGCAGGCGCGCTTTCGTGCCTACCCGAGTCCCGCCGGTTCATTCGAGGACTATGTCGATTTCCTCCAGCGCAATCCTCGTTATGGTGATGCGCTGGCCCATGCCGACTCGCCGCGCGATTTCGTGCGTGGGTTGCAGCGCGCCGGCTATGCCACCGATCCGCGCTATGCTGAGAAGATCCTCGGCATCCATGCCAAGCTGCGACGGATGAGCGCCGAACAGGCCACGGAAGCGCCTGCCGCGCCTCAAGTTTCCACGGCGCCGGCCGATAAGACTCGAGTGCGAGGGTAGATGATGCGAGGTGTTCAGCAACAGGGTCCAGTGGAGTGGTCGATCGTGGTTGACGGCGGCCAGGCATCCATCAACCGGCAGATCCACGGGAGACGGGTATGAGTATTCTGGGGACGGGGGTATCGGGGCTGCTGGCCTTCCAGCGCGCGCTCTCCACCACCGGGCACAACATCGCCAATGCCGCCACCGAGGGCTATACCCGCCAGCGCGTCGACTTCAGTACGCGTACGCCGCAGTTCACCGGTGGGTATTACGTCGGTCAGGGCGTCACCGCCGACGGTATCCGTCGCATCCAGGACGATCTGGTCGACGCCCGGCTGCGCACCAGTCTCTCGGACAACGGCTATGGCTCGGTGCGCGCCGAGTATGCCGAGCGGGTCGACAGCCTGCTCGCCGATGCCACCACCGGCATGGCGCCGGTGCTGGAGAACTATTTCGCCGCCGTCCAGGATGTCGCCGACGACCCGACCGCGATCGCCGCGCGCACCGCACTGATCGGCGAGGCCGAGTCGCTCTCCGAGCGCTTCTCTCGCGTCAACGGCGAGATCGAGGAGCAGCGCGGCCTGCTCAACGGCGAGATCCGTTCGAGCGTCGACGAGATCAACCAGCTCACCGCGGCGATCGCCGAGCTCAACACCCAGATCGTCACCGGCGATTCGCGCGGCAGCCAGCCCAACGACCTGCTCGACCAGCGCGATCTGCTGCTCAACCAGCTCGCCGAGAAGGTCGATCTCAACACCACGGTGCAGGACGACGGCTCGGTCAACGTCTTCGTCGGCAACGGTCAGGCGCTGGTCACCGGCGGGAACGCGGCCGAGCTGGTCGCGCGCTCCTTCTCCGGTGACGGCAACATCGATGTCGGACTCAAGACCTCCGGGGGCGATCAGCCGGTCGACATCTCGCGCTTTGTGACCGGCGGAGAGCTCGGCGCCATGCTCGAGACGCGTACCGGGATCCTCGACGAGGCGCAGAACACCCTGGGGTTCATCGCCCTCAACCTGGGCGCCGCCTTCAACCAGCAGCACACCCTCGGTGTCGACCGTGACGGCAACCTTGGCGGCGAACTCTTTGCCATCCCCGAGCCCGATGTCTATCCGACGCCCGGCAATGCCGCCAGTGGCCAGCTCGAGGTCACCCTCGAGGACGTCGGCGAGCTGACGCAGAACGACTACCGGCTGCGCTTCACCGGCAGCGCCTACCGTCTCGAGACCCTCCCCGATGGCACCGATGTGCCGCTGACGCCCGATCCCGACGACCCGGATGTCCTCACCGGTGGTGGATTACGTATCGATACCGGGGATCTCTCCGGCGCCGCCTCGCGCGATCAGTGGCTGATCCAGCCGACGCGGGGCGCGGCCGATTCGCTGGAGGTGCTGATCAGCGATCCGGAGAAGATCGCCGCCGCCGGCGCCATGGTCGCCGATGCCGGCGATCTCAATGCCAGCGCGGTGCAGATTGCCTCGGTCGTCGCCGTCGACGGCGACGACCCACGGCTGCTCAACAGCGCCGTGGTCGGCTACAACGGCTATGGTTATACCCTCGATGGTGTCGAGCTGCCGCCGAGCGCGGTCAACGTCGACGAGCAGGGCTTCACCACCATCAGCGCCAATGGCTGGGCGCTGACCCTCGATGGCACGCCCGAGGTCGGTGACGAGTTCTCCGTCGCCGGCAACGGCGGGGTGGATATTGTCCTCGGCCAGGATAACCTGCGCCCGGATGTCGTCAGCCGCAGTGTCATCGACACCACCGACCCCGATCTGCTCGACGAGGTGGTGATCGAGTTCGACGGCACCGACTACACCCTCGACGGCGTTGCCCTGACACCACCGGACCTCACCACGCTGCCCTCGGGCAACATCCAGATCACCGCCAACGGCTGGCAGCTCGAGCTGCAGAACGCCTGGATCGCCGGTGATCGCTTCACCGTCGGTGGCGGCGGCACCTTGGCGGTGACGCCGGACGCCGGTAACACCGGCACGGCGGCGGTGCTCGAGAGCCGTGTCACCGATCCCGAGGCCGATTTCTCGACCGCCTCGACCCTGGCCTTCAACGGTACCAACTACGTCCTCGACGGCACCGTGCTGCCGAATTCCGCGGTTGAGGTGGCGCCGGACGGCAACACCACCACGATCACCGCCAATGGCTGGGCGCTGACCCTCGACTCGCAGCCCGCTGCGGGTGACCAGTTTGACATCGGCGGGCTTGCCGAGATCGCCGTCTATCCCGATCCGGCCAATGGTGTCAGCGCCGCCGAGGTGCGGGTGACCGACAGCGAGCACCCGCGTTTTGCCGACACCGTCGAGCTGAGCTACGACGCCGCCACCTTCCAGTACAGTCTCGATGGCGTGCCGCTGCCGACCTCGGCGGTGAGCGGGAGCGCCGATGGCCGGGTGACCATCGCCGCCAATGGTTGGGAGGTCACGCTCGAGCGCGCGCCCAATGACGGCGAGGTCTTCGAGATCTCCGGCAATGTCCAGCGCGAGGGCGACAACCGCAACATGCTCGAGCTGACCCGGCTCCAGGACGCGCGCATCCTCGAGGGCGACGAGAGCATCCAGAACGGCTACAACAGCCTGATCTCCGAGGTCGGCACCCAGACCCGTCAGGCACAGATCGTGCGTGATGCCAGTGCCACCCAGCTCGAATCGGCCCAGGCCCAGCGTGAGTCGATCTCTGGGGTGAACCTCGACGAGGAAGCGGCCAATCTGTTGCGCTACCAGCAGGCCTATCAGGCCTCGGCGCAGGTGATCGCCACGACCAGCACCCTGTTCGACACCCTGATCAACGCGGTCAGGCGTTAAGCCCCGCGGAGGCGAGCCCAGCATGCGTATCTCCACCCAACAGGCCTTCCAGAGCGGCGTCACGGCGATGCAGCGGGCGCAGTCCGAGCTCAGCCACACCCAACTGCAGCTGTCCACCGGTCGGCGCATCCTCACCCCTGCCGACGACCCCGCGGGGGCGACCCAGGCCGGTCAGCTCAATGCCGCGATCCGCGCCAACGAGCAATATCAGCGTAACGCCGACTATGCCCAGCCGCGTCTTGAGCAGGAGGAGGCGAGCATCATCGCCATGGAGAACCTGCTGCAACGCGCCCGCGAGCTGGTGCTCGCCGGCAACAACGATACCCAGAACGACCAGACCCGTAGCTATCTCGCCAGCGAGATCCATCAGCTGCGCGATGATCTCATCGACATCGCCAACACCAGAGACGCCAACGACGAATACCTGTTCGCCGGGACCCGCTCGTTCGTCCAGCCCTTCAACAAGGAGGCCGACGGCTCGGTCGGTTATGTCGGCGCCCAGGGGGCTGGCGCGGTACGCGAGGTCGAACTCTCGTCGACCAGCACCATCACCGTCGGTGACAGTGGCGACGTCCTCTTCATGGATCTGCCCGAGCGCAGCGGCCTGGTACTCGAGGCGCAGCAGCCGCTTGGCAATACCGGCTCGCTGGTGGTCGAGGAGACGCGGATCAGGGATCGTGAGGACTTCGATGCCACCGCCGGTGAGCGCTTCGAGATCCGCTTCGCCGAGAATGCCGGGACCATGGAATATTCCGTGGTCGACGACCTCGGTAATGTCGTGCTCGACAAGAGCGGCACGCCGATCCAGGGCGTTGCCTACAACAGCGGCGATGCGATCGAGTTCGCCGGGCGCAGCGTGACCCTGACCGGCGCGCCGGCCGATGGCGATACCGTGGTCTCGCGCCCGGCCGAGCACCGTGACATCTTCGCCACCCTCGACGAGATCGCCACCGCGCTGGAGACCCCGGTGAGCGATCCCGAGGTCCGCGCCCGGCTCTCCGAGTCGGTCGAGATCGCACTCGGCAATATCGACTCGGGTCTCGATCGGCTCAGCGATGTCAGGAGCACGGTCGGCTCCCGGCTACAGACGCTCGACACCCAGACCGAACTCAATGCCGAGCGCGAACTCAATCTCGAGAGCACCCTCTCCGACATCCAGGACGTCGACTATGCCGAGGCGATCAGCCGCTTCAGACTGCAAGAAGTGGTCCTTCAGGCCGCGCAGCAGACCTATGTGCAGGTCAATCGGCTGTCGCTGTTCGACTTCCTCTAGGAGGTCTTGGATCCGCCTTGATCCTGTCCGGGATTGCCATAGGCCTTGCGCATCCGCTGCGCGGTATGCGCCGACCCCGGGTTGTCCTGCGGTTCGGTCTGGCGCTCGCCGTCCTCGGCCGCACGCAGTCGCTGCAGCTTGCGCAGCACCTTCGTCCGTTCGTTGATGGCACGCGTCTCGGCGTGGCCCTCTTGTTCGAGAATGTGCCGCAGGCGCTGACGCTCGCTTGCGCTCCATGTCTCGGGTTTGAGGTCCGTGCCGAGTCGCTGGATCAGTGCCCGGCGTCGCTTCTGCAGCGTCTCGACCAGCGCCCAGTCGGCGCCCGTCGCCGCCCCCACCAGCTGTTCGGTGGCCTGCTCGAGTTCGGTGATCAGATCGGTGTGCATGGTCATGGTCGAGGCCTCTCGTCGCTTGCTCTCGGGGTGCTCGATCCCTGTTCGGACTGTGCCACCCGGGGACGTCCCGGGCAAGCATCAGTGGCACTTTAGGCGGTTCGCCGATCGGTGCTAGGATGCTCATTCAATCACGGGGGCGCCGGGTCTTCGCCCGCACCCGATCCGCCAACGTCAATCTCGGAGCAACGATCGTGACAGACTCCCAACGACTGCTCGAGCAGGCCATCGAACATCAGCGCGGTGGACGGGCCGAGGCCGCCGAGTGGCTGTATCGTGCAGTGCTGGCGCTCGATGTGGATCATGCCGAGGCCAATCACAACCTCGGCATCATCGAGATCGAGCGCGGCGATCTCGATGCCGGGCTCGACCATGTGCGTCATGCACTCGATCAGGCCCCGGAGATCGGTGGTTACTGGTTGACCCTGGTTGAGGGTCTGCTGCTCGCCGGGCGTGCCGCCGAGGCCGCCGAGGTGATGGAGCGCGCGCGCGGACTCGGGCTCGACTCCCCCGAGGCGGATGCGCTCGCCCAGCGCATCACCGAGGCGATGGCGGCGACCCCGGCCTCGACTGCGGCGCCGCTGCCTTCGGAGCCGACCATGCCGGCGTCATCGGCTGGCAATGACTCACTGTTGCTGACCATGGATGACGGTGTGCGCATCCATGTCCCCAATGATATCGACGCGTTGCCCACCTATCTGCTGCTCGAGCGCGAGGACTGGCCGGAACCCGAGCTGGCGCTGGTGCGTCGTCTGGTGGAGCCCGACGATCTGGTGCTCGATCTGGGCGCGGGTCTCGGTGTCTATACCCTCGCCATGGCCCATGCCATGGGGCAGGGCAACGGTCGGGTGCTGGCGCTCGAGCCGGTTACCGAAGCCGCGGCGCTGCTGGCGCGCAGCCTTGCCGAGAATGCGCTGGAGACACGTGTCGTGCTTCAGCAACGGGCGATCGGAGACGGGGCCGGCGAGGTCGGTATCCGGGTGCGTCGGGCGGCGCGCCCGCACGACCTCGGCGATTCCTTCGAGACGCGAACGGTCGGGGCACTGACCCTGGACGAGCTCTTGGCCGATGCGGCCTGGCCCGCAGGCGCGAGTCCGTCGCTGGTGCGTCTTGATCTCGCCGCCGAGCATCTGCCCGCTGTGTTGCGGGCGGGGGAGCGGTTTTTTGCCGCACACGACCCGCTGCTGATGTTCCGGGTCGCTCCGGATTGCGACCTGGGTGCGTTGCGCCAGGCGGTCGAGACGCTCGGTTACGCGCTGTACCGCCAGGTCGATGCACTGAGCGCCCTGGCCCCCTGTGGTACGGCGGAGACGCTCGATGCGCGCCGTCGTAACCTCTTTGCCTGTGCGCCGGCGCGAGCCGAGCGGCTGCGGGCGCGCGGCCTGATGGTGTGAACCGGCTCAACTGGAGATCGCGATGACCGAGAGCGCATGGTATATCCGGCTGGGCGCCTATCCCTATGCCCAGCCCTTTCTGATCGACTGGCAGATCGCCGACCACGGTCGCGATCCCTTCTGGTCGCGCTTCGAGGAGGCGCTCGAGCGCTATCTCGACAGCCACGACTCGGCTCGGCCGGTGGCCGAGCGCTATCAGGCGCTGACCGAGGCGATGGCGCGTTTCGTCCAGCTCAGGGCCGAGGGGGATGGTCATCTCGCCACCCGCATGGTGCTGATCCGTATCCTCTTCGATCTCGGTGAGCGTCAGCGTGCCGGCGGTGAGGTCGCAGGTCTGCTGCAGGGCATGACCTGGCTCACCGAGCCGATCCCGGACGACCTGCAGATCCATGTCAACCGCCCGCTGGTCGCACCGATGCCGAGCTTCGACCAGCGTCCGGTGAAGGGCGATCTGGGACTCTGGTTGCAGGCCGCGTTGATCGAGACGCTGGAGTGCACCAAGGCCGACTCGTCCTACTTCCACAACGATCTGCAGCTGTTCAAGCTGCTGCTGGCCAACCCCAACCACAGCCTGGAGATGGAGCGTCGACAGCGCCTGCTCGCCACCCGGCTGGGGATCGCGCTCGGTTCGCCCGAGGTGCCGGCGGCCGACCGCGACCTCCGCCCCGAGCGCAACAGCGAGGTGTGGTCGCTGCTGCGCGCCCCGACCTGAGCGTCACCATCCGTCACGCGCGCCGTGCTCGCGCTGGCGCGCCAGCGCCCAGTCGATATGCTCGCGAACCATGGGGTCTGGATGGTCCCGCCAGCGTATGAGTGCAGTGAGCGCCGCCGGCGACGGATCGGCATTGCCGAGTGCAACGGCGAGGTTGCGCAGCCAGCGACCATGACCGATGCGTCTGATCGCAGACCCCGAGGTCCGTTCGAGAAAGGTCGGCTCGTCCCAGCCGATCAGGGTGATCAGGGTGGCGCGATCGAGTCCCTGGCGAGGCAGGAAGTCGGTCTCGGCGGTGGCGCGGGCGAAACGATTCCAGGGGCAGACCTGCTGGCAGTCGTCACAGCCGTAGATGCGGTTGCCGAGTGCGGGGCGCAGCGCCAGCGGGATCGGGCCTGGGTGCTCGATGGTGAGGTAGGAGATGCAGCGCCGGGCGTCGAGCCGATAGGGCGCGATGATCGCTGCGGTGGGACAGACCTCGAGACAGGCCGAGCAGTGACCGCAGTGTGAGCGCAGCGGTGTATCGAGCGGGAGCGGCAGGTCGGTGAACAGTTCGCCGAGAAAGAACCAGGAGCCGGCGCGCGGGTTGATCAGGTTGGTGTGCTTGCCGATCCAGCCCAGTCCGGCCTGCTCGGCGAGCGGCTTCTCCATCACCGGCGCCGAGTCGACGAAGGCGCGATAGCCGAAGGGGCCGATCGTCTCGGTGATCTGGTCGGCGAGGCGCTGCAGGCGACGACGGATCAGCTTGTGATAGTCGCGCCCGAGTGCATAGCGCGAGACGAAGGCGCGTGCCGGGTCGCTGAGCGTCGCCGGGTCCTCGTGTGGTTCGGGATGGTAGTCCATGCGCACCGAGACGATGCGCAGTGTCCCCGGCACCAGCTCGGCGGGACGGGCGCGCCGGCGGCCATGGCGGGCCATGTAGTCCATCTTGCCGTGATGGCCGGCGTCGAGCCAGTCGAGCAGACGCTGCTCGGCGCGCTGCAGTCCGGTATCGGTGATGCCGACCTGCTGAAAGCCGAGCGCCATCCCCCAGCCCTTGATCCGGGTCGCCAGCTCGAGCGCCTCGTGCGGATCGAGCGCGCGCGTCATCGTCTGCTCCGGTACTCGCCTGTCTCGTCCATTCACCCTAGAATCGGGGTCGCCACGCCGATCCCAATCCATCTCCAGACCGTCATGAACCAGCCATCGCTGCCGCACGCACTCTACCGCGCCGATCAGGCCCGCGCGCTCGACCGCGCCGCCTGTCTCCAGCCCGACCTGAGCGGTCGTGAGCTGATGGAGCGCGCCGCACGCGCGGCGCAGCGACTGGTGGCCGCGCGCTGGCCGCAGGCGCGCCGGGTCTGCGTGCTCGTTGGCGGCGGCAACAACGGGGGTGACGGCTATGCGCTGGCGCGGCTGTTGCGCCGGGCCGGGCGCGAGGTTCGGGTGTTGAGCCTGGTCGCGCCGGAGCGGCTGCGGCATGAGGCCGCCGAGGCCTGCCGTGACTGGCGGGCGGTCGGCGGGGCGATCGAGCCCTGGCGCGGTGGCCTTCCCGAGGACGCCGAGCTGCTGGTCGATGCCCTGCTCGGCATCGGGCTCGAGCGTCCGTTGCGCGAGCACTGGGCCGAGGCGGTGCGTGCGCTCAATGCCCACCCGGCCCCGGTTCTCGCGCTCGATCTCCCCACCGGGTTGCATGCCGACCGGGGCGCCGTGCTCGGCGAGGTGGTGCGGGCCAGCGCGACCATCAGCTTCATCGTGCTCAAGCAGGGGCTGCTGACCGGGGCCGGCCCCGGCTGCTGTGGCCGGCTCCACTGGGACTCGCTCGGGGTGCCGGAGACCCTGCTGGTGGCCGAGCCGGCCAGTGCGCAGCGCATCGACTGGGCCAGCCAGCGCGCCTGTCTGGGCACGCGACGGCGCGATGCGCACAAGGGGCAGTGCGGTCATGTGCTGGTGATCGGTGGCGCCCCGGGGATGTCCGGCGCGGCACGTCTTGCCGGCGAGGCGGCGCTGCGTGCCGGTGCCGGGCTGGTGACGGTCGCCACCCATCCGGCACATGCCGCGCTGCTCAATCTCACCCGCCCGGAGCTGATGGTGCGTGGGGTCGAGCACGACGCCGATCTCGAGCCACTGCTCGCACGTGCCGATCTGGTGGCCATCGGTCCCGGGCTCGGGCGGGAGGCGTGGGGGCGCGGGCTGTGGCGGCGGGTGCGCGAGTGCCGGTTGCCGCTGGTGGTCGATGCCGACGCGCTCAACCTGCTCGCCGAGCAGCCGCTGCGGCGCGATGACTGGGTGCTGACGCCGCATCCGGGCGAGGCGGGGCGGTTGCTCGGCTGTGGGACCGCCGCGCTCGAGGCGGATCGTTTCGCCGCGCTCGCGGCCTTGCGTCAAAAGTATGGCGGTGCCTTGGTGCTCAAGGGTGCCGGCAGTCTGGTCGCCGACGCGGACGAGACACCGCCGGCGGTCTGCAGCGACGGTAATCCGGGGATGGCGACCGCCGGTGCCGGAGACGTGCTCACCGGGGTCATCGCTGCGCTGATCGGGCAGGGGATGGATGTCGGGGGCGCCGCGCGTGTCGGGGTCTGTCTGCATGCCGCCGCCGGTGACCGGGCAGCGCGCGCGGGTGAGCGGGGAATGATCGCCGGGGACATCATCGAGGCGGTGCGCGCCCTGGCCGACGGGAGAGAGAACCATCATGCATGAGATCCATATCGCCGGTGAGGCGGCCCAGCTGGCGCTCGGTGCACGGCTGGCCGAGCGGATGCGAGCGCCCTTCGTGCTCTATCTGCAGGGCGACCTCGGCTGCGGCAAGACCACCCTGACCCGGGGGCTGCTGCGTGCGCTCGGTCACCAGGGTGCGGTGCGCAGTCCGACCTATACCCTGATCGAGCCCTATGTACTCGCCACCACCCAGCTCTACCATCTCGACCTCTATCGCCTGGCCGATCCCGAGGAGCTGGAGTATCTCGGTCTGCGCGATCTGCTCGAGACCCCGGCGATCTGGGTGGTCGAGTGGCCGCAATGCGGTGCCGGCGCGTTGCCGCCGCCGGATCTGCAGCTCCAGCTCGAGCATCGCGCCGATGGGCGCAGCCTGCGCCCGGTGGCGACCACCGAGGCGGGTCTGACGCTGGCCCGAGCGCTCTATGAGCGCTGAGTCCCGGTCGCGCAAATCCTTGTTGTATAAGCGATACATTTCGTTCCGAAGAAATTCAGAAAGCGAGGCTAATCCCAGGTTTTTTCTTGGAATACTCCCGCTAAAGCTGCTATCTTAAAAACAACGAACCGTCAATCCCCTGGGGCGGGTCATCTCCACTGCATGGCCGTGCCGTCCCCGAGAACATCGGTCGTCGGCGACCCCGGCGACCCCGAGGCTGCGACGTGAAACGGGTTTTCACTCTCCTGCTCTGCTCCCTCCTGGCCCTGCCCGCACTTGCCGCGCAGGTCACGGTCGAGGGCGCGCGCGTCGGTGTCGAGGACGGTCGCACCCGGGTGGTACTCGATACCCGAGCTGCGCTCACCCACAAGATCTTTACCCTCGAGGGTCCGGACCGGGTCGTCGTCGACCTCAGCGACGCCCGGCTGTCCGGCACGCTGCCGCGGCCACGTGGCAATGATCCGGCGCTGGTCGGGCTGCGCAGCGGTATTCGCGACAAGACCGATCTGCGTATCGTCTTCGACCTCAAGTGTCCGGTACGGGTCAAGAGCTTCAGCCTGCCGCCGGATCGCCGTCACGACAAACACCGCCTGGTGATCGATCTGCTGCCGCGGACCGCCAGTGCCGCACCCCATGCCACGGTGGTGGCCAGTCGCACTCGATCGCCTTCACGTCCCGAGGTGCTGATCGCCATCGATGCCGGCCACGGCGGCGCCGATCCCGGTGCCATCGGCAAGCGCGGCACCTACGAGAAGGACGTCACCCTGGCGATCGCCCGCAAGCTCGCCGCGTTGGTCGAGCGCGAGCCGGGGATGCGCCCGCTGATGATCCGCGACGGGGACTACTACGTCCGATTGCGCCAGCGCATCGAGAAGGCGCGCAAGCACAAGGCCGATCTGTTCATCTCCATCCATGCCGACGCCTTCACCAACGATCGCGCCCACGGCTCCTCGGTCTATACCCTGTCGTTCAACGGCGCGAGCAGTGAAGCGGCGCGCTGGCTGGCCAACCGCGAGAACGCCGCCGACCTCATCGGCGGGGTCAACATCGCCGACAGCGACGATCTGCTCGCCAGCGTGCTCATCGACATGACCCAGAACGCGACCATCGAGCACAGCACCGAGGCCGCCGGCGCGGTGCTCTCGCATCTCGGCGAGATCGGGGATCTGCACAAGCGCCGGGTCCAGCGTGCCGGGTTTGCGGTACTCAAGTCGCCGGACATTCCCTCGATGCTGGTCGAGACCGCCTTCATCACCAATGCCGAGGAGGAGCGCCGGTTGCGCGACCCGGCCCATCAAGAGCGGCTGGCACGCGCCATCCTCGCCGGGATCAAGGCCTATTTTCGCAAGTACCCGCCACAGGGTGCGCTGCTGCAGGCGGCCAACGGGCGCTCGACCCCGCGCCGTCACGTCACCCACCAGGGCGATACCCTCTCCGAGATCGCCCAGCGCTATCGTGTCAGTCTCTCCTCGCTGCGTGCCGAGAACGGCCTGACCGACGACACCATCCGCGTCGGTCAGGTGCTTGCCATCCCCGAGGACTCGTGACCTCGCTTGCGACCAGGACGGATTGAGCCGCAAAGGGGAAAAGCCTCCAGCTTTCAGCTATCAGCCGCCAGCGAGGGGAGGGCTTGGCTCGTCGCGCGACCGTTGATTGCAGGCCGACACTGGAGGCTGTTGACTGAAAGCTGGCCGCTTTCTTCGCGTGTTTTCTTTGCGTTTTGGTCATTCGAGTCGGCTTCCAGCGGCCAGCTTCCAGTAGGGAACAGCGCCTGCGCTGGGGTCCTGAACACACAATCCCTTTGCGCCCTTTGTGTCTTTGCGGTTCAATCCCGCTGGCCGCTGGCCGCTGGCCGCTGGCCGCTGGCCGCTGGCCGCTGGCCCTTGCTGTCTGCGCGCCGATCTGGTTCCATCTGCGCGATGGTTTCCCCGATCCGTACCCTCCCGCCCCATCTCGTCAATCAGATCGCCGCCGGCGAGGTCGTCGAACGCCCGGCCTCGATCGCCAAGGAGCTGATCGAGAACAGCCTCGACGCCGGTGCCGAGCGTATCGAGATCGAGGTCGAGCAGGGCGGGGTGAAGCGGTTGCGGGTGCGTGACGACGGTTGCGGCATCCCGCGCGACGAGTTGGGCCTGGCGCTCTCGGCGCATGCCACCAGCAAGATCGCCGCACTCGAGGATCTCGACGGCATCATCACCCTCGGTTTCCGTGGCGAGGCGCTGCCGAGTATTGCCTCGGTCAGCCGGCTGACGCTGACCTCGCGTCCCCGCGAGGCGCCCGGGGACACCCCGGCCTGGAGTATCGGGGTCGGTCCCGATGGTACGCTCGAGTCGCCACAGCCGGCCGCGCACCCGCCCGGGACCTCGGTCGAGGTGCGCGAGTTGTTCTTCAACACCCCGGCGCGGCGCAAGTTCCTGCGCACCGAGCGCACCGAGTTCGGCCACCTCGAGCAGGTGGTGCGACGTATCGCCCTGGCCTGTCCCGAGGTCGGTCTGGTGCTGCGCCACAATGGCCGTCAGGTGTTCGACCTGGCTCCGGCCGGTGGCGAGACGGCACGTGAGCGCGCCCGTCTCGCCCAGCTGCTCGGCCAGTCCTTTGCCGAGCAGGCGCTGACGGTGGAGGCCGAGGCCGTCGGGTTGCGCCTGCACGGTTGGGTGTTGCCACCGGCCTTCTCGCGCAGCCAGGCCGATCAGCAGTACTTCTACGTCAATGGCCGCATGGTGCGCGACAAGCTGGTGGCACACGCGGTGCGCCAGGCCTTCAGCGATGTGCTCCACCATGCCCGTCATCCGGCCTTCGTGCTATTTCTCGAACTGCCGGCGCGTCAGGTCGACGTCAATGTCCATCCGGCCAAGCACGAGGTGCGCTTCCGCGAGAGTCGTCAGGTCCACGACTTCCTGTTCAGCAGTCTGCAGCGCCGGCTCGCCGACGGCGTGCTCGGAGAGCGGACGCCCGAGACCGGGACGATTGCGCCCGCGCCGGCGGTCGCCTCCACGCGCGCGTCGTCGGCCGCGCCGCTCACGCCGGCGCTTGCCACCTCGGGCGGGCAGGCCGGGCGCGTCGGCACAGGCGCGCGAGCCGCTGTCGCTCGTGAGCGGAGTTCCGTCGTCGCCCCGGCGGGCCGGGTCGCCGAGCGTCCGGCGCGCTATCAGGCCGATCTGGCCTTCCAGCACCCGAGGCCAGCGGCACGAGATGGCGGGGGAGAGGAGTCGTCCTCGACAGCGCCCGCCGCCCCGGCCAAGCCGTTGCCCGAGGTCGGCGGGGCGAGGCCCGTGCCTCGCCAGGAAGAGGTCGAGGCGGCCGACGCCCCGCCGCTCGGCTTCGCCCTGGGGCAGGTCAACGGGGTCTTCCTGCTCGCCCAGGCGCGCGACGGGCTGATCGTGGTCGATATCCACGCCGCCCACGAGCGCATCGGCTACGAGCGGCTCAAGCAGGCCTGGGCGCGCGGGCGCATCGTCTCCCAGCCGCTGCTGCTGCCGGTCACCCTCCAGGTCAGTCGCGCCGAGGTCGAGTTGCTGGAGACGCAGCGCGACACCCTTGCCCGGTTGGGGCTGGTGATCGAGCCGCTCGGCGCCGAGACCCTGGTGATCCGCGAGGTCCCGGCGCTGCTGCGTCAGGCCGAGATCGCGCCGCTGGGGCGCGACCTGCTCTCCGATCTCACCGAGCACGGGCGCAGTCGGCGGCTCGATGCGGCGATCGACGCGGTGCTCGCGACCATGGCCTGTCACGGCGCGGTGCGCGCCAACCGGCGGCTCACCATCGAAGAGATGAACGCGTTGCTGCGCGAGATGGAGCAGGTCGAGCGTATCGATCAGTGCAACCATGGCCGTCCCACCTGGGTGAAGATGACCCACGATCAGCTCGACCGACTGTTCGAGCGCGGCCGCTGAGCCGCATCCCCGAGAGGATCCCCTGTCATGACCGAATCGACCGACCCGCGGCCGTGGGCCATCCTGTTGCTCGGCCCGACCGCTGCCGGCAAGACCGATCTCGCCGTCGAGCTGGTGCGTCGGCTGCCGTGCGAGATCATCAGCGTCGACTCGGCGATGGTCTATCGCGGCATGGACATCGGTACCGCCAAGCCCGGTCCCGAGGTGCTCGCCGAGGCCCCGCATCGGCTCATCGACATCCTCGACCCGAGCGAGTCCTATTCGACCGCGCAGTTTCGCGCCGATGCCCTGGCGGCGATGGCCGAGATCAGCGCACGGGGGCGGATCCCCTTGCTGGTCGGTGGAACCATGCTCTATGTGCGCGGTCTGTTGCGCGGTCTGGCCGAGCTGCCGGGGGCCGATGCGGCGGTGCGTGCCGCGCTCGATGCGGAGGCGGCGCGTCTCGGTTGGCAGGCGATGCACGAGCGGCTCGCTGCGGTCGATCCGGTGAGCGCGGCGCAGATCCATCCCAACGACCCGCAGCGCATCCAGCGCGCGCTCGAGGTCCACACCCTCGCCGGGCGCCCGATGAGCGCGCTGATCGCCGAGGCCCGCGCACGTGCCGATCCGCCCTATCGCTGGATGAAGCTGGTGCGCGCGCCAGGCGAGCGCGCGCTGCTGCATCGGCGCATCGAGCAGCGCTTTTGCGACATGCTCGATCAGGGGCTGGTGGCCGAGGTCGAGCGGCTGTGGGCGCGCGGCGACCTGCACCCGGAGCTGCCCTCGATGCGCTGCGTGGGCTATCGCCAGGTGTTGAAATATCTTCACGGCGAGTACGACCGTGATGAGCTGGTGCAGCGCGGTATCTATGCCTCCAGACAGCTCGCCAAGCGTCAGCTCACCTGGCTGCGCGCCGAGCCCGACTGTCATTGGATCGATGATCACCCGGATCCCTGTGGTCAGGCGCTGGCGGCGCTCGCGGCGGCCGGTATCGGTGGCGCGGGCGGCGGCCGATGAGCCGTGGCCGGTGTTGCTGGTCCTTGCCGCGGTGTCGCCAGCGAGGCATGCTCAGTGCGGTCCCCCGCGTTGGGGGCTTGCTCCAAATCAGGTCGGTGTCCGTCACCAGTTCGCAACCCGCTGACGGACGACGCGGTCATGACGACCGTAGAGAGCGGCGGTGATCCGGGATGGGGGGGAAGCGCTGCCCCGGAGCACCTGTCCGGCCACGGTCACATCCGGATGCCGACCGAACAAACGACAACAAGGAGACTCAACACATGGCAAAGGGCCATAGCCTGCAAGACCCCTTCCTGAACACCCTGCGCAAGGAGCGCGTGCCGGTCTCGGTGTTCCTGGTCAACGGTATCAAGCTGCAGGGGCAGATCGAGTCCTTCGATCAGTTCGTCGTGCTGCTCAAGAACAACGTCAGTCAGATGATCTACAAGCATGCGATCTCGACGGTGGTGCCGGCGCGCAACGTCAAGCTGCCGCCGAGCGATGAGTCGCCGAAGGGCGAGGACAAGTCCGACGATGCCTGAGTCGCACGCGCAACGATTGGTGGGGGCGCGGCGTGTTTGAGCGTCCCGATGTCGGTGAGCGGGCGGTGCTGGTACAGATCGATCTCGGCGGCGAGCGGGTCGATGCCGAGCAGCGCGAGGAATTCGCGCTGCTCGCCGAGGCCGCCGGCGCCGAGGTGCTGGCGACCCTGGGGGGGAGTCGTGCCGCGCCCGATCCGCGCTACTTCCTCGGCAGCGGCAAGGCCGAGGAGCTCAAGGATCTGGTCGCCGCCTGCACCGCCGACCTGGTGATCGTCGATCATCCGCTCTCGCCGGCTCAGGAGCGCAACCTCGAGCGCCTGGTACAGTGCCGGGTGCTCGATCGCTCCGGGTTGATCCTCGATATCTTTGCCCAGCGGGCGCGCTCCTTCGAGGGCAAGCTGCAGGTGGAGCTGGCGCAGCTGCGTCACCTCTCGACCCGGCTGGTGCGCGGCTGGACCCATCTCGAGCGCCAGAAGGGCGGTATCGGGCTGCGCGGTCCGGGCGAGACCCAGCTCGAGACCGACCGCCGTCTGCTCGGCAAGCGCGTGGCGATGCTCGAGCGCCGACTCGGCAAGATCGAGGGGCAGCGCGCCCAGGGGCGCAAGGCGCGGGCCAAGGCCGAACTCTCGGTGGTCTCGCTGGTCGGTTATACCAATGCCGGCAAGTCGACGCTGTTCAATCGTCTCACCGAGGCCGGGGTGTTCCAGGCCGATCAGCTGTTCGCCACCCTCGATCCGACGCTGCGTCGATTGGAGTTGCCGACCGGCGAGCGGGCCTTGCTGGCCGATACCGTGGGCTTCGTCAGTGATCTGCCGCATGAGCTGGTGGCGGCCTTTCGCTCGACGCTGGAGGAGGCGCGCAACGCCGCGTTGCTGCTGCACGTGATCGATGCCGCCGCCACGCAGCGCTCGCGACTGATCACCGATGTCGAGCAGGTGCTCGAAGAGATCGGTTGCAGCGAGATTCCGCGCCTGGAGGTGTTCAACAAGATCGATCGGCTCGAGGAGGCCGTGCCGCGTCTCGAGCGCGATGCCGAGGGGGTGCCGGTGCGGGTGTGGATCTCGGCGCGCGAGGGCGAGGGGATCGAGCTGTTGCTGCAGGCGATCGCCGAGCGTGTCGGTGGCCAGCGCGTCGAGCGCCGGGTCCGACTCGAGCCAGCCGATGGGCGGGTGCGGGCGCTGCTCTTCGCTCACGCCCAGATACTCGCCGACACCCCCCTCGAGAGCGGTGGATGGGAGATGAGCTTCAGTATCGCGCGGGCCGATCTCGCGCGGCTGCGGGCACGCGATGTGCGCCTGGCCGCCTGTGTCGAACCCTGAGTTTCATTGGGGGTGGGGCGTTTGCTCCACCCCGCTGCGCCATCTTAGAATGACACCTTCGATTTGGGGCCCGGGGATGCGTGTCCGCGTGACCTCATCATGCGATATCGCTTGATATCGGCCTCGTACGTCGGCATTGTTCTACGCGATATTCACCTGCCATCGGATTTGTCGTGACGCCCTGTTTGCAGTGGCTGGATCGTCAACCCCCGACAGGGCAATCCGGGACGACTCCCCCAACCAACCAGTACAGACGGAGAAGCTATGGCCTGGAACGAGCCAGGTGGCGGTAACAAAGATCCTTGGAGTGGTGGCGGCGACCAAGGACCGCCCGATCTCGACGAGGTGGTACGCAAGCTCCAGGAGCGCCTGGGTGGGCTCTTCGGCGGCAAGGGCGGCGGGCAGGGCGGCCCGAGCGGTGGTCCCGGGCGCGACCTCAGTCTGCGCCTGATCGGTGTGGCGGTGGCCGTGCTGGTGGTGATCTGGCTGGCCACCGGCATCTATATCGTCGGCCCTGCCGAGCGCGGCGTCGAGACCCGCTTCGGCAAGCTCACCGAGACCACCGGGCCGGGGCCGCATTGGCACATCCCCGCACCGATCGAGTCGGTGACCAAGGTCAATGTCGACGAGATCGCGACCTTCAGTCACAAGGCATCGATGCTCACCCAGGACGAGAACATCGTCGATGTCGAGCTGACGGTGCAGTCGCGTATCCAGGATGCGGCGAACTATCTCTTCCAGGACCAGAATCCCGAGAAGACCCTGCGTGACGCCACGGTGACCGTGGTGCGCGTGACCATCGGTGGCAGCAAGCTCGACTATGTGATGACCGAGGGTCGTAGCGCGGTGGCGGTGACCATCAAGGAGCGCATCCAGGCGCTGATGGATCAGTACAAGACCGGCCTCGAGGTGACCACGATCAACATGCAGCCGGCCAAGCCGCCGGAGCAGGTCAAGGCCGCCTTCGACGATGCCATCAAGGCCCGCGAGGACAAGGAGCGCATCGAGAACCAGGCCGAGGCCTATGCCAACGAGGTGTTGCCGCGCGCCCGTGGTGAGGCTGCGCGCATCATCGCCGATGCCCGCGCCTATCGCGACAAGGTGATCGCCGAGTCCGAGGGTGAGGCGGCGCGCTTCAGTGCCATCCTCGCCGAGTATCAGAAGGCCCCCGAGGTGACGCGCGAGCGTCTCTATCTCGAGACCATGGAGCAGGTGCTCGGCGGGAACGCCAAGGTGCTGCTCGACGTCAAGGACGGCGGCAACAGCCTGATGTACCTGCCCATCGATCAGATGCTCAAGCAATCAGCAACGCCGGCCCAGAGTGGCCCGGCAGCGTCGGCGCCGGTCGCGGCGACGCCGGCGAGCGCCACCGGGGCGAGTGATTCCACGCCCCAGCGCATCGTGGACCGTGAGCGGAGGACGCGTTGATGAATCAGTACAGGACCCTGCTGCCGATCGGCGTCGCGGTGCTCGCGCTCCTCGTCTACAGCTGTACCTTCGTGGTCAAGCAGTACGAGGTGGCGATCAAGCTGCGACTCGGTGAGATCGTCTCCGACCAGTACGGCCCCGGGCTGCATTTCAAGCTGCCCTTGATCAACTCCATCGAGATCTTCGATCGTCGTATCCAGACGCTCGACTCGCGTCCGGAGCGTTTTCTCACCATCGAGAAGAAGGACGTGATCGTCGATTCCTACGCCAAGTGGCGGATCTCCAACGCGGCGCAGTTCTTCCGCTCCACCGGTGGCAGCAGTGCGCGGACCAGCCGGCTGCTCTCGGAGCGGATCAACACCAGCCTGCGTGACGAGTTCGGTAAGCGCACCATCCAGGAGGTGGTCTCCGATGATCGTCTGGAGCTGATGCAGATCCTCACCAAGGAGGTCAATGCCAACACCGAGGATCTCGGTGTCGAGATCGTCGACGTGCGGGTGAAGAAGATCGACCTGCCGCCCGAGGTCAGTGAGTCGGTCTATCAGCGCATGCGCGCCGAGCGTGAGCGGGTGGCGCGTGACCTGCGGGCCAAGGGTTCTGAGGCCGCCGAACGGATTCGCGCCGATGCCGATCGTCAGCGCACCGTGATCACCGCCGACGCCTATCGTCAGTCCGAGGAGATCCGCGGTGAGGGCGATGCGCGCTCGGCCGAGATCTATGCCGGCGCTTATAGCGTCGACCCCGAGTTCTACGCCTTCTACCGGAGTCTCGGTTCCTATCGCCACGCCTTCGGCAATGGTGGCGACGTGATGGTGCTCGAACCCGATTCGGAGTTCTTCCGTTTCTTCCGTCAGCAGCAGGCCCCGGTCGAGGCCATCGGCCGCTGATCCTCCCTCCGCTGCAGGATGCGGCCCCGTTTCGGGGCCGCATTTCCCCACCCAAGACGTCTTGCAGACGTTTCGTCCACGTTTCAGCGACCCTTCGCACCCTGGTTAAATGCATGCATTTTGTTGTCAAAATGCTGCTTTTGCGCTGAAATCACGTTTTTCTGTCTGTCTGCGGGGTGTTTTTCGATGTCCCGGCGATGGACAAATGCCCTTGCGTCTGGAAAGATGGGCGCCTTTTGAAAGGGTACCAGCCCGGTTGCGTTCGCGTGATCGAGCCCCGGTCGAGGACGTCTGGTTGTGAACGAGCTGCTGATCGCACTGGCGCTGATGCTGGTGGTCGAGGGGATCTGGCCGTTTCTCTCGCCGCGAAGCTTCAGACGCGCCTTGTTGCTGATGGTGGCCGAGCGGGATCGGGCGCTGCGTTTGGCCGGGTTGACGAGCATGATCGTCGGGCTCGGGCTGCTCTATCTGGTGAACTGAGTTTTAGTGCGCAATGAATGAGGAACGGTGGCTGCTGCCAGCCGGAATCGAAGAGGTGCTCCCGCCCCAGGCCCAGGTCATCGAGGGGCTGCGTCGCGAGTTGCTGGATCTCTATGCCGGCTGGGGATACGACTTGGTCATCCCGCCGTTCATCGATTATCTCGACTCGCTGCTGACCGGGACCGGTCAGGACCTCGACCTGCAGACCTTCAAGCTCACCGACCAGGTCTCCGGGCGGTTGCTCGGGGTGCGGTCCGACATGACCCCGCAGGTCGCGCGTATGGATGCCCATCATCTGCGTCGTGATGTGCCGCAGCGTCTGTGCTATCTCGGCACCGTGCTGCGCACTCGCGACGACGGCTTCGGTGGGACGCGCAGCCCGCTCCAGCTCGGTGCCGAGATCTATGGTCATGGCGGCGTCGAGAGCGATATCGAGATCCTGCGCCTGATCATGCTCACGCTGCGCGCGGCGGGGATCGAGGAGAGCTATCTCGATCTCGGTCATGTCGGTATCTTCCGCGGGCTGGCCCGTCAGGCCGGGCTTGATGCGGCACAGGAGCACGCGCTGTTCGATGCGCTCCAGCGCAAGGCGGTGCCCGAGGTCGAGCAGCTGATCGGCGGCTTCGGCGTCCACGGTGCTGCGGCCGACATGCTGGTCGCGCTCGCCGAACTCAACGGCGCCGATGCGCTGGTGCGTGCCGAGCAGGTGCTGAGTCGCGCCGACCAGCCGGTACAGGCCGCGCTCGATGACCTGCGGCGCATCGCCGAGGGGCTGCAGCGCTGGCTGCCCGAGGTCGGGGTCCACTATGACCTCGCCGAGTTGCGCGGTTATCGCTACAAGACCGGCGCGGTGTTTGCGGCCTTCGTCCCCGGCTGGGGGCTCGAGGTCGCGCGTGGCGGGCGCTATGACGACATCGGTCGGGTGTTCGGCCGGGCGCGCCCGGCGGTCGGCTTCAGTGCCGACCTCAAGGAGCTGTTGCGTCACGGACGCGGGCTCGAGCAACGCTATCGCGTTGACGCGCCGGTGCTCGCGCCGGCCGATCCCGATCCGGCGCTGCGCGCCGAGATCGAGCGGCTGCGCGCCGCTGGGCGACGGGTGGTCGAGGTACTGCCCGGGGTCGAACAGGATCCACGTCAACTCGGCTGCAGCCAGACCCTGGCGCGGTGCGAGGGGCGCTGGGAATTACAAGCTATCGATGCGGAGTAGGAAAGAGTCTAGATGGGCAACAACGTCGTTGTAATAGGCACCCAGTGGGGCGATGAGGGCAAGGGCAAGGTCGTCGACCTGCTGACCGATCGCGCTGGCGCCGTGGTGCGTTTCCAGGGTGGACACAACGCCGGTCACACGCTGGTGATCGACGGGGCCAAGACCGTCCTGCACCTGATCCCCTCGGGCGTGTTGCGCGAAGGCGTGCGCTGCCTGATCGGCAACGGCGTGGTGCTCTCGCCGCAGGCGCTGCTCGACGAGATGGCGATGCTCGAGCAGGCCGGCGTGCCGGTGCGCGAGCGTCTCGGCATCAGTGCCGCCTGTCCGCTGATCCTGCCCTATCACGTCGCGCTCGATCAGGCGCGCGAGCGTGCCCGCGGCAGCAACGCCATCGGCACCACCGGGCGCGGCATCGGTCCGGCCTACGAGGACAAGACCGCGCGGCGCGGCATCCGTCTCGGCGAGCTGCTCGATGCGACCCATTTCGAGGCGCGTCTCGGCGAGGTCCTCGACTATCACAACTTCGTCCTCGAGCACTACTACAAGCTCGCGCCGCTCGAGCTCGCGCCGATCCGTGACGAGGCCCTGGCCCATGCCGAGGAGCTGCGTCCGCTGATCGTCGACGTCCCCGGCCTGCTGCACCAGATGCGCGCGCGTGGCGAGGACGTGCTCTTCGAGGGCGCGCAGGGCGCGCTGCTCGACATCGATCACGGCACCTATCCCTTCGTCACCTCCTCGACCACCACCGCCGGCGGTGCCGCCAGCGGCAGTGGGGTAGGGCCGCGCGACCTCGACTATGTGCTGGGGATCGTCAAGGCCTACACCACCCGTGTCGGGGCTGGCCCCTTCCCCTCGGAGCTGTTCGACGACGAAGGCAATCATCTCGGGGTGAAGGGGGCGGAGTTCGGCGCCACCACCGGGCGCAAGCGTCGCTGCGGCTGGCTCGACATGGTCGCGCTCAAGCGCTCCTTCGCCATCAACAGCGTCACCGGCATCTGCATCACCAAGCTCGATGTGCTCGACGGCATGGAGCGGGTGCGGATCTGCACCGGCTACGAGCTCGACGGCGAGCTGCTCGAGACGCCGCCGGTAGGCAGCGAGGCGATGGCCCGCTGCACCCCGCGCTATCTTGATCTGCCCGGCTGGAGCGAGTCGAGCGTGGGCGCCGAGAGCTACGAGGCGCTGCCCGAGAATGCGCGACGCTATATCGAAACCATTGAACAGCTCAGCGGACTGCCGGTCGATCTGGTCTCGACGGGTCCCGATCGTGTGCAGACCCTGATCCGACGTCATCCGTTCGACGTCTGAGGGCTATCGTCATGACCGAAATCTCCTTTTCAAAACTCTTCCTCGAAGGCTTGCAGCTGATGGGGGTCGGGATGACCATCGTGGTCGCCTTCCTGATCCTGCTCATCGGCGTGCTTCACCTGGTGGCCGCCGCCGTGCGCCGCTGGGCCCCAGAGGAGACCGCGCCCGAGGCGCGGCCCGCCTTCCCGCAAGGTGCCGGGGCCGTCACCGATCGTCGCCTGACCGCGGCGATCACGGCCGCCGTCGTCCAATACCGGAAGCGACGCCGGACCTGACACCCAGGGGTCCGTCTGTAACCGGGGCGTCGTCGGGGGGTGTACCCGCCTGACCGGCGGCGCCCCTGATCGCGAACTTCGAAATCGAACCTTCACCATGAACGATCCCAAGCCGCTCGGTATCACCGAGGTCGTCCTGCGCGACGCCCATCAGTCCCTGCTCGCTACTCGGCTGCGTCTTGAAGACATGCTGCCGATCGCGCCCAAGCTCGATCAGGTGGGCTACTGGTCCATGGAAAGCTGGGGCGGGGCGACCTTCGACGCCTGCATCCGTTATCTGGGTGAGGATCCGTGGGACCGTCTGCGCCAGCTCAAGGCGGCGATGCCGAACACCCCGCAGCAGATGCTGCTGCGCGGCCAGAACCTGCTGGGTTATCGGCACTATGCCGACGATGTGGTCGAGTCCTTCGTCGAGCGTGCCGCGACCAACGGTATCGATGTCTTCCGCGTGTTCGACGCGATGAACGACCTGCGCAACCTCGAGGCTGCGATCAAGGCCGTCCTCGCCACCGACAAGCACGCTCAGGGCACCATGTCCTATACCGTGAGCCCGGTGCACGACCTCGACTACTGGGTCGACATGGGTCGTCGTCTCGAGGACATGGGGTGTCACTCGATCTGCATCAAGGACATGGCCGGCCTGCTCAAGCCCTATGTCGCCGAGCAGCTGGTCACTCGCCTCAAGGAAAGCTGTTCGATCCCGATCGCGATGCAGAGCCATGCCACGACCGGCATGAGCACCAGCACCATCGTCAAGGCGGTCGAGGCCGGTATCGACATGGTCGACTCGGCCGTCTCCTCGATGAGCATGACCTACGGGCACTCGCCGACCGAGTCCGTGGTCGCCATCTTCGAGGACACCGATCGCGCCACCGGGCTGGATCTCAACCTGCTCGAGGAGATCGCCGCCTACTTCCGTGACGTTCGCAAGAAGTACTCCAAGTTCGAGGGTGCGCTCAAGGGTGTCGACTCGCGCATCCTGGTCGCCCAGGTGCCGGGCGGCATGCTCACCAACATGGAGAACCAGCTGCGCGAGCAGGGTGCGAGCGATCGTCTCGACGAGGTGCTGGTCGAGATCCCCAAGGTGCGCGAGGACCTCGGTTTCATCCCGCTGGTCACCCCGACCTCGCAGATCGTCGGCAGCCAGGCGGTGCTCAACGTGCTCATGGGTGAGCGCTACAAGAGCATCACCGCCGAGACCGCCGGCGTGTTGCGCGGTGAGTACGGTGCCACCCCCGCGCCGGTCGACGCCGCGTTGCAGCAGCGCGTGCTCGAAGAGGGTCAGACCCCGATCACCTGTCGCCCGGCCGACAACCTCTCCCCGGAGATGGAGTCGCTGACCGCGCAGCTCCAGGAGATCGCCGAGGAGCGTTCGCTGAGCCTGGCCGACGAGGTGGTCGACGATGTGCTCACCTACGCGCTCTTCCCCCAGGTCGGGCTGAAGTTCATCGAGAACCGCGACAACCCCTCGGCCTTCGAGCCGGCGCCCTGGACCGAGGCACCGGTCGCCGCTGCCGACAAGGCCGCACCTGCCGCTGCCGCGAGCGGCGCGGCGATGGCCGAGGCCTATCGTGTCGAGGTCGACGGTCACGCCTACAACGTCCGTGTCTCGCCCGAGGGTGCGGTCGAGATGATCGCCCCGGCTGCGGGTGCCGCCCCGGCCGCCGCCCCGGCGCCTGCTGCGGGTGCTGCGAGCGAGGTGCCCGCGCCGCTGGCCGGTACCGTGTTCAAGGTGCTGGTCAAGCCCGGTGATCAGGTCGCCTCCGGCGACGTGGTGATGATCCTCGAGGCGATGAAGATGGAGACCGAGGTGCGCTCGCCCGAGGGTGGAACCGTAGCTGCGGTCTGCGCCTCCGAGGGGGACGCGGTGCAGGTCGGTCAGGCCCTGCTGACCCTGAGCTGAGCGCGGACCCATGGAAAAGTTGTTGCTACTGTGGCAGTCCACCGGACTGGCCAATTTCACCTGGGGTCAGGCGCTGATGATCGGCGTCGGCGGTCTGCTGATCTATCTGGCGATCGCCAAGAAGTTCGAGCCGCTGCTGCTGCTGCCGATCGGCTTCGGCGCCATCCTCTGTAACACGCCGGTGGCCGGGATCGGTGGTCCCGACGGCATGGTGGGCATGATCTACCATGTCGGCATCGAGACCGGGATCTTCCCGCTGCTGATCTTCATGGGGGTCGGCGCGCTGACCGATTTCGGCGCCCTGATCGCGCGCCCCTCGACCCTGCTGTTGGGTGCCGCGGCGCAGTTCGGCATCTTCGCCACCCTGCTCGGGGCGCTGGCGCTGAACCTGATCCCCGGGTTCGACTTCAGCATGGCCGATGCCGCCTCGATCGCGATCATCGGTGGCGCCGATGGCCCGACGGCGATCTTCCTCGCCTCGCGCCTCTCGCCCGATCTGCTCGGCGCCATTGCCGTGGCCGCTTACTCCTACATGGCCCTGGTGCCGCTGATCCAGCCGCCGATCATGCGCGCGCTGACCAGCGAGTCCGAGCGTCAGGTCAAGATGGAGCAGCTGCGCCACGTCTCCAAGCTCGAGCGCATCCTCTTCCCGTTCGCGGTGCTGGTGCTGTGCGTGACCCTGCTGCCCTCGGCCGCACCGCTGATGGGCATGCTGATGTTCGGTAACCTGCTGCGTGAATCGGGTGTGGTCGATCGCCTCAGCCGCGCCGCGCAGAACGAGATCATCAACGTGGTCACCATCATGTTGGGTCTGGCCGTCGGCTCCAAGCTCTCGGCCGAGATGTTCCTCAACGTGCAGACGCTCGGCATCCTGTTGCTCGGCGCGCTGGCCTTCTGCATCGGTACCGCCACCGGTGTGATCATGGGCAAGATCATGTGCAAGGTCACCGGTGGCAAGGTCAATCCGCTGATCGGCGCCGCCGGCGTCTCGGCGGTGCCGATGGCCGCGCGCGTGGTCAACAAGGTCGGTCTCGAGTCGGATCATCACAACTTCCTGTTGATGCATGCGATGGGGCCGAACGTGGCCGGTGTCATCGGTTCGGCAGTGGCCGCCGGTATCCTGCTCGCGCTGGTGGGCGGTGGTTGATTCGTGGAAGTTGACGAAATCGCCAAAACTGGGTTAATTTGATTAGCTTATGTCAGCGTCGTTACCTGAGCGACTGGACCCATGGCGTGCCGCGCAGGCCGCGCGTGTCTTCACCGGCACGATCGAGCTTGCGCGGCTGCCGAGGCTTGCCGAGGCCGTCCTCGGTCTCGCCCCGCTTGCGCAGGGCAAGGCCGAGGTCTGTTACCGTCTCGCCTTCGAGCGTGATCCCCGGGGGCGCGTGCGTGTCTTCGGGGACGTCGATGCGGTGTTGCGGCTGCCCTGTCAGCGCTGTCTCGGCGAGGTCGCCGTTGCGGTGAGCGCGCCCTTGAGGCTGGCGCTGGTGCGCAGCGAGCAGCAGGCCGAGCAGCTCGACGAGACACTCGACCCGGTGCTGGTCGAAGACGACGAGCCGGTGCAGCCGCTTGACTGGATCGAGGACGAGCTGCTGCTCGCGATCCCGGCGGTGCCGCGTCATGCGCCCGGTGAGTGTGAGGCGCCGGTTTCTACCGATGCCTCGCCGCCCGAGTCCGAGCCGTTGTTGGAGACGACGCCGGAGCGGGACAACCCGTTCGCGATTCTGGCGAGTCTGAAGTCGCGCGGGCGCGACGACGAGGGCTGATGGTTTCGCAATTTCGATCAACGCGACGTCTCGTGCCAACGAGGCGTCAGATCCGTACCTGGAGATAACAATGGCAGTTCAGCAGAATCGCAAGACCCCTTCCAAGCGCGGCATGCGTCGCTCCCACGACGCCCTGAGCAAGCCGACGCTCTCGGTCGAGCCCTCGAGCGGCGAGACCCACCGTCGTCATCACGTCTCGGCCGACGGTTTCTATCGCGGCCGCAAGGTTGTGGACAAGTCTGAGTGATCCGGTCGGTCCGTTTCGGGTCACGGTCGCGACACGCGAGTCGAGCATCGATGGCACAACCCTGCACCATTGCACTGGACGCCATGGGCGGCGATCACGGCCCGAGTGTCGTGGTCCCGGCAGCGCTCAAGTATCTCGCGGACAACCCGCACGCCAATCTGATCCTGGTCGGCGACGAGCAGCGTCTTGAGGGCTATGTCGGCGGGGTGAGTCGCGAGCGCCTGCGGATCCATCACGCCTCCCAGGAGGTGGCGATGGATGAACTGCCATCGCGGGCGCTGCGCAGCAAGAAAGACTCGTCGATGCGCGTGGCCATCGACCTGGTGCGTGCCGGCGAGGCCGGTGCCTGTGTCAGCGCCGGTAATACCGGGGCGCTGATGGCGACCGCGCGGTTCGTCCTCAAGACCCTGCCGAGCATCGATCGACCGGCGATCAGCACCACGGTGCCCTCGCTGCACGGTCATACGCATATGCTCGATCTTGGCGCCAACGTCGATTGCTCCGGGGCCCATCTGTTCCAGTTCGCCGTCATGGGCAGCGAGCTGGCCGCCGTCGTCGATGGCATCGAGCAGCCCAAGGTCGCGCTGCTCAACATCGGCCAGGAAGAGATCAAGGGCAACGAGCAGGTCAAGCAGGCCCACGAGTTGCTGCTCAACAGCAGCCTCAACTATGTCGGCTATGTCGAGGGTGATGGCATCTACCTCGATGACGTCGACGTGGTCGTCTGCGATGGCTTCATCGGCAACGTCGCGCTCAAGTCGAGCGAAGGCGTGGCCAAGTTCGTGCGTCATTCGCTGCGCAAGCAGTTCAAGCGCAACTGGTTCAGCCAGCTTGCCGGACTGGCCGCGATGCCCATCCTCAAGCGTTTCAGCCGCGACATCGATCCGCGTCGCTACAATGGTGCCAGCCTGCTCGGACTGCGCGGTATCGTGATCAAGAGTCACGGCGGCGCCGATGAGATCGCGTTCGAAAACGCAATCTATATCGCCGAGAAGGAGATCCGCGAGGACATCCCCAAGCGGATCGGTGAACAGGTCGGGCGTCAGCTCGAGGGCAGCGGACAGTACAGGGAAACCGCCTGATGAAGTATTCCCGCATTCTCGGGACCGGGAGCTATCTGCCGGCCCGCGTCATGACCAACGCAGATCTCGAGGCTGTCGTCGATACCTCAGACTCCTGGATCCGGGAACGCACGGGAATCGAGAAACGTCACCTGGTCAGCGACGGGGAGAGCTGCTGCGATCTGGCCGAGCAGGCCGCGCGCAGGGCGCTGGAGGCGGCGGGCATCACCGCCTCCGACCTTGATCTGATCCTGGTGGCGACGACCACGCCCGACCAGTTCTTCCCGAGCACCGCGACCCTGCTGCAGCAGCGTCTCGATGTGCACGGCTGCCCGGCCTTCGACCTGCAGGCCGTGTGCGCCGGCTTCGTCTATGCAATGGACGTGGCCGACAAGTTCATCCGCACCGGCGCGGCCAAGCGCGCGCTGGTGGTCGGCGCCGAGACCTTCTCGCGCATCCTCGACTGGAACGACCGCACCACCTGCGTGCTGTTCGGTGACGGCGCGGGTGCGGTGGTGCTCGAGGCCGCCGACGAGCCTGGCATCCTCTCCACCCATCTTCACGCCGATGGCGCTTACAAGGACCTGTTGCAGGTCCCCGGTGGGCTCGGCAACGGTCACCCCGACGCCCGCTTCGTTCAGATGAAGGGCAACGAGGTGTTCCGCATCGCCGTCACCACCCTCGGGCGCATCGTCGAGGAGACCCTCGAGGCCGCAGGCCTCACCAAGTCGGACATCGACTGGCTGATCCCCCATCAGGCCAATATCCGTATCATCCAGGCGACCGCGCGCAAGCTCGATCTGCCGATGGAACGGGTGGTGGTGACCGTTGCCGAGCACGGCAACACCTCCTCGGCCTCCATCCCGCTGGCGCTCGATCAGGCGGTACGCGACGGGCGTATCCGTCGTGGCGAGACGCTGTTGATGGAGGCCTTCGGAGGCGGTTTCACCTGGGGCTCGGTCCTGGTCCGTTACTGATTTCCCTCTTGATCTTCCTGTATTGCGATGCCACAACAACTCGCCGTTTTCTTTCCCGGTCAGGGGTCGCAGGCGCTCGGCATGCTCGATGCCCTCGCCGCGACCTATCCCAGCGTTCGCCAGACCTTCGAGGAGGCCTCTGACGCCCTCGGTCAGGATCTCTGGCAACTGGTGAGCAGCGGTCCAGAGGACGCGCTCAACCGCACCGAGAACACCCAGCCCGCCATGCTCGCCGCCGGCATCGCCGTGTGGCGGGTGTGGCGTCAGGCCGGTGGTGCTCCCGCCACGGTCATGGCCGGGCACTCGCTGGGCGAATACAGCGCCCTGGTCGCCGCCGAGGCCCTGGGCTTCGCCGATGGCGTCCGTCTGGCCGCCGAGCGTGGCCGGCTGATGCAGGCGGCGGTGCCGCCGGGCGAAGGCTCGATGGCCGCGCTGCTCGGACTCGACGACGACACCGTGATCGCACTCTGCGCCGAGCAGGCCGGCGGCGAGGTGCTCGAGGCGGTCAACTTCAACTCCCCCGGACAGGTGGTCATCGCCGGCGCCAGCGCCGCGGTTGCGCGCGCGGTGGAGGCGGCCAAGGCCGCCGGCGCCAAGCGCGCGGTACAGCTGCCGGTGAGCGTGCCCTCGCACTGTGCGCTGATGCGTCCGGCCGCCGAGCAGCTCGCCGAGCGTCTCGCCGAACTCGATCTCTCGCTGCCCCAGGTGCCGGTGCTGCACAACGTCAACGTTGCCCCGGCCGCGGATGTCGCCGAGTTGCGCGATCTCCTGGTGCAGCAGCTCTATCGCCCGGTACGCTGGGTCGAGACGGTACGCAAGGTCGCCGGCGACGGGGTGCCGGCCGCCATCGAGTCGGGCCCGGGCAAGGTGCTGGCCGGACTCTGCAAGCGTATCGACAGGAACATGACGACGCTGCCGGTCTTCGACCCGAAGACCCTCGATGCGGCACTGGAGGCGACTGCCAATGCTTAAGGGTGAAATCGCGCTCGTTACGGGCGCCTCGCGTGGAATCGGTCGTGCCATCGCCATGGCGCTGGCCGAGCAGGGTGCGGCAGTGGCCGGCACCGCGACCAGCGAAGCCGGCGCCGCGGCGATCGAGCAGGCGTTCAAGGACGCCGGCCATCAGGGTATCGGTCTGGTGCTCAACGTCTCCGATGCGGAGTCGATCAGCAGCGCCCTGGCGACGCTCAACGAGCGTCTCGGTGCGCCCAGCATCCTGGTCAACAATGCCGGGATCACTCGCGACAACCTGCTGATGCGGATGAAGGACGAGGAGTGGGATTCGGTCATCGAGACCAACCTCACCTCGATCTATCGTCTGGTCAAGGCCTGCCTGCGTCCGATGACCAAGGCGCGCAAGGGGCGCATCATCAACATCGCTTCGGTGGTGGGGGCCAGCGGCAACGCCGGTCAGACCAACTATGCGGCGGCCAAGGCCGGGATGATGGGCTTCACCAAATCGCTCGCCCGCGAGGTCGGCGCCCGTGGCATCACTGTCAACTGCGTCGCCCCAGGCTTCATCGACACCGACATGACCCGGGTGCTGCCCGATGCCCAGCGCGATGCGCTGCTCGGCTCCATCCCGCTCGGTCGACTCGGTGCCCCTGAGGAGATCGCCGCTGCCGTGACCTTCCTCGCCTCTCCCGGCGGGGCCTATGTCACTGGCGAGACGCTGCATGTCAACGGTGGCATGCACATGGCGTGAAAATCTTTTCCTTGATTGATATAAATGACTTATATCAATCGGTTAGGGTTTTCACCTAAGGCTATTTATTGGCTTTCATCGACCCTCGTTTGTCACTAGAATACGGGCTGGCTCAGCGAGGGCCACTTTATTCATTCCGGAGGAATCTTTCATTATGAGCAGCGTTGAAGATCGAGTTCGCAAAATCGTCGTCGAGCAACTGGGTGTCAAAGAGGAAGAAGTGACCGCCGAGGCGTCCTTCGTCGACGATCTGGGCGCGGACTCCCTCGACACCGTGGAACTGGTCATGGCCCTCGAGGAGGAGTTCGAGACCGAGATTCCTGACGAAGACGCTGAGAAGATCACCACGGTCCAGCAGGCCATCAACTACATCAACGAGCACCAGGCCTGAGGCAGGGTTGCTGTCCGCGCGCAGTCGTCCGTCGGAGACGGACGCCGCACGCGGCTCGACCCGCCAAATCGTGGTGTACTGAACGAGAAGGGGTAAGCAATGGCAGGCAGAAGGGTAGTTGTCACTGGGTTGGGTCTGGTGGCGCCAGTTGGTCTGAACGTCAAGTCCGCTTGGGACAGCATCCTTGCCGGCAGGAGTGGGATCCAGCCGATCACGCACTTCGACATCGAACCGTTCAGCACCCGCTTCGGTGGGCCGATCTATGGCTTCGATCCCAGCGAGTACATCGCCGAGAAAGACGCCAAGAAGATGGACAAGTTCATCCACTACGGTGTCGCCGCGGGCTCTCAGGCCATTGCCGACTCCGGACTGGAGATCGATGAGTCGAACTGCCGCCGCATCGGCGTCGCCGTCGGCTCCGGCATCGGTGGCATCACCGGTATCGAGAACAACTACGAGGCCTATCGCTCCAAGGGGCCGCGTCGGATTTCTCCCTTCTTCGTTCCCGCCAACATCGTCAACATGGTGGCGGGCAATCTCTCGATCAAATTCGGCCTCAGGGGGCCGAACTACTCGATCGTCTCGGCCTGTGCGACCGGCACCCACAACATCGGTGAGGCCGCGCTGATGATCCGTCACGGCTATGTCGACGTGATGCTCGCCGGCGGCGCCGAGATGGCGACCTCGCCGGTCGGCCTCGGCGGCTTCGCCGCGGCGCGCGCACTCTCCACCCGCAACGACGATCCGGTCGGCGCCAGCCGTCCGTTCGACAAGGAGCGCGACGGCTTCGTGCTCAGCGACGGCGCCGGCGTGGTGGTGCTCGAGGAGTACGAGAGCGCCAAGGCCCGTGGCGCGCACATCTATGCCGAGCTGGTCGGTGTCGGCATGAACTCCGACGCCTACCACATGACCGCGCCCTTGACCGATGGCTCGGGTGCGGCCGACTGCATGCTGATGGCGCTCAACGATGCTGGCATCAGCCCGGATCAGGTCGACTACATCAACGCCCACGGCACCTCGACCGTGGCTGGCGACCGAGGCGAGACCCTCGCGGTCAAGCGTGCGCTCGGCGACCATGCCTACAAGACCATGGTCAGCTCCACCAAGTCGATGACCGGTCACATGCTGGGCGCCGCCGGTGGCGCCGAGGCGGTGTTCTCGGTGCTCGCGCTGCGCGATCAGGTCGCGCCGCCGACCATCAACTACAGCACCCCGGATCCGGAGTGCGACCTCGACTACGTGCCCAACACCGCACGCGAGTCGAAGCTCGACGTGGTGATGTCGAACTCCTTCGGTTTCGGCGGTACCAACGGCACCTTGGTGTTCCGTCGGGTCTGACCCCGCGTACCCATCGGGGACGGCGCCTCTCGCGCCGTGCCCCGGTGGGCGCTTCCCGCCGCTCCAGGAGTCGTGTGTTGAGCGATTCCAGCGTCTCCCCACAACCCACTCATGACACGCCGGGCGCCCCGCTGCGGGTGCTGCTCAACGGCTGTCCGCTGTCTGATCTGACGATCACCGATCGCGCCTTGCACTATGGTGACGGTCTGTTCGAGACCCTGCTGGTACGTGCCGGCCGGCCCTGTCAGTGGTCACGTCATCTCGCCCGACTTGCGCATGGCTGCGCGCGCCTGGGGCTCTCGCTCCCGCCTGCCGCCCAGCTCGAATCCGAGCTCGCGACGCTGCTCGATGGCGTCGAGGAGGGGGTGCTCAAGCTGATGCTCACGCGCGGCAGCGGTGGACGTGGCTACCGGCCGCCGGCGCGGCCCGAGCCCCGGCGGATCCTGCTGCTCTATCCGCGCCCGCCGGGGCCGGACTGGCGACGGGGCGTGGCGGTGCGCTACTGTCGTACGCCGGTCTCGGTGAATCCGGCGCTGGCCGGGCTCAAGCACCTCAACCGGCTCGATGCGGTGCTGGCACGGCGCGAGTGGGACGATGGCGCCATCGCCGAGGGCTTGATGCAGACCCCGGATGGCGCCATCTGCGGGGGCACCATGAGCAACCTGTTCCTGTGGGACGGTGCGCGGCTCTACACCCCGGCGCTCGATCAGGCCGGTATCACCGGCACGGTGCGCGAACTGGTGCGAGAGCTGGCTGCCGAGGCCGGCATCGGTTGTGAGGTGCGCCGCCTGAACGGCGATGACCTCGAGCGCGCCCGCGCGCTCTTTCTCACCAATGCGGTGATCGCTGTCTGGCCGGTGGCCAGGCTCGAAGCGCGGCGCTTCGACCTCGACGATCAGCCCTGGGACCTCTTGCACGCAGTGCGGGCCGCCTCGCACACGCCTGGATGACGACTCACCGAATGACCCTGCTGCGAATCCTCCTGATCCTGCTCATTGCCCTGGGTGTGCTCGGCGCCGGGTTGTGGGTCGACTACCAGCGTTTCGAGACGACGCCGATCGCGCTCGATCGTGAATCCGTCGTCTTCGACATCCCGGCCGGCAGCTCGCTCGGCCAGATCGCCGAGCGGCTCACCGAGCGCGGCATCATCCCGCATCCCTACTATTTCATCGCGTTGGCCTATCGACGTGGTGATCAGACGCGCATCAAGGCCGGCGAGTACACCCTCACCGCCGCGATGACACCGGTCGAGGTGCTCGATCACGTGGTGCGTGGCAAGGTGGTGCAGTATCCGATCACCCTGGTCAATGGCTGGACCTTCCGTCGCGCGGTCGAGGCGATCGACGCCCATCCGCACTTCGGCGGCGAGGGGCTGGCCGCGCTCAGCGATGCCGAGCTGATGGCCCGGCTCGGCCATCCCGGCGAGCACCCGGAGGGGCGCTTCTTCCCCGATACCTATGCCTTCCCGCGCGGCACCAGCGGGATCGACGTCTTGCGTCGTGCGATGCAGCGGATGAAGCTGGTGCTCGCCGAGGAGTGGGCCGGTCGCGCCGAGGACCTGCCCGTCGAGACCCCCTACGAGGCGCTGATCCTCGCCTCCATCGTCGAGAAGGAGACCGCCGCGACCCATGAGCGGGCCAAGATCGCCGGGGTCTTCGTGCGACGGCTGCGCATGGGGATGCGGCTGCAGACCGATCCGACCGTCATCTACGGCATGGGTGAGCGCTACGAGGGCGATATCCGCCGCTCCGACCTGCGCGAGGCGACCGCCTACAACACCTATGTGATCGACGGTCTGCCGCCGACGCCGATCTCGCTGCCCGGTCGCGGCACCATCCATGCGGTGTTGCACCCGGCCGACGGCGACGCCCTGTTCTTCGTCTCCAAGGGCGACGGCACCCACCAGTTCTCGGCCACCTATGCCGAGCACAAGCGCGCGGTGCGTCGCTATATCCTGGGAAAATAGATGTCTGCATCAACCGAAGCTGGTCGTTTCATCACCCTCGAGGGGATCGAGGGCGCGGGCAAGAGTACCCAGGTCGAGCGTCTCGCCGGGGCGCTGCGAGCCCAGGGGCGGCGCGTCATCACCACCCGTGAGCCGGGTGGGGCGCCGATCGCCGAGCACATCCGCGAACTGTTGCTCGATCCCGAGCACGGCGCCATGTGCGAGACCGCCGAGCTGCTGCTGATGTTCGCCGCCCGCGCCGAACATCTCGACAAGACCATCCGCCCGGCGCTCGAGACCGGGGTGTGGGTGATCTGCGATCGCTTCACCGACGCCACCTACGCCTATCAGGGAGGGGGGCGCGGGCTCGACGTCGCTCCCATCGCCACCCTCGAGCGGCTGGTGCAGGGGGCGCTGCGCCCGGATCTGACCCTGGTGTTCGATCTGCCGCCGGCGCAGGGGCTGGCGCGTGCCCGCGCCCGTGCCGGCACGACCGATCGCTTCGAGCGCGAGACCCTGCGTTTCTTCGAGGCCGTGCGCTCGGTCTATCTGACGCGGGCGGCGACCATGCCGGAGCGCTATCGGGTGATCGATGCCGCCGCACCGCTGGAGTCGGTCAGCGCCGAGATCGAGCGTCTCGCCGTGGAGCTGCACGAGACGCTCGGGGCCGGACGATGAGCCAGGGGCGCGATCGACTGCCGTCCTGGCTCGCCGCGCCCTGGGCGCGGCTGCAACAGGCGCGCGTCGCCGATCGGCTGCCGCACGCGCTGTTGCTGAGCGGACCGGCCGGGGTCGGCAAGCGTGCTCTGCTCGAACGCTTTTCCCGTGCGCTGCTCTGCGCCGCACCCGACACCGAGGGGCAGGCCTGCGGGCGCTGTGCGGAGTGTGTGCTGCTCGCCGCCGGCAATCATCCGGATCTGGTGCGTGTCGGTCCCGACCCCGAGAGCAAGTCCGGTGACATCCCGATCGCCGCGATCCGTACCCTCTGCGCCGGTGAGGCGCTGACCCCGAGCCGGGTCGCGCGGCGGGTGGTGCTGATCGATCCCGCCGATCATCTCAACGCCGCGGCGGCCAACGCGCTCCTCAAGACCCTGGAGGAGCCGGTCGGGCGCACCCTGCTGTGTCTGGTTGCCGAGCACCCGGAGCGGCTGCCGGCGACCATCCGCAGCCGTTGTCAGCAGCTGCGTATCGCGTTGCCTGCGGAGGCCGAGGCGCTCGCCTGGCTGCGTGGTCGTTTGCCCGATGAGCAGGCCGCGCTGGCGTTGCGTCTGGCCCACGGCGCGCCGCTGGCCGCGCTCGACCGGCTCGACCCCGAGCGCCTGGAGGCGCGTGCGCAGCGGCTCCAGGGGTTCATCGCGCTGGCCCGGGGGGAGCGCGCGCCGCTCGCAGAGGCGGCGGCTTGGAACAAGCTCGGCGCCGCGTTACTCTTGGAGTGGATGGCCGGCTGGCTCTGCGACCTGCTGCGCCTGGGCGCGAGCGCGACGCCGCCCCGGCTCGACAACCCCGATCAGCGCGAGGCGCTCGCCGCGCTCGCCTCACGGCTCGATCCGGTGGCCGCGCATCGTTTCTTCAGGCGGGTGCTCGAGGCCCGCACCCAGTGCGAGGGCAGCGTCAACGCCCAACTGTTGCTGGAGTCGCTGGCCATCGAATGGCGCGAGCTGGCCGTGTCCGGCCGAGCCGCGTCGGCGTGATCTCGCGTGACGTCCGCACGCATCCACCCCGAGGGTCCCGATCGATGAGTTCACCGACCAACTCGCTGGGCGCGCTGGGCGGCCAGCAGCGCATCCTCAACTTCGCCATCCGCGACAAGAGCGCGCTCTACGCCTCCTACATGCCCTACATCAAGAACGGCGGGTTGTTCATCCCCACCACCAAGCGTTATCAGCTCGACGACGAGATCTTTCTGTTGCTGCAGCTGATGGAGGAGACCGACCGCATCCCGGTGGCCGGTCGGGTGGTGTGGATCACCCCGCCCGGCGCCGAGGGCAACCGCTCGGTCGGCGTCGGGGTGCAGTTCAGCGATCAGGACAAGGGCGCGGCGCGGCGCAAGATCGAAGAATATCTGGCGGGCATGCTCAACTCCGAGCGTCCCACCCACACCATGTAGGCTGTTTTTGATGCTGGTTGATTCACACTGCCACCTCGACCGGGTGGACCTCACCCCTCATGGCGGCGACTTCGCCGCGCTGATCGCGGCGACCCGCGCCGCGGGCGTCACCCACCTGATGAGCATCGGCATCGACCTGGAGCACTATCCGGCGATGCGCGCGCTGATCGAGCCCTATCCCGAGGTCTTCTGTTCGGTCGGCGTCCATCCCAACGAGAACGAGGGCGAGGACCCCGACGTGGCGCGCCTGCTCGCGCTCGCCGACGACCCCCGGGTGCGCGCCATCGGCGAGACCGGGCTCGACTACTACCGTGGCGCCGAGGACGCCGAGCGCCAGCAGCGCCGTTTCCGCACCCATATCGCCGCCGCGCGCGCCTGCGCCAAGCCGCTGGTGATCCACACCCGTCAGGCCCGCGCCGATACCCTGCAAATCCTGGAGGAGGCGGGCGCGGGCGAGGTCGGCGGCGTGGTGCACTGCTTCACCGAGGACTGGGAGACGGCGCGCCGTGCCCTCGAACTCGGCTTCCACATCGGCTTCTCCGGGATCGTCACCTTCAAGAACGCCGCCGAGCTGCGCGAGGTCGCCCGCCAGGTCCCGGACGAGCGCCTGCTGATCGAGACCGACGCCCCCTATCTCGCCCCGGTGCCGCATCGCGGCAAGTCCAACCAGCCGGCCTGGGTCGCCCACGTGGCCGAGTGCCTGGCCGAGGTGCGCGGCTCGACCCCGGAGGCGATCGCCGCGCTCACCCGCGACAACGCGCTGCGTCTGTTCGACCTGCCCGGCTGAATCCTCACTTGTCCTTCTTGCCCGCGGTCGCCGTCTCGGCTGGCTGCGGGCGACGCTCGCCGCAGGGCAGATAACCCGCCGGCGGTGGCTGCTCGCCCTCGAGCGCCTCGGTCAGCGCCGCGCAGATGGTGCGCAGCACCTTGATCCGCGCATAGGGCTTGTCGTTGCCCTCGACCAGGGTCCAGGCGGCGTGGCGGGTGCTGGTGCGCACCACCATCTCGTTGATCGCCTCCTTGTACTGCGGCCACTTCTCGCGGTTGCGCCAGTCCTCGTCGGTGATCTTGTAGCGCTTGTAGGGCACGTTCTCGCGGTCCTTGAAACGCTTGAGCTGCTCGTCCTGGCTGATGTGCAGCCAGAACTTCAGCAGGATCACCCCGCTGTCGACCAGCTGCTCCTCGAAGCGGTTGATCTCGGAGTAGGCGCGGCGCCACTCGGCGTCGGTGGCGAAACCCTCGACGCGCTCGACCAGCACCCGCCCGTACCAGGAGCGGTCGTAGAGGGTGATATAGCCGGCGCGCGGGATCTGGCGCCAGAAGCGCCACAGATAGTGGTGCGCCTTCTCCTCGTCGCTCGGCGCCGCCACCGGGATGGCGCGATAGAGCCGGGCGTCGATGGCGTTGGTGATGCGACGGATGGCGCCGCCCTTGCCGCCGGCGTCCACCCCCTCGAACACCAGCACCGTCGAGCGCTTCTGGGTGTAGGCGCGCCAGGCCAGCTCGTTGATCTCGTTCTGCAGCCGCTTGAGCTCGGCCTTGTAGGGGTCGCGCTCGAGCGCGAGCGAGAGATCGAGCTGATCGAGCAGGGTGATCTGCGCCTGCTCGCCGGCCGGCAGCTCCGGGCTGCCGATGCCCGAGACCGGCTCGTCGGTGGGGCCGGCGGCGGCCAGGCGTGCGCGCATCGCATGGAGCAGGGTCTTGCCGACGGTGAGGTCGCGATAGCGGCGGTTGCCGGCCTCGATCAGATACCAGGGCGAGACGCCGCGATCGGTGTGCATGATCACCCGCTCGGCGACCTCCTCGAAGGCGGCGTACTGCTCGGAGAACTTGCTCTTGTCCGGGAGCATCTTCCAGCGGCTCTTGTCGTCGCGCGAGAGCTCCTTGAGCCGCGCCTTCTGGTCGGACTCCGACATGTGGAACCAGAACTTGACGATCAGCGTCCCGTCCTGGATCAGCATCCGCTCGAAGTCGACGATGCGGTTGAGCTCGGCGTCGAGCTCGGCATCGCCGCAGTGATCGCGGAAGCGGTGCTCGATCGGCGTCTGATACCAGCCGCCGAACAGGATCGCCATCTCGCCGCGCCCCGGCAGCGCCCGCCAGAACCGCCAGTAGCGCGGGCGCTCGCGCTCCTCGTCGGACTCGTCCCAGAAGGCGAAGGTCTGCACCCCGCGGGTGTCGAGCCACTCGTTGAGCCGATTGACCACCTCGCCCTTGCCCGCCGCCTCGATCCCCGAGATCAGCACCACCACCGGCACCTGCGCGGCCTTCAGCTCGCGCTGCGCGGCCAGCAGGTCGGTGCGCAGCTGTGTCTGCTGCTCCTTGAAGTCCTGCTTGCTCACCGAGCGGCCGACCTTGGTTGCTTCGAACATGGTGCGAATCCTCGTGTTGCGGGGTGGGGCGACAAGATGTCGCGGCAGGGTGGTCGGGCGTGCGCCCGGGACGGCGCTAGTCGCTCAGCGCCGGCGGTGGCGTGATCCGGCGCGGTCGGCCATCGTCGTCCACCGCGACATAGGTGATCGCCGCGGCGGCGACCTGGTGGCGACTGGCCGGGTCGGGCTCGCGCTGTGCCCAGATCTGCACCTCGACCGTCACCGAGCTGTTGCCGAGACGCTGCATCCGCGCGAACAGATCGACCAGATCACCGACCAGCACCGGGGCGAGGAAGCGGAACTCCTTGACCGCCACCGTCGCCACCCGACCCTGCGCCACCTGGATCGCCACCGTGCTCCCGGCCAGATCCGCCTGCGCCATCAGCCAGCCGCCGAAGATGTCGCCATAGGCGTTGGTGTCGCTCGGCATCGCCACCACGCGGGTGCCGAGGTGCCAGAGACGCGGGTCGCTCACCGGCGCCGCGGTCGGATCGCTCGGCACCACGCAGGCGTCGGAAGAGGTGGGGGTGGGTTGGCTGGATTCGAGAGTCGAAGACATGGATTGCTTGAATGGTTGGTCAAAAAGGTTGTCGCCGATCTTCGCACAATCGGACGGGGTCTGACACTGCTGGGTCGGTGGGCGGGGCCTCGATCGAGTCGTGATCTGCCGTTGACCGAGCCGCGAACCTGGACGTCGGGTTTATTGTACGCCGTTCGCTTCGTGTGCCCGATGGCGTCGCCAATGTCGCTGTGGTTTAGGGGCCGCGTGATGTTGCGCCGGTTTGGGTGGCCGATCTCAGAGACATCAGATTGGATGCTGCTGTCGCGGTGATGACGATCGAGATATGCCAGACGACCCATCGATCTCGATGCGTCTTTCGGTTAGATGGGGTGTTGCCTCAACCCTCGCCGTTGGCCGAGCGGCTTGGATTGGGTGGGGTGGTGTCGACGTGGGGGACGGGGGCGTCGCGGCGCAGGGTGCGGGTGGTGGGGAAGTGGCAGGCGAAGGTGGTGCCCTGGCCGAGTTCGCTGGAGATGTTGAGGCTGGCGTCGTGACGGTTGAGCACGTGTTTGACGATCGCCAGTCCCAGCCCGGTGCCGCCGGACTGGCGCGAGCGCGCGGCGTCGATGCGGTAGAAGCGTTCGGTGAGCCGGGGCAGGTGCTCGGGGGCGATGCCGGGGCCGTCGTCCTCGACGACGAAGGTTGCGCCGTCCTTGTCCTGGCACCAGCGGATGCGGATGCGGGTGCCGGCGGGGGTGTGCTTGATGGCGTTGAAGACGAGGTTGGAGAAGGCGCTGCGCAGCTCGGGTTGGTTGCCGAGCAGCAGCAGTCCGGTGTCGATCAGGGGGTCGAGTCGGTGACCGGCATCGCCGATGGCCTGCGCCTCCTGGAGGATCAGTCGCAGCTCCTCGGGGACGTCGACGCTGTGCTGGTCGGCGGGGCTGTCGTGCATCTCCAGACGCGAGAGGGTGAGCAGATCCTCGATGATCGAGCGCATCCGCTCGGCCTGGTTGTGCATCAGGGTCAGCGGGCGGCGGTGGGGCTCGGGGGTGTTGGGGGCGTCGAGCAGGTTCTCGACGAAGCCGCCGATCACCGTCAGCGGGGTGCGCAGCTCGTGCGAGGCGTTGGCGACGAAGTCGCGCCGGATCATGTTGAGGTGATAGACCTTGGTGATGTCGCGTCCCACCACCAGACGCTGGCGCTTGCGCTCGCCGAAGGGGGCGATGCGCAGCGAGATCATCAGCGCGCGGTTGTGACTGGGGGCGATGTCGAGCGGGCGCAGGTATTCGCCGTCGTGGAGGAAGTCGCCGAGTTCGGGGTGGCAGAAGACGTCGAGGAAGTGCTGCCCGTCCTGCTCCGGCCAGTGGATGTCGAGCAGCTGCGCGGCGGCGGGGTTGGCCCAGTCGATGCGGTGGTGCTTGTCGAGGATCACCAGGGCGTCGGGGACGGCGTTGGCCGCCTCGCGAAAGCGACGGGTGAAGCGGATCTGGCGCTTGCGCCCCTTGCGCCCGCGCTGCTGGTAGCGGGCGATGTTGCGATAGACCTCGCCCCAGAGTCCGCGCGGGAAGGGCGGGGCGAGCCGGTGCTGGCGGCGGATCAGGGTACTGAGGTCGATCAGTCGGAAGATATGGCGCCCGAGCGCGGGGACGCTCGCCAGCGGGACGCTCCAGGCCGGCGCCAGACCGCCGAGCCACAGCATCAGGGCGCCGCCCGAGGGGACGGCGAAGAGCGCGAGCTCGAAGAGCAGGGCGCGGCGCATCGGGGCTGGGGCCTGCCGGCTCAGGTCTTGTCCGAGAAGCGGTAACCGACGCCGCGCACGGTCTGCAACAGGCCGTCGTGACGGGTCGGCTCCAGCGCCTTGCGCAGCCGCCGGATATGGACGTCGACGGTGCGCTCCTCGACATAGACCTGATCGCCCCACACCTGATCGAGCAGCTGTGAGCGGCTGAAGGCGCGGTCGGCGTGGGTCATGAAGAAGTGCAGCAGACGATACTCGGTGGGGGCGACCTCCACCGGGCGGCCGTTGGCGCTGACGCGGTGTCCGATGTTGTCGATGCGCAGTCCGCCGATCTCGATCTCGTCGGCCGGTTCGCTCGGCTTGGCGCGGCGCAGCACCGCCTTGGTGCGGGCGATCATCTCGCGCGGCGAGAAAGGCTTGGCGATGTAGTCGTCGGCGCCGGTGTCGAGCCCCTTGACGCGATCCTCCTCCTCGCCCCGGGCGCTGATCATGATGATCGGCAGACCGCGGGTCTTGGGGTTCTGCTTGAGTTGCTGGGCCAGCTCCAGGCCGGAGCGCCCGGGCAGCATCCAGTCGAGCAGGATGAGGTCGGGTTGGTCGCTGGCGAGCAGCTTGCGGGCCTCGTCGGCATGACCGGCCTCGAGCACGCGGAACTCCGCGCTCTCGAGCGCAAAGCGCATCACTTCGCGGATATCCGGTTCGTCGTCGATGACAAGAATGGTGGGCATCTTCGGGGGTCCTGGGTGCAATGGGCGCGGCGTCGGCGCGGCGTCGCCAAAGAGCTCGGATCGGAGCGACTGGCGCGGCCCTCGTGCCGCTGGGGCACGGGCGCCTGGGGTCGGGGTCTGTTGGGTTTCATTCTATGTACGATCGGTTACGGGGAGATGAACACTCCGGTGAGCATGCAGCCCTGCTGGCGGTGTCGTGCCGATCGTTGACGATGGGCGCCGCCCCGGTCCCGCCGGGGCGGCGCCGCCGAGACGCCTTGCACGTCTCGTGGGGCGGGGATCAGCCGCGCATCTCGACACGCAACTGCTCGCGCACCTCGTCGAAGCGCTCGCCGAGGTGCTCCTGACCCTGACGATCGAACAGGCTGACGATCACCACCGCGAGGGCCGAGAACAGCATGCCGGGGACGATCTCGTAGAGCGCGAACAGACCGCCGTCGAGCTGCTTCCACACCACCACGGTGAGACCGCCGACGATGATGCCGGCGAGCGCGCCCAGGCGCGTCATCCGCCGCCAGTAGAGCGAGAGCACCAGCGGCGCGCCGAAGGCGGCGCCGAACCCGGCCCAGGCATAGGCGACCAGATCGAGCACCATGGCATCCGGGTCCATCGCCAGGGCGAAGGCGAACAGCGCGATGCTGACCACCGCCGCGCGCCCGACCATCACCAGCTCACGCTCGCTGGCCTCGCGGCGCATCAGCGTGCGGTAGACGTCCTCGGTGAAGGCCGAGGAGCTGACCAGCAGCTGCGAGTCGGCGGTGCTCATGATCGCGGCGAGGATGGCCGCGAGCAGGATGCCGGCGATCACCGGGTGGAACAGCAGGTTGACCAGCTCGATGAACACCGTCTCGCGGGCGTCGTCGAGCAGCGGCGCATCGAGCGTGATGATGCCGGCCAGCCCGGTGAGGGTGGCGCCGATCAGGGTGAGCGCCACCCAGGTGACGGCGATGCGGCGTGCGGTGGCCACCTTGCGCGGCGAGGCGATCGCCTGGAAGCGCGCGAGCACGTGCGGCTGGCCGAAGTAGCCGAGGCCCCAGGCGGCGAGCGAGACGATGCCGATCCAGCCGATGGCGGTGCCGTCGATCTTGGTCATGGGGTCGAGCAGCTCGGGATTGAGGGTGTTGAGCTGATCGATCGCGTTGTCGCTGCCGCCGGCCAAGGCGATGGCGAGCATCGGCACGGCGATCAGCGCCACGGCCATCAGCAGGCCTTGCATCACGTCGGTCCAGGAGACGGCGAGGAAGCCGCCGATGGCGGTGTAGACGATGATCGAGAGCACCGCGATGCCGACGGCCCAGACATAGGGCAGGCCGAAGACCGACTCGAACAGCTTGCCGCCGGCGACCAGGCCGGAGGCGGTGTAGATCAGGAAGAACAGCAGGATGAACACCGCCGCGATGCCGCGCAGCAGACCGCTGGCGTCGGCGAAGCGATTGGCGAAGTATTCGGGCAGCGTCAGTGCGTTGCCGTAGGCGAAGCTGAACACGCGCAGTCGGGCGGCGACCACGAGCCAGTTGAGCCAGGTGCCGAACAGCAGGCCGCCGGCGAGCCAGATCGACTCGAGCCCGGAGGCATAGGCGAAGCCGGGCAGGCCGAGCAGCAGCCAGCCGCTCATGTCCGAGGCGCTGGCGCTGAGCGCCGCGACCCCGCTGCCGAGTCGGCGGCCACCGAGGATGAAGTCGGAGAGATCGCGGGTGCGCTGATAGGCGTACCAGCCGATCAGCAGCACGATGACGAAATAGATGCTGAAGGTGATGGAGATGATGATTGGGTCTTGGGTCAAGCCGTCGCTCCTCGCAGGTATTGCTCCGATCCGGCTTGTCGAATCGGGTGGACAGGGTGCGGTAGTTTAGAACCTGGCGCGAGTGCCCACCAAATCGACGCGCCGGGGCGACAGTGCCGCCGGGTTACGGTTATGCTCCGTGCGTCAGCGGGGGAGGTCCGGAGCAGACGGCCCGGAGGCGCGCTCGGCCCTTGCGTGCGATGCCCCGCAACGCATTGATAGCGAAACGAGGTTGCCATGTCCGAAGCCCGAATCATCAACTGCGAGACCCTGTACGCCGGCAAGGTGATCGACGTCAACCGCGAGCAGGTAGAGCTGCCGGACGGCGCCGAGGTGGCGCTCGAGATCGTCCGCCATCCCGGTGGTGCGGCCACGGTCGCGCTCGACGACCAGGACCGGGTCTGTCTGCTGCGCCAGTTCCGCCACGCTGCCGGAGGCTGGCTGTGGGAGCTGCCCGCCGGGCGCATCGATCCCGACGAGACGCCGCAGCGCACCGCCGTGCGCGAGCTGGCCGAGGAGGCCGGGCTGGTGGCCGAGGAGTGGAACGATCTCGGGCCGATGCACGCCTCGCCCGGGGTGTTCACCGAGGTCATCCATCTGTGGCTGGCGCGCGGGCTCACCAGCCAGCCGGTCGCGCACGAGCCCGGCGAGCTGATCGAGGTCCACTGGCTGCCCTTCAGTCAGGCGCTCGATTGGTGTCATGACGCCACCATCACCGATGCCAAGACGCTGATCGGACTCTATCGCGCCAAGGCGATGATCCAGAACGATCTCGACCTGCTCTCCGAGGGTTCGGGTTGCTGAGGTCGTGATGATGAATGATCCGATGCGCGTTTGTGTCCTGCAACATGTCCCCTTCGAAGGGCCGGGGGCGATCGGCGACTGGGTGCGTGCCCGCGGCCATGCGCTGCAGGTGGTACGGCTCGATCTCGGCGAGCCGCTGCCCGCGCTCGCCGAGATCGACTGGCTGGTGGTGATGGGCGGTCCCATGGGGGTCGATCAGGAGCAGCGCCATCCCTGGCTCGCCACCGAACGCGCGTTCATCTCGCGCGCCATCGGCGCCGACAAGAACCTGATCGGCATCTGTCTCGGCGCCCAGCAGATCGCCGCCGCGCTGGGCGCGCGGGTGTGTCGCAACCCCGAGCGCGAGATCGGCTGGTTCCCGCTCGAACTCAGCGCCGAGGGTCGCGCCTCGGGGCTGTTCGCGGCGCTGCCCGAGGGGTTCGAGATCTTCCACTGGCACGGCGACACCTTCGCCCTGCCCGAGGGCGCGCAACCGCTCGCCGCGAGCGCCGCCTGCGCCAACCAGGGCTTTCTCTTCGAGGGCCGGGTGCTGGGGCTGCAGTGCCATCTGGAGGCGACCACCGAGGGCGTCGAGCGGCTGCTCGTCCACTGCGCCGACGAACTCACCGAGACCGGCCCCTTCGTGCAATCGCCCGAGCATATTCGCGCCCAGCCCCCCGAGCACTACGCCCGACTCCACCAGGCCCTGTTCGCGCTGCTCGACCGGATGGTGGAACTGGGTCGGGAGCTTTGAGCGGCGAACAGGAGCGTCCAGGCACCAGCCTTCAGCCTCCAGTGGGGAGGGCTGGCGCGCCTCGCCCGCCCGACCGGTCATCGATCGTTCGGGATGGGGTGCGTGACCGGATGGCCTCGGCGCTGATCCTCAACGTCTTCGCACGGTCACGCATCCCACCCTACGAGCCGACGAATGCGCTACCAACGAGAAACCTTCAGTCTCCAGTGTGAGACCCATGGCTGGTGACTGGTGACTGGTGACTGGTGACTGGTGACTGGTGACTGGTGGCTGGTGGCTGGTGGCTGGTGGCTGGTGGCTGGAAGTTGACCGCTGGAAGCTGATTCGCAACCCACTCGCCGGGCACGTTGCGCTTTGCCCGGCCTACACGTCTGAACGCCTTTCTCTTCTATCGTCTTCGCGCCCTTCGGGTCTTTGCGGTTCAATTCTCCCGGCCGCTACCTCTGTCTCTCGCGCAGCAGCTTCACCTGGAACAGGGCGTTGCGTTCTTCCTCTTCCAGCGCCGAGCGGATGAAGCGGATGGTGCGCTGGTAGCGGGGGATGATGTTGTACTTGAGCGCGTTGACGCGTTTCTGCGCCTTGCGCTGCTCCTCCATCAGTCGGTGCAGCGCGGTCTCGACCTCGCCGAGACGGGCGAGCAGCACCGCGGCCTCGGCGAGGTTGGCGCGGGTGGCGTCGAAGCTCGCGTCGGTGCCGAGCAGGCCGACGGGCTTGAGCGGCAGGCGCTCGCTGGCCACCGCCGGGTACTCGACGCCGAGCGCGCGGTGCGGCAGGACGTTGACGCGCAGCGCCGGCTCGGCGCCGAGCGCGGCCTGACGGATACCGCGACTGCCCATGCGCAGGTGGGTGAGGCTGAGGCAGTGATAGGCCGCGCCGAGCGCGGTCTCGGCCTCGCGCCGCAGCGCGCGGTACTCGTCGATGCGCTCGTAGACCAGTCGGGTGAGCAGCTCGCGCTTGCGTTCGAGCAGATCGTGTCCGGCGATCAGGAACTGCGCCTGCTGCTGTAGCCGCAGCAGGCTGCTCTTGGTCGGCGGTATCTTGATCAGCGATTCGGTCATGGTGCCTGGTTCCGGTGCTCAGTCCGAGGGGGCAAGGTTGGCGTCCTGGCGCGCGTCGATACAGTCGGGGCCGCCCATCTCGAACAGCCGACAGACCAGCGGGCGCTGCGCGTAGATGCGACAGCGCAGGGTGTCGCGATCGAGCGCGGCGCACCAGCCGTCGTCGAGCCGGAGCATGCAGGTCTGGCCCCAGGCGTCCTCGGTGAGGAAACGCGCCGGCACCCCGGTGTCGGTCAGGCATACCGCCTCGAGCCGACAGCAGCAGGCACGGCAGTCGGCGCAGTCGATGGTGTCGTCAGTCGTCATGGGGCAGGTGTCGCGCGAGGTCGGTTTCGTGGAGTCGGGTGAGCTGCTCGCGCGGGAAACGCGCCATCAGCCGCCAGGCCAGATCCAGGGTGTCGATGATCGAGCGTTCTTCGTGCTCGCCCTGGGTGACGAACTGGGCATCGAAGGCATCGGCGAATTCGAGGAAACGCTGGTCGCGCTCGGACAGCTCGTCGGCGCCGATGATCGAGGCGAGATTGCGGGTCTCCTGGGCGCGGGCGTAGAGGCTGTAGAGCTGGGCGGCGACCCGGGGGTGGTCCTCGCGGGTGTCGTCCTTGCCGATGCCGTCCTTCATCAGCCGCGACAGGCTCGGCGAGATGTGCACCGGGGGATAGATGCCGCGATTGTGCAGCTCGCGCGAGAGCACGATCTGCCCCTCGGTGATATAGCCGGTGAGGTCGGGGATGGGGTGGGTGATGTCGTCCGAGGGCATGGAGACGACCGGCATCATGGTGATCGACCCGCGCCGGTCGTGGATACGACCGCAGCGCTCGTAGAGTTCCGCCAGATCGGAGTAGAGATAGCCCGGATAGCCCTTGCGCGCGGGCACGTCGCCCTTGGCGGTGGCGACCTCGCGCAGCGCCTCGGCGTAGTTGGTCATGTCGGTGAGCACCACCAGCACGTGGTGGTCGAGATCATAGGCCAGATACTCGGCGGCGGTGAGCGCGGCGCGGGGGAGGGTGAGCCGCTCCACCGGCGGGTCGTCGGCGAGGTTGACGAACATCACCACGTTGCGCAGCACGCCCGAGTTGGCGAACTCGTCGCGGAAGAACTTGGCGTCGGCGTAGGAAACGCCCATGGCCGCGAACACGATCGAGAAGCTGGAGTTCTCGTCGACCAGCCTGGCCTGACGCACGATCTGCGCCGCGAGCCGGTTGTGCGGCAGGCCCGAGCCCGAGAAGATCGGCAGCTTCTGCCCCCGCACCAGGCTGTTGAGCCCGTCGATGGTCGAGACGCCGGTCTGGATGAACTCGCGCGGATAGGTGCGGGCGGCCGGATTGATGGCCGAGCCGCCCACCGGCCGCCGCAGCCCCGAGAGTACCGGCGGGCGCCCGTCGCGCGGCTCGCCGAGGCCGTTGAGTTCGCGCCCCAGGATCTCGGGCGAGAGCGCGATCTCCACCGGCTCGTCGAGGAAGCGGACCCAGGTGTTCTCCAGGTCCAGATCATCCGTGCCCTCGAAGACCAGAATCAGCACCTCCTCGTCCGCCGCACGGATGACCTGACCGTTGCGGATCTGGCCCGCATGGTTCTCGATCCGCACCCGGTCGCCGAAGGCCACGCCCGGCGTGTCCCTGACCACCAGGAGGCCGCCCCTGGCTTCGATGGCGGTGCGGTATTCCTTGATGCTCATGATGCAATGATCCTCGTTCGGCTCGATCGAGCCGTACATGCTTGGGGCCTTGGTTGGCCTGGGAATTCACACGCTTGTGGTTCCTGGTGGGATGTCCGGCGCGGCGCAGCCGCACATAGCGCTTGCGGGACCCGGCGTATGGATGGCGCTCGGCCAGCGCGCTCAGCGCCTTGATCAGCGGCCCGTCGTCACGTGGGCGGGCGTGATCGTCGAGCACCGAGCGGCTCAGCCCGAGCAGTCGACAGACGCGCCGCTTGCTCACACCCTCGGCCATGGACTCACCCGCCAGGGCGCGCCGCCTCCAGCGCGCGCAGCCGCTTCAGGTCCGAAGCCTCCATTTCGAGCGCCATTGATAGAAGGTCGCCGCGCTGACACCCAGCTCCCGGCACACGTCCTTGACGGCTACTCCAGACTCAGCGCGACGCAGTGCGTCAACGATCTGCTGCTCGCTGTACTTGCTCTTGCGCATGTGGGCTCTCCTCTGCTCGGCCACCATTATTCGCTGGACCTATTTCGGGGGAGGGGACAGGGTACACTCCCATTCAAGCGCTCAAGGAATGGGCGCAGAAATGGTCGGAGTTATTCAGTAAACAAGTATACAATCTCAGGGGATCCGGCACTCGCCGGAAAATCAAGAGTGCAGCGAGTAATTTTTACTTGTGTGGTAAATTTTTAGGTAGTGCCCTGACCGATAGGTTTCGATAAGATCAGAATCTCTTGCTTTAAGGATGAAGAAGATGTATCTGACATGTCCGCAGTGTCACTCCAACCATGTGACCAAAAATGGATTCAACCGGCTGAAAAAGCAGTTGTACA